>JACZJB010000171.1 GCA_014860805.1 Anaerolineales bacterium
CCTTTGAAGGTCTTTATCAAACCTGGCTGACCTTTGGCGGCTACCGTGAAACTCCCAAGCATTACATCATTACCGTGGTGGACCTGTTCCGCCGCAATGCATTGGAGATCGCAAAACGCTTCGTCACCGATGGGCGGCTGGACTCTCCCTCGCAAATCTTCGACCTGACCATCGCCGATATTGACCAAGCCCTGACCGCCCCGTCTTTGGTTCTACGTGCACTGGCGCAGAATCGCACTGTGCTTATCAACAAGATGCGCAAAAGCAAACTGACTGCCCGCATCCTCGACTCGCGCGGCAGGATCTTCTATCCACCCCGCAAAGCCGCCGCCGATGGGGAGTTGAGCGGGGTGCCCATCTCGCCCGGCGTGGTGCAGGGGCGGGTCAAGGTGCTGCAATTTGCCAACGAGAAACAACTCCTGCCCGGTGAAATTCTGGTTGCCCGCGCCACCGACCCAGGCTGGACCCCTCTTTTCATCAATGCCAAAGGCATCATCCTTGAGATCGGCGGTGCCTTGCAGCATGGTGCGGTCGTGGCGCGTGAGTATGGCGTGCCCTGCGTTTCAGGTTTGGATAACGCCACGCAAATCTTGCGGGACGGTCAACTGGTGGAGGTGGATGGCTCAAATGGCATCGTCCGCTTATTGGAGAAATAACAATGCTGACCTTTATCGGAATCATCCTAGGCATGTTCGGCATCGGCATTATGCAATTGGTGCTGGCGACCGCCATGCCGTTCATTGTCACAGAGATCGGCGGCGACTACCTCTACAGTTGGGTCTTTTCCAGTTACATGCTGGCGTCGTTGCTGACCATCCCGATCTTCTCGAAGATGGCGGACTTGTACGGGCGCAAAAAATTCTATTTGCTGGGCATGTCCATCTTTGCGGTCGGCACGCTATATGGCGGGTTGGCGCCCAGCATGGAGCATCTCATCGTGGCGCGCGTCCTGCAGGGACTCGGCGCAGGCATGATGACACCCGTCTCCATCGCTCTCATCTCTGACCTCTTCCCACCCGAAAAACGCGGACGTATGATCGGCATGTTCAGTTTTGTGCAGTTGCTTGCCAATCTTGTCAGTCCAATTCTCAGCAGCGTTATCACCAAGCAACTCGGCTGGCATTGGATCTTTTTCATCACACTGTTCATGGTTGCCATTGCCTTGCTACTGGTGGCGTTGGATAAGTCCGCTTCGCAGTCTTCCAGCCAGCCTGTCAACTGGTTAAATCTTGACCTGCTCGGCGGCTTGATGTTCGGCTTGTTCTGTGTGTTCCTGGTCAGCCTATCAGATTCGGTTAGCAATCTTGGGCGACTCAACCTTTCGGGCATTCTGCTTCTGGTCGGTGTTGTGATTACTGGCATGGTTCTGGTGTGGAACGAAACGCGGCATCATGACCCCATTCTCAAATTGTCATTTTTTCAAACCAAAGTGCTGCGCCAATCCATTATCAGTTCGCTCATTGCGGGCGGCATCATGTATGGGTTGATCACGCTCCTACCTCTGTGTAATACTATTTTCAAACAGCAAGGCTTTGAAGTGGATGAAAGCCGTGTCTTGATGATCTTCATGATCGGCACAACGGTAGGGCTGCTCATTACCAGCGGGATAATGGCAAAACTCAAGGCATCCTTCCCGATCGTTCTCTGGGCAGTTTCCATTCTTGGGGCAGGTGGGCTGTACCTAGCCGTCAGTGCCAGCAACTTTATTCTCTTTCAAATCTTTACCAGCTTTTTAGGGCTTGTCCTTGGCGGCATTTCCGCAACCCTGCTCATTAACTCGCAGAACGCCGTCAGTAACGAAGACCGCACCGTGCTCAGCGGACTTGTTCAACTAGGGCGATACCTCGGCGCAGCGGTCGGTGTGACCATTCTCACAGGTATTCTGCCGGAGATCAGTCAGATTCAAAACGTCACTCAATTTTTGGGCGCCTTTGGTATGTTGATCGGAATGTATGTGTTGGGGTTGGTGAATCAATCGATATAACAGGGGATTACATCATAATCTTCGGACGATATTGCAGCGCTTCCGCCAAATGCGGTGACTGGATTTCTTCACTCCCTGTTAGGTCTGCAATTGTGCGTGCCAGTTTCAAGATTCGGTGATAGGCGCGCGCCGACAAGTTGAGTTGGCTCATCGCCGCCCGCATCAAGCTTTGACCTTCGGGCTGGAGCGCACAAAATTGCCTGACCTCCCCGATGCGCATATCTGCGTTGCAGACAATATCAGAGGAATTGACGAAGCGCTGATTTTGAATGTCTCTGGCAGTTTGCACGCGCTTGCGGATGGACTCACTTGATTCGCCTAATCTATCTCCGCTGAGTTTTTCATAATCCACTCTGGGAACTTCGATGTGAATATCAATGCGGTCAAGTAGTGGGCCTGAGATTCGTTTTTGGTATTTGGTTACAATGGCGGGAGCACAAGTGCAAGGTTTGAGTGAGTCACCGTAGTAGCCACAAGGGCAGGGATTCATGGCCGCAATTAGTTGAAAATTTGCGGAAAAAGTTAGCGAGCCCTTGGCACGGCTGATGGTGACGACTTTATCTTCCATCGGCTGGCGCATCACTTCGAGGACACGCGAGCCGAATTCAGGGAATTCATCGAGGAATAAAACACCACGATGTGCGAGGGATATTTCACCGGGCTTGGGGATGTTTCCGCCGCCAACCAAACCCGCGTGCGAAATCGTATGATGCGGCGAACGAAACGGACGATGTTTGATGAGCGGTGTCCCTGCGGGGAGTTGGTCTGCGACGGAGTAGATGCGCGTGACATCCAAAGATTCTTCGATGGACATTTCAGGCAAAATACCGGGCAAGGCGCGGGCAAGTAATGTTTTACCAGCTCCAGGACTTCCCACGAGTAGCATGTTGTGCCCCCCAGCCGCGGCAACTTCCATTGCGCGTTTGACGTGCTCCTGTCCTTTGATCTCGGAGAAGTCTGTAGGGATGAAGAGTGGTTCGAGAAAATTGTCAGTGGGCTGATACGGCTCAATTAATTGCCGGCCAGCCAAATGGTCGTAGAGATGCGCAAGCGATTTGACTGGGATTATTTCAAGGCCTGGAATCAAAGCCGCTTCAGGCGCATCCACTTCAGGGACGAACATGTGTTTGTATCCCTTGGCGCGGGCTGTGGCGGCCATTGGCAAAATTCCGCGGGTGTGACGGACAAAGCCATCCAGCGAAAGCTCGCCGACAACAAGGCTGCCGTCAATTGTTTCATGCGGAAGATATCCCGCAAGGATGATAACGCCGAGCGCGATGGGCAGATCGTACGCCGGTCCTTCTTTGCGGACGACTGCGGGGGCGAGATTAACAACGATGCGATGACGGGGAAAATGCAAGCCGGCATTTTTGACAGCGGTTTGCACACGCTCACGGCTTTCTTGAACCGCCGCATCGGGTAAGCCGACAATGGTTACGCCGGGTAAGCCGTTGGTGTAATCTACTTCCACTTCGACGATGACACCTTCAAGTCCCACCACGGCGCAGGAATACACGCGGGATAGCATGTGGTGAAGTTTAGACGAGGGGAGGTGAAATGTCAATTATCTCTCTACTAGTACGGAAGGATTATCTTCATAATCTAATTGTCTGTTATATAATCCGCCGCATGGAAAATCAAAAGCAACCTTTCTGGACTCGCGACTCATCCATTTTGCTGGGTGGATTCTTCGTCACAATTTTGTTGATCCTATATATCTGGTGGCCGCTGGCGGAGGAAGTGCTCTCGTATGTTGATTGGAACGGTCCCTGGTGGTTGTACATGGATTGGCTTCTGCTTGGCGTTTTTATGTTCATGTCCATTACCATTGTGGCGCGCGCAAATCTAAAAACCGATGTGCTAATCGTTTTTGTGGGTATCTGCGGCGGGCTGGCAATCGAATCATGGGGCACACAAACGAATCTTTGGCATTACTACACAGCCGAACGTCCGCCGTTGTGGATCATCCCTGCCTGGCCGATTGCAAGCCTCTCGATTGATCGGATCACAAGGTTTCTTAACTGGGCGATTGATCAAATTGGTGGGCGGAACAAGCCGACTTCTCCGTTTGCTGTTCTTTATTGGCTGACCTTCGCTGCTTTCTTAATCCTTATGCTGGTCTTTGTTTCTCCAACATTTGATAAATCCTATACATGGCTCGCGCTGCTCCTGTGCATTTTGCTTATTTTTACGCCCACAAATTATCGCTTTGCTTTGCTTACCTTTATTGCAGGCGCAGGGCTTGGTTACTTCCTTGAGTTGTGGGGAACCACCCGAGAGTGCTGGACGTATTACACGTTCCAAAAGCCTCCGTTATTTGCAGTGCTTGCGCATGGCATGGCGGCAGTCGCATTTTGGCGGGCGGGGTTATTGGTTAAGATGGTATTGCAGAAAACGAGGGGAAGACAATGGGTTGCAGGAGATGGGTAGTATTGAGCATAACTTTGTTTTATCCGCGGGATGGTTCTCATCTCGCGGGTTTTTTTATTAAACGAGGTAGATCAATCTTTTAGGAACAGAATCAGTTGTCGGTGAAGGTGAGGCGATTGTGACATTAAATATCTTGACAGGCGGGGGAATAGTCCTATAATGTGACTTGCTAGTCATGTGACCGACAAGTCATACGACTGGTGGGTCACATCTTATCTGTTGAAGGAAACGGAGTAAAACGAATGAAGTACGATCTTTCAAATAAAACTGTGATTGTCACAGGAGCAAATTCAGGTATCGGGAAAGCCGCATCCATCCAATTGGCGCAGATCGGTGCTCAGGTGGTGATGATGTGCCGCAGCAAGGAACGCGGTGAGCAGGCGTTGCAGGATGTCCGCGTGGCGGCGAAGAGCGAAAATGTGGAGTTGATGCTTGTGGATATGTCTTCGCAGGGGTCGGTGCGAAAGGCAGCGGATGAGTTTCTCAGCCGTCACAAGAGGCTGGATGTCATCATCCACAATGCTGCCAATTTCGACCATCGGCAGACGAAGCCTGTAATGACGGTTGACGGTTTGGAGAATGTCTTTGCAACCAATCATGTCAATATCGTTTTGCTGAGTCAGCTGTTGTTGGATACGCTCAAAGCCAGCGCGCCGAGCCGTATTATCACCGTTGCCAGCAAGGGATTGATCACCTATCCGTTTTTGGACATCGATTTCAATAACCTGGCTGGCGAGAAGAAATTCTCGATGCAGCATGCCTACTATCAGTCGAAACAGGCGCAGGTGATGTTCACCTTTGATCTGGCGGAACGATTGAAAGGTACGGGCGTCACAGTCAACTGTGTGCGAGTTGGAAATGTTGCCATCCCTGATACGCGGCTTGACCATCTTCCGAAGTTTCTGTTGAAGATGTATGAGATGAAGCGTAAGTTTGCTCTTACGCCTGAGAAGATGGCGGAAACCTATACCTGGCTCGCTGCCGACCCGTCACTGGATCATGTCACTGGCGGCTATTGGGATGCACCCAATGTACCAGTCAAGGCCAATAAGAATGCATACAATCGCGAGACGCAGATGCGTTTGTGGAATATAACAGAAGAGAAGTTCAAAAAATAACTATATAAGGTTTCAATATGCCAAAGCAAACATTCCTGAATCTTCCTGATGAGAAACGACAAACTGTTGTTAATGCTGCAATCGATGAGTTTGCGGAATATGGCTTTGAATCCGCGTCCATCAACCGTATTGTGGCGAACAGCGGTATTTCCAAGGGAAGTTTCTATCAATACTTTGACGATAAGATGGATGTATTTAAGTATTTGATGGATGTGATCGCTCAGGAAAAGACAGAATTTTTCAAGGGAAAGCATCCACCAAGTCCCGGGCTGGGTATCTTTGGATATTTTCGCTGGATGATCAAGACAGGTATGGAATTTAATTCCACGAATCCGAAACTGGTGAAAGCCATTGCTCGCGTCCTGCTTGGTGAAGGAATGTATTATGGACAGATATTTAACGATGTCAGAAAGAAAACAATGGATACATTGGTGACCATGATCCAGCACGCCAAGCAAAATGGAGAGATCGACCCCAGTGTGGATGAGAAAGTTGCGGCTACGGTCATGGATACCTGGAGTAATGTCATCAGTAATTCCATTTTGCAGGAAGGCATGCAGAAAAAGGATATTGTCAAATGGGTGCGTACTCCGAAGACCCAGAAATATATTGACGATATGCTTTCGATCATGGAGCATGGATTAAGAAATGTAAAGGCGTCATCCATTGATGATGCAGGAAAGGAAGAATGACTATGCAGCTTTATTTAAAAATTGCAATGAGAAATATCTGGCGTCAGCGCCGCAGAACTTTATTGATTGCCGTCGGTATGGGCGTCACCATGGCGTTGTTGGTTTTCTATGACGGCTTGATCGGTGGATTTGAACAGGCAATTTATGGAAATGCCATTCAATTGCTGGGAGGCAACATTCAGGTCCACGCGCCGGGATATGGTGAGAAGGCCGACCGGAAACCATTGCTTGCACTGGATGACCCGGACCGAATCGTTCAAGCTGCGGAATTGCAGCCAAATGTGATCGTTGCCTCAAAACGCATCGTAACCGGCGGGTTGGTGACGAATCGCGAAGGTGCTTTTTCCGTCTCGATCATCGGTGTGGAAACGGATAAAGAGGTTCTCGTCACGCCGGTGGCGGATAACATATCCAGTGGACGTTATTTGAACGCAGATGATGGCGATATGATTGTCATCGGCCAGGGGTTAGCTACAGCCATGGATGTTGAAGTGGGGGATCGCATCACTATGGTGGGCAGTTCCACACACGAGCAGACGCGCCAGCGCACAATGACGATTGTTGGCATCTTCGATGTAGGTGTGCCTTCTGTGGAGAAGAACACGATCTACATGTCCCTTTCTGAAGCGCAGCAATTGTTTGGTTTGGATGGGCAGGTGACCGAAGTTGTCATTTCCCTGAAACAGATCGGGCAGGAACCGGGCGTGATGAACGCCATCCATAGCCAAGTGCCGGGTTATGAAGTGGAAAGCTGGGAAACCAGCATCCCTGATCTGAAACAAACCATGGATATGAAAACCGGCGTCATGAGTGTTTTTGGCGTGTTCATGTTAGGTATTGCCGCCATTGGTATTCTTAACTTACTCTTGATGGCCGTTTTTGAGCGCACACGTGAGATTGGCATTATTGGCGCATTGGGACTTCGCCCCGGTCAGATCATGTTAACCTTCCTGCTGGAAGGGATCTTGATCGGTGTGATGGGCGCTGTGTTGGGAGCCATACTGGGTACCACTTTCAATTGGATTTTCAGCATCGTGGGTCTGGACTATAGCCAGTTTGCCAACCTGACCGAATACACTGCGTTGATCAACGGGAGCATTTATACCCAGCTCGTCCCGATGAAAGTTCTCCAACATGCGTTCACAGTCGCCGTTATTGCGGCACTTGCAGCGCTGTATCCCGCGTATGAAGCCTCGAAGCGTGAACCGGCTGCGGCGCTGCATTATGTGTAGGAGTGATTGACATGATGAATTATTTAAAGATTGCATACCGTAACTTGGGCAGGCATCGCCGTCGTACGTTTCTTTCGGCGCTGGCTTTGGCCATGGGCACGGCTTTGTTGATGTTCATTGCCGCTTTCTTTCAGGGCGAAATGCGCAGTTCGATGGAAACCACCCTGCGACTGGATAGCGGGCACATCCAAATTCGGGATGTGGATTACGACCCTGACAAACTCAGTGTTGCCTGGGAATATCTAATAGAAAACCCGGGGCAGGTTGCGGCGCAGGTCGAAGCGCTGGATCAAGTTCAAGTTGCTACGCCGCGTTTGCTGGCGAGCGGAATAGTCTCCGTTGGGGATGAATCCGCTGGCGTTCAGATCATGGGGGTCGTGCCATCCTCAGAGGCGAACGCTCCGTATCGTGATGGTATTGTTTCCGGTGAGTTTCTCACTGCTGGTGACCGCGAAGGTGTCGTTATCGGCTATCCGCTGGCGGAGAGTTTGGGACTGAACGTTGGCGATCAACTCACACTACTGGTGAATACATCTGAGGGAAACGTAGACGAACAGCAATTTACGGTGCGTGGTGTTTTCACGACCGGTACATCAGTCTACGATAAGGGAGTTGTATTTTTGCCGCTTGAGAAGGCTCAGGCGTTTTCTGGTGCAGAAAATCGCGCCAGTATGATATTCATCTTGCTAAAGGACCGCGAACAGGCGGATGCTGTTGCTGCTGCCATTCAAGGTCAGGGCTATCAGGTAAAAACCTGGAGTCAATTAAATGAATTGCTTGTGCTGATCAATGATTTCTCGAACGCCTACATTATGATTCTGAATCTAATTGTTTTGGGCGTAACCGCCACAGTCATCGTCAATACTCTGCTCATGTCTGTCTTTGAACGCACTCGTGAGATCGGGATTCTGACAGCCATCGGCATGAAGGGTCGTCAGGTCATTGCCTTGTTTCTCACCGAAGCTGGTTTACTGGCCCTGGGCGGAATCACGATTGGATCGCTGGCAGGCTGGGCGCTCTCTGCCTACTTTGGAAAAGTTGGCTTTTATTTTGGCGACCTCGGGGTAAGCGGCGGGATGCTTTTGCAAGACCGCATCTATCCCTACCTGACGATTGATGCGGCAATCAATCTAGTCGTTACCTCATTCATAATTACCCTACTCGCTTCACTTTATCCTGCGCGGCTTGCGTCCCGCATGGAACCTGTCGAAGCCTTGCATGGCGCAAACTAAGGAGAAATATCATGGAAGTCGCAAAATTAACAGATGTCACTCGTGTTTATAAAATCGGCGAAGTGGAAACACGCGCTTTGAACGGTGTCAGCTTATCTATTAACAGCGGTGAATTTACATCATTAGTCGGTCCTTCTGGTTCGGGCAAAACCACACTCTTGCAATTGATCGGTTGTCTTGACCAGCCCACATCCGGCAAAGTGGTCATCAATGGCAAAGAAACCACCAACTTGAATCGTAACCAACGCGCTGATTTGCGAAAGGGAACCATTGGGTTTGTGTTCCAATTCTTTGCGCTCATCCCCACGTTGACAGCTTATGAAAATGTGGAAATGCCGCTCCTGCTTAATGGCAAGAATCTTGCAGAGCGCAAGCAGCGCGTGATGGAATTGCTCGAAGCAGTGGACGTTGTCAACCGTGCTCATCATCGCCCTGATCAACTCTCGGGCGGACAACAACAGCGCATCGCTGTTGCCAGAGCACTTGCCACTGACCCCAAGCTGATCCTGGCTGATGAACCCACTGCCAACCTGGACAGCGAAAACGGCAAGCAGGTGATGGACATAATGAAGAGACTCAACAAAGATACAGGCGTTACATTTGTCTTCGCCACTCACGATTCACGCGTCATCAGCTATGCGGAGCGAGTGGTTACTTTGGAAGATGGACTTATCGTGAAGGATTCTGCAAAATAATAGCAAAGAATCAACCTCTGAAATACCTGTGCAAAACCTGTGCATTATGATAGAATGAATCAAGTAAATTGCACAGGTTTGGAGAAATATAGAATGAATAAAGTTTTTTGGATCGTTATAACAATCCTCGCTCTTGCGGTAACAGCTTGCGGAGGAAACAATACCCCGGAAGCCATCCCCACCATTTCTTTAGATGGCGGCCAGCCTTCCACTAATAATGCTCAAACCAACAGCGGAGACTCTGTCTCGGCTGCGGCTGTCGTTGTCCCGATGTCTGAGGCGCGTCTATCCTTTACCAGTGTTGGCCGAGTCGCTTCGGTCAGCGTGCAGGTGGGGGATAAGGTTGAAGCGGGCCAAATCCTTGTTGAGTTGGATACCGCGATCCTGGAAGCGAAAGTCAAAGAGGCAGAAGCTAATTTGGCGTACGCAGAGACTGATCTTAAGTATTTGATTCGCGTTACGGGATGCCGGGGGGAGGGGTGTACGCCTAGCTATAAACATATTGAAGTGGCTGAAAATGAAGTCGCTCGCGCACAGGCGTTGGTTGATTCAGCAAAGGCGACCTTAAATGCGCAATCGAATCTGACCGCGCCGTTTGCTGGTACGGTTGTTTCTGTGGATATTTCGCCCGCTGAAACAGTAACGCCGGGCCAGGTCGTGATCGTGCTTGGCGATCTCAGCGGCTATCGCATCGAAACCACAGATTTAAGTGAGCGGGATGTGCCGCAGGTGAAAATTGGTCAGGCTGCCACTGTTTTCGTGGAAGCGTTGGGACAGGACTTCAACGGTAAAGTAGCAGATGTGTCGCGCATCTCTTCCACTATTGGTGGGGATGTGGTCTATAAAGTGACCATTGACTTCGACCAACAACCAAAGGGACTCCTCTGGGGTATGAGTGCGGATGTAGAAATCCTCATCGGGAATTAACGAGGAGATGAAAATGAAAAGATACATCTGGTTGTTTGTATTGATCCTCATTTTGACAGCCTGTAGTGGAAATCCGACTCCTGTGGCTGTCTCTCCTGCTGCTACTTCGATTGTGGAGACAACGATTGTCTCTGACCCGAATGTAGTCGTCGCTTCTGCAGTTATCGCTCCTGCTCAGATTTCTGAATTGGGATTCACCGTTTCGGCGCTTGTAAAAGAAACCCTCGTCATGGAGGGTGAGCAAGTCCGGACAGGACAGCCTCTCATTGTTTTGGATACCCCCGAGCTTGAGTTTGCTGTTACTGCGGCTGAGTTTGACTATAAATCGAAAAGCCTTGCTGCAGAATTGCAGAAAGCTGAAAAGGTGAAGTATGTTAACCCCGATACAGGTAAAATCCGCTGGTATAGCCTTCCTCGGGAGGTGTACCTGAAAGCCTTGTCGAAAGCAGACCAGGCAAAAGCCGTATGGGATTCTGCCGCCGCCAGCCTTGCGGAAAGCACGTTGATCGCGCCGTATGATGGGACCGTGGTCGATCTTCAAGTCATCCCGGGCGAAATCGTCCAGCCAAATCAGGTTGTGCTTACGCTTGCAGATCTAAAGCACCTGCAAATTGAAACCACAGACTTGAGTGAACGCGATATTACCCGCGTGCAGCTTGGTCAAAGTGTGGATGTGTACATTGAAGCATTGGACGTCACGGTAACAGGCAAAGTGATTCGCATTTCACCCATATCTAAAACGGTTGGTGGTGATGTGGTTTATCCCGTCACGATAGAATTGGGCGAACAACCCGCAGGTCTGCTGTGGGGAATGACTGCGGAAGTGCAGATACAAACGAAATAACAGCATCTGTTGGATGTACAATAAGCCCGCTGGAACTATCCAGCGGGCTTATTCTATTAAGGAGATTCGTATGACCACTATCACTGTCATTGGCGCAGGCAGCGCCTCGTTTGGAGAAAATACTCTATCTGCTTTGCTTCGTTCCAGGAAATTGCGCGGTTCCACCCTGCGTTTGGTTGACCGAAATGCCCAAAGCCTGGATATTGTCCATAGATTGGCAGACAGGCTCAATAAAGAATGGGACGCGAAATTCATCATCACAGCCCATACACATCACAAGGATGCATTGGATGGAACAGATTTCGTTGTCTCTGCCATTGAGGTCGGTCCGCGTGAAGAATTGTGGAAGTCCGATTTTGAAATTCCGATCAAATATGGTGTGCGTCAACCGTACGCCGAAAATGGCGGACCGGGCGGTTTTATCCATGCTGCACGCAATGTGAAGCCTGTGCTTGAAATCGTCCGCGATATGGAGCAGGCTTGTCCTGATGCGTGGTTTATCAATTTCACGAATCCCATGGTAAGGATTTGTGATCTTGTTAACCGTCACAGCAAGATAAAGGTGGTTGGACTGTGCCATCAAATATATGTTGGCTACGGCATGGCAGGTGTTGCTCTCGCCAATGACCTTGGAGTTCAAGTTCCAGATGGTCTTGAAGGAATGCACGCAGATGTGATGCAGCACCCGCTTCAACATATGGTTATGGCTCAAACCGTTCCGTTGATCGATATTCGTGCTGCCGGGACCAATCATTTTTCATGGATCTTGTCCATTCACGATAAACGCACAGGCGAGGACTTATATCCACTGCTGCGAAAACGATTCTTTGAACTCGATGAAAAGTTTGAACCGCTCACGCGCCGCGTCTTTCATGACTTTGGCCTGTTCCCGGTTCCCGGAGATACCCATCTCTGCGAATATCTCCCATGGATGAGTGATCCCATTACCAAACCGTGGGATAAGTTCAACATCCGCCTCTATGATTGGGAAGTTATGGCCGGCCTGCGCGATTTTAGCCTTGACCGCTTGAATGAGATGGCGAACGGCGAGATGACAGTTGACAGCCTGCTGGAAACCGATTCGGAAGGCGCGTTGGAAATGATCGAGAACATCGCATTTGCAGGGAATCATTATCATCTTGCCGCCAATCTTCCCAATGTCGGGCAAATAGCAAATCTGCCGCTTGGTTCGATCGTAGAGACGCCGGTTCATGTCAACGGGGCGGGGATTCAACCCGTGCATGTTGGATCATTGCCCGAACCCATCGCGGAATTATGCCGCCGCGAGCTAATGATCGCGCAGCTTGGAATCGATGCGGTAGTGGAAGGCAGTTATGAGAAAGCATTGCAATGTCTGCTGCTTGACCCGGTCATTAACGACATGGATACCGCCAAGGATATACTTGCCGATTACTTGAAAACGTACAAGGAGCATTTGCCCCAGTTTTATAAATGATATTTTCAAGCGGAAATTATCTCTATCAAGAATTGAAGACGGGCTGCCAGCCCGTCTTCAATTCTTAAAAACATTAAAGACCTTAAAAACATTAAAGAAATTTTTATATCAAGATATCAAATTGTTCAGATAATACTTATAATATTTTAAGATAA
>JACZJB010000172.1 GCA_014860805.1 Anaerolineales bacterium
AGCGGTCCAATCGAGGACGCTGTCCGGAGCCTGCCTGAATTGCCGCCCCAGTCTGAGTGGCGCACTCGCTGGGTCCAACTCTATAGGTTGCGAAGACGTGCGTCGATCGTAGGGGCTTCCTTGCATCATTGACCGGCATCCACGCGTCGGTCTGAGAGGCTTCCACTGCTTCGTGTTCCTTGGCTCCCCGACCAGGGCCCGAACCTGGGACCTGCGGATTAGTTGTGCCCTGTTGCTTGCAGAAAGCCTACTAGGTTCTCGCCTACGGCGGTCAGCCGCTCATGCTCGCCCTGATCAAGAAGGCGCTGTGTGGGTGACCCTCTTTGTCGTTTCGAGCGCTATTACTTGAACACGGCGCTGAAGAACTTGGTGGCTTCTGCCCTGGACTCCTTTGTCGCTTCCGGGTCGTAAGCAAACGGAATCTTGAACTGCTTGCCCTTCTCGGTGGCATCCGGGTCGGTGTAGGAATGCATCGCACCCGCATAGCTGATGTAGTTAAGGTCGGCGTTGTCCGCGGCCATTTCCTTTTTGAAGGCGTCGACTGCTTCGGGCTTGATGAACGGGTTGGCGGCTCCGTTCATGACCAGCAACTTCGCTTTGACGTTTCCGGTCTTCGGCTGGGATTGCATGGTGACGGGGGAAGTGTAAAACATCGCGATACCCTTGAGCTCAGAACCGCTGCGAGCCACGTCGAGCGCCACTCGCCCACCTAAGGAATAGCCGGCGGCGCCAAGGCGCGAGGTGTCCACTGTTGCGTCCTTGGACAGGGCGTCCTTCGCAGCATTAAAGCGCGACATCATCGCGGCAGGGTTCTTGGCCAATGCGCCCATAAGTGCGCTGGCATCCTTGGGGTTGTCAGCAGTTTGCCCGTCGCCATACATGTCGGCGATAAACGCCGTGTAGCCCTCGCTGGCGTAGTTGTGCGCCTCGTCGCGCATGTGCTTGTTGACGCCCCACCACGTGGGTACGATGACGATGCCCGGCCGCTTCGCCGTGCTTGCGTCGTCGTAGACGATGAAGCCCTTCAGGACGGTGTCACCGTCCTTGTAGGTGACGGCTTGTTCCTTGATCGCGGCGTAGGCGCTGCTGCCAAACGACAGCGCGATTACCGTTACGGCTGCCACTGTCTTCGACTTCATTTTCATTTTGCGTTGTCTCGTCTTGTGAGGCCGGCAAATAAGGGCGATACCGCGGCGCCTGGGCTGGATCGTATTCGCGGAAGTGTGTGCACGAATGAATACAACTACTGCTGCGAGGGGCTAAATAAGAAGGCTTCCTATTCGCAACCAGCAACGTTATGTGCCGAACGGCAAGTCGAGAATTTGCCGTGGACCAGAAGAAACGCGAGTAGATAGCTTCCTTGAACAGAGGAAGCCGTGCCTGGGCGAGATGACATAAGTCCGCCGCGAGATGCGTCTCTACGCGCTCGGCACCGTCCCCAGAAAACAAAACAGCCCGGCAACTTTCGTCACCAGCCTGTCGTCATTCCTTGGCTCCCCGACCAGGGCTCGAACCTGGGACACCCGTCAGAGCTGGCTCTCTTGTTACTGACGGTCGTTACGGCCCCAAAGATTTCATCCAGCTGCCAAACGAAAACCCCGCCGAAGCGGGGTCAGTGTGAAGGCTGATAGGTGTTATGAGGCTTTCAGTTTCCTGCGTCGTCCGATCCAGCCCATCAAGCCGAGGCCAAAGCCGAGCAATGCGTAGGTTTCTGGTTCGGGGACGGGAGCCGTAACTGGGGCATTTGTAAATAAGGCATAACCATTTTGGGTGACACCATTGGAAAACTGGTCGTACCAAATCATGCTTGCTGCGGACCCTTCTATGAGTGATCCATAAGGCCATGATCCATTTGGCATGCTTGCTCCAGGAGTTATCCAGGACTGACTTGATTGTACAAGTGCCTGTACTTGCGCGACATTGGGATCCTTGATATCAGCCGAATACTTACTAACCCAGTCTGTAGTGTTGGATAGCAGCGTCGTGCCGCCGATAACAAATTCACCAATCCACATATGGGGAGGGCCATAATATGAGCTGTCCCAAGCTGCAACATAAATGTACTGATCTGCGGCTAGATCAAAAGTAAATGAGTCCTGCGCATACCATAGAGAGCCATTCGATCCTCCTACGAGACTCAAAGAAGTTGCAGTACTATCGCCTACAAAAACGCTGAAAAAGTCATCCGCTACAATCTTTGCGGTAACAGTAACTGCTTGCGCGGAGGATGAAATAAACAAGAAACAAATTATCAATAATTTCTTGAACATAAATGTACCCCTTTAATTAGCGTCAATATACGGATCAAGTAAATCATGATTCTCTCGGTACGCCTTAGACTCCGCCGATGTACTTAGTAGAGCAAGCACGCCCAATCCGAGCACCGCGACAGCAGCAGGTTAATTTCTCTCTTTACACTCAATGTGTGCGTGCATGATGCACATTGAGTCCGCACACTTGCACTCAGCCAGTACCTCGAAGCATTTTTCCAAATATGTCCACTTCACCCGGCGGCCGCTTAGCGCAGCCGCTTAACCCGCAAGGACTTCACTCAGAAAATTGAAAACTTTGTCCAACTGCGCGTGAGCCACCTCTAGGCCACTAAGCGGGGGATTCAGCTGTGCCGCTTTCGAAGCAACTTTCAAGCCAAGACAAACAAAGTTAATTTATTGGTTCCGCACTAGACAGCCAGACTTAATGACATCAACCAAGTAGAGACTTCGCTCTTGATACCAAGTGTGAAGTCGTAAAGAATATCGACGCACCAGCGAGTGCGGAGTTAGATCTTTTCGGCGTCTGATCGCAAAGGCATAGTCTGGCACCCGCAATCCATGTAAGGCAGCCTCGCAAGCTCCAACGGCTGGCAAGCTTCTTCCGCTATGTGCCCATTGGCTCCCCGACCAGGGATCGAACCTGGGACCTGCGGCTTGGCATCCAGAGACCCGGCATGGGCCGAGGGACCTTCTCATGGGGCTGAGTGCCGCGAACTTCAATGCAGTCCTTCCATGCGTTGATAACCACAAGTAGCAAGCGGTTGCTCACTGCTTCACTGTCAGGGGGCGCACTGTAGGAAAGCACTCAGGGTGGCGTCCTCGCCTTGAGGCGTTGGCCGCGTCGTCAACTGTGTCGGCGACCCCACTGGCCGCAATACGCAAATCAAGGAGACAGATATGGTCGCTCCCGTGACCGTGAAGAAGTTCGAAGTCAAGTCCCACGACTCACCCGACGAAGTTCGGGCACCAAACAAAACGCGCGTCGAAGTTGTGAAACTCGATGACTACACCATCGGTCGCTTCAATTTCGAGCCCGGGTGGCGCTGGTCAGAGTGCGTCAAGCCGGTCGCCAAAACGGAGAAGTGTCAGGCCTCGCACGTCGGCTACGCTGTGTCGGGCCGCATGGTCGTAGTGCTGAACGACGGCACGCAAAAGACCATCAATGCGGGAGAGTCCTACACGATTCCGCCAGGACACGACGCCTGGGTGGAGGGGGAACAGGCCTTCGTTGGCATCGAAGTGATGAGTGCCGCGGACTACGCGAAGGGCTAGATAGCCAGGGGCGCGTGCCTCCTTAGTTGAGAGGCGCCGCTCCCTCTTGGCCCCGACTACGGGAGCCGACATCGGAGACGACAGTTATGACCCACAAGATTGCATTGATCCAGAGTCCACCGGTGTTGCTCGACCTTGATGGGAGCATTGACCGTGCCCTGAAGAGCATCCGCGAGGCGGCTGAGGAGGGTGCCGAACTCGC
>JACZJB010000173.1 GCA_014860805.1 Anaerolineales bacterium
TTATAGGATGACTATAGGATCACTATAGGATGACTATAGGATGATTATAGGATCACTATAGGATGAGCACATTCCCAACGAACCCATCTTTGATGGGCGGGCGTATCTATTCGTATTCTTTCAATCAGAAAAAGGTGTTTAACATGGCTAAAGTAGCCAACAATATCTTCGTACGCGGACTGAGCGGTTCGCTCGGCGAGCAATTTGTCATCAAGCGCGTCCGTTCGGGGCGCACGATCATCGGCAATTCGCCGACCTTCTACGCAAACCGTGTTTTCAGCGAGGCACAGCAGGACGTGCATGAACGTTTCCGTGAGGCAACCTTGTACGCCAGGGATGCCAAGTCCCAGGCGGTATATGTGAACAAGGCGGCAGGGACGCATTTGACGTCCTACAATGTGGCGGTGGCGGACTGGTTCCATGCGCCCAAGATCATCGAGATCGATGCCCAGAACTGGCACGGCGCGGAAGGCGAGACGATCCGCGTCAAGGCAGTTGATGACGTGCAGGTGGTGCAAGTGAACGTGGTGATCACCGACAATGCAGGAACGGTGATCGAGCAAGGCGCCGCGGTGCAAGCCGAGGGAGGGTGGTGGAATTACACAACCACGGTGACGGATGCCAACGCTTCGCGGCTCGTGGTCACGGCGCGCGACCTGCCTGGGAACGTTGCAGAGATGAATTGGGATTAGTAGTTTGGTAGTTTGATAGTTTGGGTGGCGGTCGTTTCGCTCGCTGGGACGGCTGCCACCCTCCCGAATTTCTTGACCATGACTGGAAGGGGTCGGGTACAATAGAGAAATGTAAGCGGGAATACCCCTGCAAAGGAAAACCTGATGACCATTCGCCAAGGAGCGAACCATGAATGAAAATTCAAGAATAATGATCGGGTGGCCAAAATGGCTAAAGGCTACCTTCATTGGTTTTGGAGTTTTATTCCTTTCCACAATCGTCATCGCGCTTGTATTATTTGTCATCGATAACCTATTTACTTCGTACGCCCTGCCCTTTTGGGCGATGGGGATCTTGGAACTAATCACTGCGCTGCTTTTTGTTCGATTGATCATCTTCACCCTGCGGCAGGGGATTAATATTAAGTCTGTGTCCATTTCTGCCTTGTATGGGATATTTGGAATATTTCTGCTGGGTTTTATTTCGAATCAAAACGCAGAATTGAAAAGGCTTCAATTGGATGTCGTGCGGCTAAGAGATCTGGGTTCAATCTTGATGGAGCTTGTAGGAAAAATGACAACGATCATTGAAGGTTTTGACCCCAGCCTTCTCCCCGACTCTAGCCCACTCATTAATATTACTCCCGCTACTCCCCCTTCCTCAGGTTTTGATACGTGGAGCGCCCTGGTGTTGGTGATCACTGCCATTTCGGGACTTGTAACAGCCATTAGCGGTTTATATGGTCAAATCCTGAGCGCAAGAAAGCTGAAGTTTGAATTCGAACTGGCAAAGAAACAATCCAAATTGAACACCGAGCAGGACACAAAGAAACGAAGCAAAGCCCCGACCAAAAAGCGTAACACACAAAGAAAAGTTATTAGGAAGTAATTATTAAATGCCCACCTTCAACTGGATCGGTAAAGACGTCGTTAGCAACTACTTGGGAGTGATGTCTGTGCTAGGTAGGGCGTTTAAGGGAGAGTTGTGATGGTTAAGATCGTGACAGAAGTTCAACCAATTAAGAAACGTGTGGACGGTCAAATGACAGGTCTCGCAGGGGAATTCTTTGTTGCTGCAGAGCTACTAAAGCGTAACCTGCAAGTCTCTGTGACATTTGGTAATGCCAAATCCATTGATCTATTTGCTATCAATGAAAACGGAATCAGGTATACGGTTCAGGTGAAATCTGTCCGCACAAAAAACTTTTTTCTCATTCCGCGCGCTGGCATAAAGACTGATCAGGTCTATGTTTTCGTGATACTCAATCCACCAGGCCAATCCGTAGATTACTTTATTGCCTCGGGAGTACAACTTCTGGAAAATGAGTTGACGAACCGATTTCTAAATGTTCTGAAGGGACCAGGGATTCGTTACAAAGATTTAGAGTCTTTTCGTGATCAGTGGTCGGTTTTTGAGAGTGAAATATGATGGTAAGTGTCAGTGTGCAGACGGTGGAGATTGTGAGTCAACTGCTGAGGGTGAAGTTTCAGTAAGAAAGACGTGAGGCTTTCAAAATAGAGGCATCAATGGCGAACCAGAAACAACTCGGAATTCTAAAACAGGGTGTCGATACTTGGAATCATTGGCGTTCATCACGCCAATCAGCCAGAATAGACCTTTCCTCAACCGATTTCCAAGGAATTGATCTTCATGGTGCTAATTTCTACAAAGCCAATCTTCGTGGCGCTAATCTCGCTGAGGCTAATCTCCATAATGCCGATTTTGGAGGAGCATATCTTCGCGGAGCTAATGTAAGTCATGCAAACCTATCTGAGTGTGATTTCACTGGGGCCAATCTCGTTAGAACCGACCTCCGTGAAAGTATTCTCACTGAAACTGATCTTACAGGTGCCAATCTCACTGATGCTAATCTGTTTAGAGCCAATCTCTTTAAAGCTAACCTCTCTCTTGCAAATCTCTCCTATGCTAATCTCAATGAGACTAATCTCAATAAAGCAAATTTTGCCGAAACCAATTTTCATGAGGTAACTCTCAAAGGAGTCGAGGTGTCTGATTTAGCCCTCAGCCTTGCTCAAAAATCTCAGATTGAAGAATCCACGAGCAGGGTAGATATAAATTATAGTAGTTTGCCCAATAGAATAAAAGATGCATCTGGTGGTGCTCAAAAAAGTGCGGCTCTAAAACCGATAAAAAACAACATGCAGAAGAAAGTCTTTTTTACTTCCTACCATCCTATAAAAGGAAAAACTAAAGATTGGCATACTTTATTGGTTTATGCTCATACATCATCGCTTTTGGCAAAAGTGCGCGGAGATGTAGAAAAATTCAATGATCAAATCAAATTCCCTAAAGAAACTACATCACAATCATTCACAAAAATTGCCCAGGGAGCAGAGCTTGTCATTGTCCCATCTTGTAAAGGTGTCACCTTCAATCCAGAGCGCGTCAGTTTTAAGTGGATGGAGGACCTTCACAGGGCAGACTTCCGCTTTAAAGCTGACAAGTCTCTATCAGATGATGCGGCAAAGGGGCTGATCACTATATATGTGGGTC
>JACZJB010000174.1 GCA_014860805.1 Anaerolineales bacterium
GAACTGTTTGATGGAGGTGCTCGGTCTGGCTTTGCCCTACAACGGTTCTGCATTGGCGAAGACTCCCGAACGTGAAGCACTGGCGAAACAAGCCGCGGCGCAAGTGATGACGTTGATCGAACGCGACATCAAGCCGCGAGACATCGTCACTGCCGATGCCATCGACGATGCGTTCGCGCTGGATATGGCAATGGGCGGTTCCTCCAACACAGTGCTGCACACGCTGGCATTGGCGAACGAAGCAGGCGTGGATTATCCGCTGACGCGCATCAACTCTGTGGCGGATAAAGTGCCGCACATCTGCAAAGTGAGCCCGGCAGGCAAATGGCATATGGAAGATGTGCATCGCGCGGGCGGAATCCCTGCCATATTGAACGAAGTGCAGAGAGGAACGGGAATGTTACACCTCGACCGTTTAACGGTGACGGGAAAAACATTGGGGGAATCGATTCAAGGTTGTGAGATCAAAGACGAAGATGTGATTCGCAAATATGAAAATGCTCATTCCAAGCGCGGCGGCTTGTCCATTTTGTTTGGCAACCTCGCTCCCAAAGGTGCGGTTGTTAAAGTGGGCGGCGTGAGTGAAGCCATGATGAAGTTTGAAGGTCCAGCGGTCATCTTTGAATCACAGGATGAGGCGATGGCTGGAATTTTGGCTGGCAAGGTCAAAGCAGGGGATTGTGTTGTGGTGCGGTACGAAGGTCCCAAGGGCGGACCGGGCATGCAGGAAATGCTTTCGCCCACGTCCGCGATCATGGGGCAGGGACTCGGTGACAAGGTTGCGCTCATCACCGATGGACGTTTCAGCGGCGGGACTCGCGGCGCATGCATTGGTCATGTGTCACCGGAAGCTGCTGCGGGTGGCCCGATCGGGGCACTCAAAGCCGGGGACATTGTCCAAATTGATTTGGCGGCGCGCAGCCTGAACGTTAAGTTGAGCGATGCGGAGATTCAGAGTCGACTCGATGCCTTGCCTCCGTTCAAATCCAATGTCACTTCGAAGTGGTTGAAGAGATATTCACATTTTGTCACGAGCGCCGATACAGGTGCAGTGCTGGAAAGCTAGGAGAGCAAATGAAAAAAACTGGTGCAGAAATTTTGTGGGAGTGTTTGGTGCGCGAAGGCGTGGAAGTGGTCTTCGGGTATCCGGGTGGGGCGAATATGCCGATCTATGATGCGATGCTGAGTTATCCGGTCCATCATGTACTCGTGCGGCATGAACAAGGCGGCGCGCATATGGCGGATGGATATGCGCGTGCTTCCGGGAAGGTGGGCGTGGCTATGGCAACCTCCGGGCCTGGCGCGACGAATTTAGTGACGGGCATCGCTACTTCGATGATGGATTCGGTGCCGGTGGTATTCATCACTGGACAGGTGGCGGCGCATTTGATCGGCGGCGATGCGTTTCAAGAAGTGGATGTGACCGGGATTACCCTACCTATCACCAAACATAATTACCTGGTGACCCGCGCCGATGAAATTGCAGAAGTGGTTCGCGAAGCGTTTTACATTGCACGCAGCGGCCGACCTGGCCCCGTCTTGATCGACATTTGTAAAAATGCGCAAGTGGAACAAACTGAATTCATTTATCCCGAAGATGTGAAATTGCCCGGCTATCAGCCTGTTGCGCACGCGCCAAAGAGTTCTTTGGATGAAGCGGTGAAGTTGATTGAAAAAGCGCATAAGCCGATCATCCTGTGCGGACATGGCGTATTGATGTCCAAAGCTGAAGACGCGTTAATGCAATTTGCAGTCAAGACGCAAACCCCTGTGGCAAGCACTTTGCTCGGCTTGGGAGCCTTCCCTGCTTCGCATGAATTAAGCCTTGGCATGATGGGTATGCATGGCGAAGTCCACACGAACCTTGCGATTCAAAATTCAGATTTGATCCTGGCATTCGGTATGCGTTTTGATGACCGCGTGACCGGCACGTTGAAGACCTATGCGCCGCGGGCAAAGAAAATCCACATCGAAATCGATCCTTCTGAAATCCATAAGAATGTTTTTGTGGATGTTCCTTTGGTGGGCGATTTGAAAACTGTCATCACTGATCTGATCCCGCTTGTGGATGAATACGATCATGAAGAATGGAAAAAGGAAATCAATGGCTGGAAAGCAGAAGCTGATGCCCGCAGCATTATGAATTGGGAGGAAGATGGCAAGTTATATGTGGCTCATCTCATTGCTGATATTTGGAAGGCGACAGGCGGTGGTGCGATTGTGACTACAGATGTTGGACAGCATCAAATGTGGGCTGCACAATACTATCAAATGGATAAGCCGAATCGCTGGCTCACTTCGGGCGGCGCAGGCACGATGGGATATGGCCTGCCGTCTGCAATTGGCGCCTGGTTTGCTGCAAAAGACGATGAGATATGGGCTGTTGCTGGCGATGGCGGCTTTCAAATGACCGCTGCGGAATTGACCACTGCTGTTCAGGAAGGCGCGAACGTGAAGGTTGCGATCATGAACAATAGTTTCCTCGGAATGGTGCGTCAATGGCAGGAATTCTTCTTCGAGAAACGTTACTCCGCTGTGAACATGCTTGCTCCTGATTTTGTCAAACTTGCTGAGGCGCATGGAGTCCCTGCTCGTTGTGTGACCAGGCGTGAGGAAGTTGATGAAGCGATTGCCTGGGCTCGCAGCATCAAAGGTCCCACCGTCATTGAGTTCAAAGTGGAAATGGAAGACGCGGTCTATCCAATGGTTCCTGCAGGTTCTGCATTGGATCAAATGATACAGAGACCGGCGAAATAAAAGGATAGGAGAAATAATGAATTACACCTTTATTGCATTAGTAGAAAATAGACCCGGCGTTTTGAATCGCGTGGCTTCTTTGTTTCGCCGACGCAATTTCAATATTGAATCGCTTGCGGTGGGGCGAACAGAAGACCCTGAAGTCTCACGTATGACCGTGGTGGTTGATTGCCCGAATGGAGATGTGGATGCGCAGAAGATCGAGGCAAATTTATACAAGCTTGTCAACGTGATCGATGTGCAGGACGTTACGCATCAACCTTCGGTAACCCGCGACCTGGCTCTGATCAAAGTAAAGGTCGGCCCCGAACGCCGCGCTGAAGTTAATGGACTGGCTGAGATATTCCGCGCCCGTATTGTTGATGTTGCAATTGATTCTGTAATCGTCGAGATCACAGGCACAGAGGACAAGATCGAAGGCATGATCGAACTGCTGCGTCCACTTGGCATTGTGGAAATGGTGCGCACAGGACAGGTTTCCATGACTCGCGGGGTCAATGATGGTGTGCGCCGCATGCCGGGTGTGGCTGGCAGTCAGTATGATGATGTCAACGAACTTGCTGCGATGGGTCCATAGTAAAGCTGACGACTGATTGTTGTTTGCAGAATACTTAAATCAAAAAACGAAATCTCAAGGAGAAATGTGATCATGGCAAAAATTAATTTTGGCGGTACGGAAGAAGAAGTAGTAACACGCGACGAATTTCCGCTTGACCAGGCGCGTGAAGTTTTGAAGAATGAAGTAGTGGCTGTTCTCGGCTATGGTGTGCAGGGACCTGCGCAGGCGATGAACATGCGCGACAACGGCATCAATGTCATTATTGGCCAGCGCGAAGGCACATCCAATTGGGATAAGGCTGTTGCAGATGGTTGGGTACCCGGCAAGACTCTCTTCAGTGTGGAGGAGGCTGCTGAAAAGGGAACCGTCATTCAATACCTTCTGTCTGATGCAGGTCAGCGGTCGCAATGGCCCAGCATTGTTGAACATCTCAACGAAGGGGATATGCTCTATTTCTCCCACGGATTTTCCATCACCTTCAAGGATGACACTGGTGTGATTCCGCCCCCACATGTAGATGTGGCTTTGGTAGCCCCAAAAGGTTCTGGGCGCAGTGTTCGAGCGAACTTCCTCGAAGGCTCTGGCATCAATGCCAGCTTCGCTGTTCATCAGGATGCGACCGGCAAGGCAAAGGAACGCACGATTGCTTTGGGCATCGCCATTGGCGCTGGATATTTATTTCCGACTACTTTCGAAAAAGAAGTGTACTCCGATCTCACCGGCGAACGCGGCATTTTGATGGGCGCTCTCGCAGGCGTGATGGAAGCGCAGTACAACGAACTCCGCAAGCATGGACATTCTCCCTCTGAAGCCTTCAACGAAACCGTGGAAGAACTTACCCAATCTCTTATCCGCCTCGTCGGCCAGAACGGCATGGACTGGATGTATGCCAACTGTTCCACCACTGCTCAACGCGGTGCATTGGATTGGAAGGATAAATTCCGCGACGCGACTGCACCGGTTTTCAAGGACTTGTATCAGAGCGTGGTGACCGGCAATGAAGCCCGCATCACTCTCGAAGCCAACAGCCAGCCTGATTATCGCGCCAAGCTTGAAGTGGAACTCGCTGCCATTCGTGACTCCGAAATGTGGCGTGCCGGTGCTGCAGTCCGTTCGCTGCGCCCTGAAAATTGGAAGAAGTAGAAATCAACGAGTGAGAATCGGGAGCAGTTACCTCTCTCCCAAAAGGAAGACCTTATGACCAATTATGTGAAAATCTTCGATACAACTTTACGGGATGGAGAACAATCTCCCGGCGCAACGATGACCTCTGCAGAAAAACTGGAGGTTGCCCATAATCTTGCGCGCCTTGGCGTGGACGTTATCGAAGCAGGCTTCCCTGCCGCTTCGCCTGACGACCTGGAAGCTGTCCGTCGGATAGCTCTCGAAGTGGGCAACCCGCCAGAAGGTCAGCCTGAAGCGAAAGTTCCAACTATTGCAGGTCTTGCGCGCGCAAACAAGACCGATATCGATAAAGCCTGGGAAGCCGTTCAAGGTGCGAGGAATCCGCGCATTCATACTTTCCTTGCCACATCTGCGATCCACATGAAGCACAAGTTGAAGATGGATCCTGAAGAAGTGGTGCAGCGTGTTTCTGAAATGGTGGCATATGCCAAGACTTTGTGTGCCGATGTTGAATTTTCACCAGAAGATGCCGGGCGCTCTGACCCTGAATTTTTATATGTTGTTTTGGGCGAAGCCATTAAATCCGGCGCAACCACTTTGAATATTCCCGATACGGTCGGTTACACCACGCCTGATGAATTTTATAAATTGATCGATGGCATTATCAGAAATACGCCCGGCATGCATGATGGCATTACCGTTTCGGTGCATTGCCATGACGACCTCGGACTTGCCACAGCAAATACGCTGGCAGGTATTCAAGCTGGCGCGCGCCAGGCGGAAGTGACCATTAATGGAATCGGCGAACGCGCGGGCAACACATCGTTGGAAGAAGTTGTGATGGCGTTGAAAACGCGTCATCCTGTCTTCGGGCTGGAGACTGGAATTGAGACTCAGCAACTCTCGCGCATCTCCAAACTGGTCAGCAATTACACAGGCATTGTTGTGCAGCCGAATAAAGCCATTGTTGGTTCAAATGCTTTCGCGCACGAAGCGGGCATCCATCAGGATGGGATGTTAAAACACCAGACTACGTATGAGATCATGCGTCCTGAGGATGTAGGTGTCAGCCAGACCAACCTTGTGCTCGGCAAACATTCCGGCAGGCATGCCTTGCGGAATCGTCTGGCTGAAATGGGGCATTCGCTCGATGAAGTGGAACTCGATAAAGCCTTCGCACGCTTCAAAGAGTTGGCTGACCGCAAGAAGGTCATCACCGACCTTGACCTCGAAGCGTTGATCGCGGATGAATTTTATCGTCCGCGTGATGTGTACCTGCTGAATGGAATGCAAGTCTCCTGTGGAACGATGGGTATGCCCACTGCAACCGTCCGCTTGCGTGGGCCAGATGGCGTTGTTCACACTGTCGCTGCCATTGGCACCGGTCCCGTTGACGCAACATACAAGGCAATCGATTCGATTGTCAATGTGCCATGTACATTGTTGGAGTTCAATATCCATGCCATTACCGAAGGCATTGACGCGCTGGGCGAGGTGACGGTCCGCATACAAAGTGAAAACGGAAAATCCACCATGGACGCACAAAGCGAAGTTTCATACTCGCGTGTCTATGGCGGTCATGGCGCGGATACGGATATCATCGTCGCCAGCGCCAAAGCCTATATCAATGCATTGAATAAACTCATCATCGCGCAGACCGAAGGAACCGAAAAAGTGAAAAATGATTTCGGTGTGATGTTGGGATAGGGATTTAAGACTATCTTCACACTTTACAGGAAACTTTATGCCTAAGACTCTCTTTCAAAAAATATGGGACTCACACGTCGTTGCCGAGCAGCCTGAATCCCCCGCCGTACTTTATATTGATTTGCACCTCGTTCATGAGGTGACTTCGCCGCAAGCCTTCACTGGATTACGCCAGCGTGGACTCAAAGTCCGCCGCCCCGATAAGACTCTTGCCACGATGGATCACTCGATTCCGACTACGCCGGTAAATGTCCCCATCGCGGACCCATTAGCCGCCGCCCAGATCCAGCAGATGGAAACCAACGCCGCCGAGTTTGGAATCACATTGCATGGCATGACCAGTCCACACCGCGGCATTGTACACGTCATTGGCCCTGAGCTGGGGCGTACCCAGCCAGGTATGACCATCGTCTGCGGAGACAGTCACACCGCCACGCACGGCGCATTCGGCGCGCTTGCTTTTGGCATTGGCACAAGCGAAGTGGAGCACGTGCTTGCGACTCAATGTCTCCTGCAAAAGAAACCCAAAACCTACGAAGTCCGCGTGGAAGGGAAGTTGGCAGAAGGTGTCTCAGCAAAGGACATCATCCTTGCATTGATCGCGCGCATCGGCGTTGGAGGCGGTACCGGTCACGTCTTCGAATATACCGGTGAAGCCATCCGTAGCCTGACCATGGAACAGCGCATGACCATCTGCAACATGTCCATTGA
>JACZJB010000175.1 GCA_014860805.1 Anaerolineales bacterium
GGCGTTATCCATCCACAGTGACTCAATTTGTGGCGGGCGGCTCGGATGAAAGCGATCTGGAACTGCTTGGCATTACAAACTGGCTGACGAAGAATGTGCGGCTCAAACGTGCGTACTTTTCCGCATTTCACCCAATTCGAGATACGCCATTGGAAAATAAACCCGCAGTTGACCCCATGCGCGAGCACCGTCTGTATCAGGCGTCATTTCTGCTGCGCGATTACGGTTTTGACCTTGAAGACCTGCCCTTCACGAAAGACAGCAACCTCCCTTTGCATGCCGACCCAAAACAGGCATGGGCGGAAATGAATTTGCTCCACAAGCCCGTTGAATTGAACAAAGCGGAAAAACAGGAGTTGATAAAAATTCCCGGTATTGGCATCAAAGGCGCAGAAGCCATTCTGCTTGCAAGAAGGAATAAAAAGATACGCGAACTTTCTTCATTGAAAAAACTCGGCATCCTTGCCGAACGCGCCGCCCCATTCTTACTGCTCGATGGCAGGCGTCCACCTGGTCAGATGACAATGTTTTAGAAAGCGAGATGAACGTTATGGACTATGAAAGCTACAAGCGTGCGTATTTTGTGGACCCGCAGCCCAAGCCGAAATTTAACTTTCTCGGGCTTCATGGCCTTGCCCTATTCTTTGATAACTATGAAGCGGCTGTTGCTTATTACAAAAGTGTGCTCGGTCCCCCGTCCTACATCGAAGGGGGAAACACCCAGGGCTGGTTGCTCGGCAACATCTGGCTGACTTTGTTTCCATCCAACGCGGGGAATCCGCAAAACATGGAAATTCATTTCCTAATGGACACTCCCCTGGAAGCTGAGCGCCTGCAGCGTGCCTTTATCGATGCGGGCGGGAACGGAGAAGCCCCATCCGATCAGATGATGTACGAACCGATCCGATATTGTCCCGTTCAAGATCCTTTCGGCACACGGATCCTTATCACAAGTCGTTTGCCAATTAAATAATTAATTTAATTTATATACATCATCGCGCCTGGATGGTGTATATTTTATTTAATAACACAACCTTAAAATATTTCAACATCATCCATTATCCCTTGTATTTAATTTTATAACAGCTATACTAAATCAAACGACATGCATTCTTATAAATGCAAAAGGAGATTTATAAATGTCAACAACAATGGAAACATTAGCGATCAGAACGGAAAATAAATTCCGCACATTGATCACGAAACAATCCTACAAAAAAGGCGAAGTGATCTGCGCCATGCCAAGTGAAAACATCATGGACAAGCCCAACCGCTTTACGGTACAGATCGCACGCGACAGGCACACCCATGTTGGCAAGCTCGCCGCGCTGAATCATTCCTGCGACCCCAATGTAATTCTCGACACCGAGAAAATGGTAATGATCGCCCGCCGCGACATTGAAAAAGGCGAGGAGCTTTCCTTCTTTTATCCGTCCACGGAATGGGAGATGCAAGCCCCCTTCATTTGTCTATGTGGAGCGTCCAACTGCATCCACGTTGTGGCTGGTGCGCGGTTCCTGCCGCTCTCTACCCTGGAGAGCCATTACCTCAATCCGCACATCCGCGACTTGATGATCGAACTGCTCAAGAATACAAAGCAGCATTTGAAAAATCTGTAGAAATATAAAAAACTCCGAGTTTATCTCGGAGTTTTTTATATTTACAATTTTTGATGCAGCGCGAGGAGTTTATAAGCACTGGACCACGGTTTTCCCAATCGATGATTATCAGAAACCACGATCTTGCTAAACCTCTGCGCGATCTGCGGCATAAGCATGGCAATTGTCGCCCAGTCATCTGAAAGGACAGCGTCCTTCATTTTGCCGGCCACCTGCCCCGCCCACATCCACTCCATGCGGAATTTATCCGCTTTTACCCAGTAATCACGTTTCTCCCACGCAGCTACAGACACATCGATACCGTCGGCAATGGCTTGCAGCGCAAGCGCAATAAATGCCGCCTGGTCTTTCGTCTCATCTGTCACCTTCGATTGCTTCGCCAGCTCTCGAATGCACAACACAATGGATTTCGTCAAACGGGTTCTTTCTTTTCCTACAGAATCGGGGTTGATCACACGGCTCAAGGGAAATTCTCCAAAGTCAGATTATGTACAGAAGCGCGATTATACCGCCAGATACTGTCCATGTTGGGATATCGTCCAGGTTAGGATAAAATATAGCATATGGAATCCCCTATCACCGCCATCATCTTTGACTTTGGGAACGTCTTTGTCAACTGGGACGCCCGCAACTTGTATAAACGCTTCTTCCCCACACCGGAAGCTGTTGACTCTTTTCTCAAAGAGATTCAATTCGCTGAATGGAATGCCCGCCAGGACGCAGGGCGCCCATTCAAGGAAGGGGTCGCTGAACTATCAAGGCAATTCCCTCAACATGCAGAACTCATCCAGGCATATGACAGCCATTGGGAAGAAAGTCTGACAGAAACCCATCACGAGACCATTCAGGTTGCGAAAAACCTAAAACGTTCCGGCTGGCCACTTTACTTATTAAGCAATTTCTCTGCAGAGAAATTTGATATTGTCAGGAAGCGCTACGATTTTTTGGAACTATTCGATGACATGATCGTTTCAGGCGAACATAAGCTTGTAAAACCAAATGCAGATATCTTTACTTTTACTTTAAATAGAATTCAACGCAAGGCTGGCGAATGTCTATTTATCGACGATTCGCTTCCAAACATTCGAACAGCAAACAAACTGGGATTTATCACCATCCACTACCAGTCCCCTGCTCAACTAAAAAGGGACCTATATCAATTATCCATTAAGGATTATTAGACTCATGGCAAACATCACTCAATCCATGCTTGATGCAATTGAACAAGAACTACAACGACAGGTGGCAAGGCTGGATCAGCCAAGAACAAAATCCTTTCATGAAATGTTGACCTACCACATGGGTTGGACTGGTGAAGGCGCAGGTCCACTCGCTACAGGGAAGCGAATCCGCCCGTTAATAACTTTATTGTGCACTCTTTCTTCCTTTAATGATAGAGAAAATAAGGAGGAAGTTATTGCAATAAATTGGCTACACGCAAAGTCAGCCGCTGCCGCTGTTGAGCTAATTCATAATTTTTCACTTGTCCATGATGATATCCAGGATAACTCTACTCTCCGGCGTGGAAGGGAAACTGCCTGGGTCAAATGGGGTGCGCCAATGGCCATCAATGTTGGGGATGCTCTTTTCGTGATTGCCAACCAGGCAGTTCTTGATCTGATTGATCACTATCCGGCGGATATGGTTGTAAAAACAGCCAGCATCTTGAACGATTGCTGCCTGGATTTGACGCGCGGCCAATTCCTTGACATGTCATATGAAGAACGCAACGATCTTAGCATTGAAGACTACTGGCCAATGATCGGCGGCAAGACCTCTGCCCTACTCTCAGCTTGCACACATATCGGCTCACTTCTTGGCTACGCGAACGAAGAAAAACAAGAAGCCTACCGTTTATTTGGGTATCATTTAGGACTGGCCTTCCAGGTGCAGGATGATATCCTCGGGATATGGGGTGACGAAGCTTTAATTGGAAAATCTGCTGCAAGTGACCTTGTGGAGGGAAAGAATTCACTTCCCGTGCTCTTTGCCTTGGGAAAGAACGGGGGGTTTGCCAATAGATGGAAGGAAGGCCCAATTACAGTGGAGGATGTTGGCCCAGTCTCTGCCATGCTTGAAGACGAAGGCGCCAAAGAGTATGCAGAAAAAATGTCCGAAGCGGAGACGCAGAAGGCGCTGGGCTACTTAAAACAGGCAGATCCACAAGGCGAAGCTGGCGAGGAGTTGCTCAGGCTGGCGAATATGCTGCTTACGAGAAAGCAATAACCAGATTAGAAAAGAGGCACCGACCTTAATCAGGCTTGACATGCTTTTTCAGCGTGGCGTATAATCCCCCTACCAAACACGCGGGTGTAGTTCAGTGGTAGAACGCATGCTTCCCAAGCATGATATCGTGGGTTCGAATCCCATCACCCGCTCAAATTTAAGTCGAGGAAACGACCGCCTCGACTTTTTGTTATGCTATACTATTTGTAAGGTAGCTGTTATGCGAATACTTTGGGCTTGCAAGTAAAATTCAAGCCGGAGTTAAACATGACTGAAATTAATAAAGGAACGATCCTGTACGTGGAGGATAACCCAGACAACAGAAACCTGATCCGCAGAGTGCTGGAGGCGGAGAATTATTCTGTTGTCGATGCGTTTAATGCAAGTCAGGCGATTGAACGGCTTGAAGGAAATAAAGTTGACCTGATATTGATGGACATCAACATGCCGGACATGGACGGTTATACATTAACAACAAAGATCAAGGGCATTCAACGGTTTTCCGGCATCCCCATCATTGCGGTAACAGCAAATGTGATGCGCGGCGATCGCGAAAAGTCGCTGGAAGCGGGCTGCGACGGTTATATACAAAAACCAATTGATATTGATACGCTTGCACAGCAGATCGAGCGTTTTATGACAAGGAGTTCCCATGCCTGACCAGAACCAACCCCCTGCTGTATCTGATACACAGCCGATCCGAAAGCCGAATATACCGAAGGACGCTGCTGTGCTGGTGGTTGAAGATAATGTTTCAAACTTCGTCCTCATTGCCCGCATGCTCGGGTATCTTGGCGTGCATTGCGAATGGAAGACATCAGGCTATGAAGTACTCGAATACGCGGACACACTCCCCCGCCTGGATTTGATCTTGATGGACATCCGACTTCCATACGAAGACGGCTATGGGGCTTTAAAGAAAATCCGTGCATCGGAACGATTTAAAACGGTCCCGATTATCGCCGTCACTGCAGAGGCGAGCATGGAACAAATGAAGAAAGCTCAAGACTCTGGCTTTGATGGATTTTTAGGAAAGCCGCTCGATCCCGATCGCTTTCCAGATCAGATACGCCGCATTTTAGGCGGTGAACCCGTCTGGGAGTTTAGTTAAATCTTTTAATGGCTACAAATCCAGCGCCGCCCCCAGCCGATATACAACAAAAAAGATACAAGGGCAGTCTGACAGGAACTCTTGCAAGAACGCCCTTTATCTTTACCTTTATTCCCCTTGCCAGAACGGCGGGGGCAGTTTATTTTCATCCTAAAAACGGATGCGGGGAAGTCGCATGAACTTTGAAGAGCTTGAACGCTTATACCTTTCCAGCAGGCTGATCGCAGAAGCCGAAACCGTTGAAGACCTCTATAACAGAAGCGGGCAAATACTCAAGGGGGTTTCCAACCCTGCGATTCTATTTCGCGTTGAAAACAATAAACTTTTGGTTACCGCTTCCACAGACAATCCAGAAAAGGCTACAGAGTTAGAGAAAACTTATGAAATAGATACGACCGAAGTCAGCGATTACCTTCGCCGAGGTGTGATCATTTCAGATTTGGCCGAGTCAGCGGTCCCCCCAATTTTTATCAATATCATAAAAAGCCTGCAATTGAGCAGTGCCGCGCTTCTGCCAATCAGGACAAAGAGCATCTTGACCTCCATCCTTTTCATAGGAACTCGGGATGACATTCTTTCAGAGACATCTTTGAAGTTATACGGCAATCTGGCTGACTTAATTGCAATCGCACTTGAAAAAGCAGATGCGATTGAAAAAAAGGAAGAACAGCTGCTAAAAGCGGAGGCACTTGCCTCCATAAACGAATTAATCTCCTCCGCATCTGACCTTCAAAGCTTTTTCCATGCACTGCTCGCAAAAATTCAACAAGTCATCGGCGAGTACAACATGATCGTTGCACTTTACGATGAAAGAACCAACACGATCAGCATTCCATTCAGCTATGAAAACAAGAAAGTCATTTCCATCGATCCCTTCCCGCTTGGAGAGGGTCTAACTTCCATTCTTCTTCGCAGCCGCCAGCCTTTAATGCTCGTGGAAAACACAGAGCAAAAAGCAGCACAATTGGGAGCAAAAGTATCCGGAAAACCAGCCCGTTCCTGGATGGGCGCGCCTATGCTTGTTCAGAACAACCCAATTGGCGCTTTAATCATCCAGGATCTGGAAAACGAACATGCATTTGATGATAACGATCTACGGCTCTTCACAACGATCGCGGGACAAGTCGCTGGTGTAATCAACACTATCCGCCTGCTGGATGAGAGTCAGCGCAAAGCAGTTCAAATTGAAACTGCGGCAGAAATCGCCCGCGATATCAGCGGGTCGCTTGATCTGGATGAGCTTTTAATCAAAGCCGTTAATTTCATTCGAGAGCGCTTTGACTTCTATCATGCTTCCATTTTCTTGCACGATCTCCCCGGTGAATTCGCAATGATCCGCGAGGCAACGGGAGAGGCAGGGGCGCAAATGAAAAGAGCCGGCTACAAAATAGGTGTGGGATCAAAATCAATCGTAGGCTTTGTCGGCTCGCGGGGAGAACAACTTGTTGTAAATGACACCTCCAAGGACGCCACCTACTACGCCAATCCCCTCCTGCCTGATACGCGGGCAGAAGCTGCAATTCCACTGAAGGTGGGCGAAAGGATTCTGGGCGTGCTCGATATTCAAAGCACCAAATCCTATTCCTTTTCGGAGGACAACCTGCGCAGCCTGCAAATCCTGGCGGATCAACTGGCTGTTGCTGTGGTTAACACCGAACTTTTTGCGGAAACCCAGGAACATCTTTCCCAGCACCGCCTCTTGCATCACATTACTACGACTGCTGCATCTGGAACTACTCTGGAAGAGGCATTGGAGAGCGCTGTAAATGGCCTGCAAGTCACCCTCGGCGGCGACCGCGTAGCTATTTTATTAGCCGACCGCGAAAAAAAGATACTTGAAGTTAAGGCTTCAATGGGGTATTCTGATAATATTTCCCGAACGCAGATCGAGTTTGGGAGCGGCATTACTGGCTGGGTGGCCGAACACAGGCGCACTTTAAGAGTCAGAGACGTAAGCACGGATCCGCGTTATATACAAGCCAGCGCCAACACTCGATCCGAATTGGCGATCCCACTAATTTATCGCAATGAACTGCTTGGCGTATTGAACGTGGAAAGCGAACAGACGGACGCCTATACCGAAAATGACGAGGAAATGCTTGGCACGCTTGGCGGCAGCCTCGCTGCGATTATTGCCAACGCAAGACTGCTTGAACAAATCCGTGTACAGGCAGAACGCGAAAGATTGATCAATGAAGTAGCCGGGAAGATCCGAAGATCCACGGATATTCAGTCCATTCTAATGACTACTGCGAGCGAAGTTACAAGAATTACAGGCTCGTATTATGCAAAGATCAAAATCAAGCCCGGCGATTCGGAAGAGTCATAATGGATAGCATTTCTTCAAACAAGCAATTCTCAAACCCCGAGGATGCCACCCGACTGCTCTATAAAAATTGGCGGGAACGATTTGCGCTGCCGCTGCTTATTGGCGTTTTAGTATTTGGCGCGTTTGTCCTCATTCCTGCGGTTAATGCTTCCACCAGCCCAGTTGTCGATGCCATATTTATTACAACCTTTATTGTTACGGGCATTGTAACGGTCGTACGTTTTTCATACGCAATCCGAATGACCGTGTTTTTGCTTAGCATTTATATGCTGGGGGTGGGGGAACTCATCACCCACGGGATATTAGGCGACAGCCTGATTTTTTTCTTCGCGCTGATCGTTTTCTCCACAATTTTGCTCTCGCCGCGCACGGGAATCGTTGCAGTTGCCGTCAACGTCCTTACATTTGTAGTTTTTGCCTTTTTATTTCTGGAAGAAATCATAATACCGCTCAACCCCAACGCCTCGCCGGCTCAACTAGCGGATTGGTTCAACGCCACTGGCGTTGTCGTCATGTTTGGGGTTGTCATCATTCTTGGGTTTCAAAGACTTGAAAGAGAGTTCACCGAGGCTCAAAAACAGATCGATTCCACTCTTAAGACACTGGAGACAGAGCGGAACAATCTTGAAAACAATGTAGAGGAACGAACACAACAGTTAAGGAAGATCAATGAAATTGGACGTTTTGTGGCGGCAATTTTGGATCCCAGTGAGTTACTGCCGCGCGCGCTTCAATTGATAGAAACCGAATTCAAGTTTTATTACGCAGCATTCTTCCTCGTAAACTCTGGCGGGCAATGGGCAGAACTGACGGCCGCCACAGGAGAAGCAGGCCGGGTTTTGCGCGAGAACAAGCACCGGCTGGATTTAAATGGAAGCAGCATGATCGCCAAAGCGATTCGCGAACGGGATGGGCAAGTTTCAAGTTGGGGTAAAGCCGAACAGGCGCATCTTGACAACCCTTTGCTCCCATATACGCGGTCACAGATCGTGCTACCCCTGATCATTGGCGACGAAGTCCTCGGAGCATTGGAAATTCACGAGACTCGGGAGAACGCGTTCCAGCAAGCCGATCTAAGTACTTTTCAAAATATGGCAAACGAAATCGCCATTGCCCTAGAAAACGCACGCCTGTTCCAGGAAGCGCAACAAAGCCTCGCGGAAATGCGCGCCACCCAAAGGCAATACCTTCAGGGAGCCTGGCAAACACTCACTGATGAACAGGACCTGGTTTATGCCCTTGGTGATAACGATACACCCAACGGGAACGAGATAGAAATACCTCTTTCCCTGAGAGAGCAGGTCATTGGGCAGCTTCAATTGTTCAGCGCTGCCGAGTGGAGCCCTGAACAAAAAAGCCTAGTGGAAGCCATCGTAACACAGGCATCGTTGGCGTTGGAAAATGCCCGCCTTGTAGAGGAAAGCCAATCCATTGCGGCAAGGGAAAAAATGGCCAACGATATTATCGCAAAAGTCTGGGCCTCAACAAGCATGGAGGGCATCCTTCAAACAGCCGTCCGCGAATTGGGCCGCTCCCTTGAAGCCGCTGAAGTTGAGATTGAAATCTCCATGGACAAGGACGAAAATGAATAGTAGTTCTTTTAATCCATCTTCCAACAAGGATTATTCATTAACGTCCAGATTCAGTTACACAGATTGGCGTGAACGATTCATTTTAGCAATCCTGCGTATTGCCTGTGTTGTTGCGATTCCTATGATCGTACTCTCATTCCCGACGGCTTCGATCAGCGACCGCATCCTTTTTATTGGAATGTATATTGGCCTGATTGCAATAACGTTACTGCAAATCCCCTACCCTGTTCGGGTATACGCTTTACTCCTGATGCCGTTTGTCGTCGGCGTAAATGCCGTCCTCGCGTGGGGACCATGGGCAGATGGAAGCATTTTCCTTTTGACGTGCATCGTGCTCTCGTCCCTTCTCCTTGACCGCCGCGCAGACATCATTATATTGGGTATCAGCATCCTGTTCACAGCAGCAATTGCCATCGCCCAGCAGACAGGGCTATATCGACTATCCGCACCTGCTGTCCCAGCGATCACTCCTGCAGACTGGTTCATATACAACATTGATCTCGCAATCGCGGGAATTCTGCTTGTCAGCGCGCTCGGACAATTCAAAGGCGCATTTGCGAAGGTAGTCACGGATATGCAGTTCGCATTCGACGCACTTGCCGCCGAACGGACACAGTTGGAGGGAAAGGTTCGTGAACGCACCAACGAGCTTGAAAATCAAACTGCACAATTACGCACCGCGTCAGCAGTCGCCAAAAGCATGGCAGAAGTACAAAATATCACCGAGCTTTTGGACACAGTCACCCAGCTTACATCCGAAAAATTTGGATACTACCATGCGGGTTTGTATATTCTGGATGAGCAGAAAAAAACTATTTTTCTGCAATCAGCCTCATCAGTCACTGGCAAGCAGCTGATTGGACAGGGATTTCGCGTAGAATCTGATCGCAGAAACCCGATCAACCTTGTGTTAAGTCAGAACCGCCCCAGCATTTCCTCGGACGCTGACAGCTCAAATTTCTTCCGTGATGCAAATTTCCCTCTAACACGATCGCGCATGGTCCTCCCTCTTGCGGTTCGCGGAAATATCCTTGGAATATTAGATCTGCATTCGGATCAAACAAGGGCATTCAGCATTCAGGATGCGGAAATCCTGCAAACACTTGCAGACCTGGTTGCCATATCTTTTGACAACACCCGCCTGCTCAACGAGACAAAAAGTCTTCTGAGTCAGTTGGAAATCAATACAACCATCCAAACAGAGCGTACCTGGAAAAAATTGACAAGTCGTCAAAGACCTGCCTACCAATATACGCCTGCCGGCGTTCGCCCAGTATTCTCAACCAATAAAACGGATGCGCAGGAAGGGCTTCAAGTGCCTTTGATGCTTCACGGTCAGAAAATTGGCGCGATAAATCTTAAAAGAAAGGGCGGCATTGCCCACTGGTCTGAAAGAGAGCGAGTACTTGTTGAAAAGATCGCGGATCAGATCGCCCTTGCGCTTGAAAACAGCCGCCTGGTAGATGAGGCGCAAAAGAGCGCTTTGCGCGATCAAATGATCGCGAATATTTCCACCCGCGTCCGTGAAACTTTGGATATCGAGGCTGTGGTACGCACCGCAGCCACAGAACTGCGAAAGGTATTTGATTTAAAGGAAGCGGAGATCAGCGTAGGTTCTCCGCAGATCGAGTCAGCAGTACAAGTAAGAAAAAATACCGGCTCATTACGTCTGAAATAGCCTTGTAATTCTGAAGAGTCAAAAAGAACGATGGAGCAAAACGCAAAGTGAATCAGTCAAGAACCCGCAACACATGGCGGCTATTCCTATGGTTTATAGCTTTCTCCCTGCTTTCCAGCGGGGTTGTGTTCTTTCTTGTGCAGCGGGAGGTCCGCAACCAAAACCTGGCCTTCAGTCTTTCAACGCAGTTGTCGATTGCCTTAATCGTTGCGGCAGCTTTGGCTTCAGGAGTCATTTTCTTTCTAATCATTGTTCCTCTCTCCAAAATCGAGAAGTACACTCAGGAACTTGAGAGCGAAAAAGTAAATGCGGAGCTTGATGAAAAGGTATTTCCCGGTGGTCTGGTTGATATTGCGTCCAATCTCAAAGCCATAGCAAAAAAACACCAAAACGTCCTGAAAGAGTTCAAAGAGCTGGCAAAGAAAAATGAACTGGAAATGTCGCGGCGCAACAATCTGCTTAAAGCCATCTCAGATGTTGGAAAGGCGACCACTTCATTCCGCAACATCTCGGAATTACTGCAACAAACCACACAGTTAATCCATACCAACTTCGGACATTATCATGTGGGAATATTCCTGCTTGACGAACGAGGTGAATATGCTGTCCTGACGGCATCGAATAGCGAAGGCGGACTTCGGCTGCTTGAGAAAAATCATCAGCTTAAAGTTGGAGAAACAAGCATTGTTGGATACGTAACAGCAAACGCGAAGGCGCGCATCGCACTGGACGTAGGCCAGGATGCCACTTACTTCAACAACCCCGACCTGCCCAAGACAAGGTCTGAAATTGCACTCCCGCTTGTAGTCGGCGGACAAGTGTTAGGCGCACTGGACGTGCAAAGCATCGAGGCGCAAGCCTTCGGAGACGATGATATTTCTACCCTGCAAATCCTCGCCGAACAAATCGCCATCACCATTCAGAACGCGAAACTTTACGAGGAAACTCAAAAGGCACTTGAATCAGCCCGTGTCATTTACGGCGAGCTAAGTCGTGAAGCGTGGAGCAAGATCCTTCATAATCAACCCCGCTTTGGATATATCGCCACGCAACCTGCAACCGTGGAAACGCACGGAGGCGCCATTGAACCAAGTTTGGCAAAGGCGTTTGACACAGGCGACCTCATTATTGGCGATGACGGACTAACAATCAGCGTTCCCATCAAGATCCGCGGACAGGTAATTGGCGCAATTCGTTTAAAAAAGTCCGATATCTCAGAAGCGTGGACGCAAGAAGAGAGCAATCTTGCCATCGCGCTGTCCGATCAACTAAGCGGCGCGCTGGAAAGCGCCCGCCTTTACAGAGAATCACAACAACGCGCTGCGCGGGAATCGATGGTCTCCGATATTTCCACCCGCATCAGCAGCGTCTCGAGCGTGGACGCCATTCTGCGGGAGACTGTTCAAGAACTTGGGCAGGCTCTGGGAAACGCAGCCATCACTTTCCAGTTGTTGGATCACAATGACGAGCAGAAACCAACCGGGGATTCGCGGGGAAGCGCGAATCGGTCTCTTGAGAGATAAGCGATGATGAAGAATTCCAGTCTCCGTGATTATTTATTAAAAGACCGCCCTGGCGAAGAATTTGGACAGCGGGCGGAAGCGGTTGTCACCATGTCGCTTGGCTTTTTAGCCACAGCCCTTTCAATCTTTGCATATCAAAACCCGATTGTTTATATTGCATCTGCCATCACGAATGCTGTCGCAATTTTCACCCTCATTCAAGCCATTCGCGGAAGATATAACTTTTTGATTTTGTTCCCAACGGTAACCGCACTCTCCATTTGTCTCGTGGCTATTGTCGAAGGCGAAGGCGTTCACGACCTGATCTGGATGGGAAACATTGGACTGCATATTCTTGTAAACGTATACAGCAGAAGAAACAACCGCGTTCCAATCATATACGGCATAGCCATGATCGCCTTGTTTATTGCCGCAGGCCTCGCCGAAATCTATAACATTCTGCCCAATCCCCGCGGTACAGATCTTGAATATATCCTTCTAAACAGTTTTTTCTTCCTGACCATTATGGGCGCAACAACAGCTGTATTTCACAGACATCGCGCGCTATTAGACATCTCAATAAAAAACAGAAACGAACAAATTTTAGCAAACCAACGTCTTCAAGAAGCCAATCGCAACCTCGAAGATCTGGCGCGCGCACGAACAGATGATTTGAACAAGGCGAACGATCAATTGCAGATCAAAACAATGAGGCTGCAAGCCGCTTCGGAAATTTCCCAGGAACTCATGGCGAACATCAATGAAGATCCTGAAGAATTACTTATGCGCGCCACGCGAAGCATAAGTGAAAAATTCGGCTTCTATCATGTCGGCATCTTTTTACTTAATGACAACCACGAGTATGCCGTGCTGCGCGCCGCCAACAGCAAGGGCGGACAACAGATGCTTTCGCGCCGTCATCAACTAAGGGTTGGCGGAGCAGGCATCGTAGGGTATGTCTCTCAAAGTGGCAAACCACGTATTGCACTTGACACCGGCGCAGATGCAGTATTCTTCAATAATCCCGATTTGCCAGAAACTCGCTCCGAAATTGCCATACCGCTGAAGTATGGGCTGGCAACCATCGGAGTATTGGATGTGCAAAGCACCAAGTCATCCGCTTTTACCATGGAAGACGCCAATACACTAAGCACACTGGCAAATCAACTCGCAATTGTCATCAGGAATTTGCAAACTTCGGATGACGGCGCCTTTTCAGCTTATACAAAAAAGGGCAGACGGACCGCGGCGAGCCTTACTGAAAAACAGTCAACTCCTGCATACTCCTTTAAGCCGGACGGTTCGATCTCGAGTGCCCGTCCAGGAACCAATCCAACAGTGGACAAGGCAATCGCTTCCGGCGAAATCGTAGTCTTGAATCAGCCTCCGAAGGGCAACTCCCCCACCCTGGCAGTTCCTGTCAAACTCCGCGATCAAGTTATCGGTGTCCTCCATATCGAATCCTCAGAAAGCAGCAGGAAATGGACCGAAGAAGAAGTATCCATGGTGCAGGCAATTTCGGAGCGTGCCGCCCTTGCGCTGGAAAACGCCAGATTACTCGAGAACGCCACGCGCAGAGCGGAACAGGAACAAACCATTGCGCATGTGACAACTCAAATCGGGGCTTCCAGCGACTTTGACCGTATTTTGCAAACCACTATTCAGGAACTGGGGCAGGCATTAAAAGTATCGCGAACTTTTATTCAACTGACTCCTCCTTCTGAAAACGGCAGCGAAAGAACAACCGAGTAACCCTTGAGGTTAATTTTATAAAAAGGCAACAATGAACCAGAAGAATTTTGAACAGCTAAACCAGAAAAAGACAACAAGCACAAGCGTCATCTCACTTCAGACGCGTCTGGCATGGTTTATCCTGCTTATTTCACTAATTCCTCTGATCTTCGTTTCAGCTCGCGATATTGCCCAAACGCAGCAAGCGCTTACAAGCAGCGCCGAAGCATCATTGAGAACCAGCGCAGAGCAGACTGCAAACAGCCTGGACACATTCATCCAAACCACGTTGGATGCAATCAGCATCGAATCTCAAATTTCCGTTTTCACAGATTACCTGTCGCTGCCGGAAGAACAACGCAACGGCAGTATAGAACAAATACGCGCTGAAGATCTTCTTAATAAATTAAGCACCAAAGATACAGCCAATATTATTTCCTATGCGCTTGTAGATATAAATGGAAACATTATTTTGGATACATCCAAGGATCCGTCTGTTGAGCAGAACGAATCAGACGAAGCATACTTCCCTCAGGTTCGGTTTAGCAGTCGACCCATCCTGACTGAAGTGATCTACGATGACAATGAGCAAACAACGATCACTTTCGCAAACAGAGTGTTTGGACAGAACGATGAGTTTGCTGGGATCCTGCGCGTAAAGTACGACTCAAATGTCCTGCAATCCATCGTTGTCAACAGCTCAAAATCATCTTCCAACGCGCTGGTCTTACTTTTAGACGAAACCTACATCCGCCTGGCGGACAGCCGAAACCCAAGTCTGATTCAAAAATCCGTTGCACCCCTCAGCCCGGTGGATTACCTGATGGCAATCGAAAACAAAAAATTTCTAAACGCTCCGCTCCAGGAACAAACCACAAACTTTACCGACTTTGAGAATGCGCTCGATAATGCCAGCGCACAGCCTTTCTTCAGTGTTGATATAACCCCAAATATAC
>JACZJB010000176.1 GCA_014860805.1 Anaerolineales bacterium
CCAGTATATTTTGGAGAAGCATACGTCGGCTGGGATTTTGGAGTACGATGCCGAGGGGCAGGCACACCATCTGATCGGCGATCAGTTGTCGGCGGTGGAAAGATCGTTCATGTCGTCGAAGAAATATTTGCGGGGCTTCGATAATGATTCGGGGATGACCATCCTGCGCATTGGGTCGATGAATCTGATGCTGCACGGGATCGAGTCGCCGCAGTTCTATTACATGGATTCGCTGTCGAAGTCGTTCGATGATGAGCGCGAGTATGACGTGATCCTGATGAACCCGCCGTTCAAGGGCGCGGTGGATAAGGGCGGCGTTCATCCCACGCTGCCAGCGGACACAACGAAGAGCGAATTGCTTTTTCTGCATTTGATTCTGCGGGCGCTGGATATGGGCGGGCGCGCGGCGGTGATCGTCCCTGATGGCGTGCTGTTCGGGTCGAGCCGCGCGCATGTGGAGGTGCGTCGCAGGCTCATCGAGGAGAATCGGCTGGACGGGGTGGTGTCGATGCCTTCGGGTGTGTTCAAGCCGTACGCGGGGGTGAGCACGGCGGTACTGTTCTTCACGCGCGGCGCGCAGACGAAAGAGATTTGGTTCTATGATATGGCGCACGATGGTTTTTCGCTGGACGATAAGCGGGTGGCAATTGATGAGAATGATATTCCCGATGTGGTGAATTGTTGGGAGAAGCGGACGAATAAGAAGTTTGTGGAAAGTAGAAAGTTACGCGTGGATGAATTGCGGACTTTGCTCGCGCCGTTGAAGGAGGAAAGACGAAAGATGCAGGCGGAGATTAATCGCCTCACCTTCGACCATGCAGTTGAGACCCCCTCCGCCTTCGGCACCTCCCCCAAATCCGACATGGAAACTTTGAATGACAACCAAAATAAAACTGTCGTATTTGGGGGAGGACGGGTGGGGGCTGAATTATCTGCCGCGCAAACGCGCCTGTCGAATATCGAAGCGCAAATATCTGCTCCCCAATCTGAATTGGACCGTCTGACCCGCCAGTTCTGGGTGACGAAGGAGCAAGTCAAAGCCAACAAGTACGATCTCTCTGCCAGCCGCTACCGTCAAGTGGATGCGGACGCTGTCTATCACGAGAAGCCGTCTGTGACGCTGGAACGGTTGGCAAGGTTGGAAGGCATAATGTTAGACGAAATTAGTGAGTTGAAGAAGTTGTTGAAATCATGAAGCAAGTACCGCTTAGCGAAGTAGCAGAATTTATAAATGGACGAGCCTTCAAGCCTGAAGATTGGCAAACTGAAGGCTTGCCTATTATTAGGATTCAAAACTTAACAGGCAGCACCGATACTGTAAATTATTACAGTGGCGAAGTCGAACCAAGATATTTGGTTAGGAACGATGATATTTTGATTTCTTGGTCTGCGTCGTTAGGGGTTTATAAATGGCAAGGCGGCGACGCAATTCTCAATCAACACATTTTCAAGGTTGAACTCAAAGAAAAACTGATTGATAAAGAATACTTTTATTATGCTGCTCAAAATGCGCTCGTTGAAATGCAAAGTCATGTTCATGGCGCAACAATGCAACATATTACTCGTGACCCATTTCTGGCAATCGAAATTCCCCTTCCCCCACTGACCGAGCAAAAGCGGATTGCGTCCCTGCTGGCGCGCGCCGACCGTCTGCGTCAACTACGGCAGACTGCGCACGATCTCGGTGATGCCCTGCTCCAGTCCGTGTTTTTGGAGATGTTTGGGGATATTGCTGTCAATCCAAAGGGATGGGATATTGCCACCCTTGAAGATTTAGAAACTGATTTTATTTATGGCACTTCGCAAAAATGTTTTTCTGAACCGAAAGGTCTTCCAGTTTTGAGAATTCCAAATATCTTACATGGCAGTATTGATTTGGAAGATTTGAAATATGCCGAAGTACCAGAAAAAGAAGCCAAGAATATTCTTCTCAAACATGGCGATATTATATTTGTGCGAACAAATGGAAACCCTGATTATGTTGGACGTTGTGCGGTTTTCAATCTTGATAAAGACTTGTTGTTTGCTTCTTACTTGATTCGAGCCAGAGTAGATTTATCGAAAATCAATCCCGTCTTTTTATTGAATTTTCTTCAAACAGCAAAAGGACGAGAAGCAATGGCTCCCTACATTCGTACAACTGCTGGTCAATCAAATATTGGCATTGAAGGTTTAGGGCAAATTCCAGTACCTGTCCCACCGCTGAGCCTGCAAGAAGAGTTTGCGGGCGTGGTGGCGCGGGTCGAGTCTCTGCGGGGGCGGATGGG
>JACZJB010000177.1 GCA_014860805.1 Anaerolineales bacterium
GGCGGAGGATGCGCTGCTTTCCTCTGCTGCAGAAATGCGCGGCTTGCTTGCATCGATGCGCGATGTTGTGTTGGTAATTGACGGGGATGGGGTATATCGGGAGATTGCGCCAACCAATCCGGATCTATTATATAAACCATCCAAAGAACTGCTTGGTACGAATATCGTGGATGTTTTTCCCAAAGAGCAGGCGGAATCGTACCTCGCTGTAATGCGGCAGGTTTTAGAGACAAAGCAACCGTCTGAAGTTGAATATTCTCTCGTTGTTGACGGGCGCACCCTTTGGTTTGAGACTACCATCTCTCCTCTGGCGGATGATCGTACGTTATGGGTGGCGCGAAATATTACCGAGCGCAAACAGATGGACGTTGCCCTGCGAGAATCGGAGGAGCGTTATCGGTCTCTGTTCGAGAACATGATCGATGGAATTTATCGCAGCACGCATGACGGCAAGTTCGTCGATATCAACCCTGCCATGGTGAAGATGTTTGGGTATTCCTCCATGGAGGAAATGCTTAACATTGATATTAAGAAAGAGCTTTATTTTTTACCTGAAGAGCGGGGGAGCCATATATTGGATACTGGGCAGCAGGAAATTGAAGCGTATCGTATGCGCCGCAAAGATGGCTCTGAGATCTGGGTGGAGGATCATGGGCATTATATCCATGATGAGCAGGGCAATATTCTTTACCATGAGGGTATGCTGCGCGATATTACAGAGCGAAAACGGGCTGAGGAACAGCTTCGTGTAAATGAAAGCTTGTTGCGAGAGTCTCAGATCATTGCTGGCCTGGGAAGTTACGTGCTGGATTTTTCCACGGGATTGTGGATCAGCTCCGATGTGCTTGATGAAATATTTGGAATTGATGAGCACTATATCCGCTCGATAGAAGGGTGGGCGGACATTATTCATCCTGATGACAAAGATGAAATGGTGCAGTATTTTGCCAATGAAGTATCGGATAAAAAGAACCGTTTCGATAAAGAATATAGAATTGTCAGGAAAAAAGACAATGCCGAGCGTTGGGTACACGGCATGGGTGAACTTGAGATCGATGAGCAAGATCGTGTGCGAAAAATGAAGGGAAGCATCCAGGATATTACAGAGCGGAAACTCGCCGAAGAAAATCTTCGCCAGCGCTTGATGGAACTGGAAGCTCTATATGACGTTCTGTCCTCCCTACGGACCGTGCAAACATTTGCTGAAGCCCTGCCCATTTTAATGGATCAAATGCTCGCCGCCATCGGATCTCAAGCTGGGGCGATCCTGCTTCATCATTCGCCCAGCGGAGAGTTACGGAGCGTGTCAGCGCGCGGATGGTTTGAGGATATGCGAGATATTCCAGTGAGGATAGGCGCTGGAGTGGCAGGAACTGTGTTTGCAACCGGCCAGCCATTTTTAACCGCAGAATTTGTGAATAGTCCCGTGCCTAGTGAATCGGTGCGCACAAGAATACCATCCGGTTGGGGAGGTGCTTGTATTCCCATCCAGGCAGCGGACGAGATTGTGGGCGTTCTTTTTGTCTCTGTTAAATTACCCCGTCAGATCACTTCGGAACAAATGAAGCTTCTGGGCTCTCTTGCGGAAATAGCCGGGGCAACCTTACACCGTACCAGACTGTTTGATGAAACCGCACGCCGTGCCCAGGAATTTGCCTCCTTGTACGAAACCAGTAATGCCATTTCAGCAGAGACGGAACTGAAAACCATGCTGCAGGTTATCGTGACCGTTGCAAAGAAACTCCTTAACGCGGCATCCAGTGGTATCTATCTGTATATGCCCTCCACCGATCAACTGGAATTAACTGTGGATACGGAGCCATACATTACCATCGGAACGCGCCTGGCGTTTGGAGAAGGGGTGGCGGGGCGCGTGGCGCAAACCCGAAAGCCGATCTACATTGAAGACTATACCGTTTGGGAAGGCCGATCGAGACAATATGAAGGTGTCCGCATCCGTGCCGTGTTGGAAGTACCCATGATGTATGGCGGAGAATTGATCGGCGTTCTGACCGTGGATGAGGTCAACGACTCTGAACGGAAATTCACCGAGGCGGACGAACGATTGCTTTCTCTGTTCGCCTCTCAGGCAGCAGGGGCCATCCATTCTGCGCGCATGCGGGACGAGGCTATCCATCGCCTCCATCATTTGCAGACCTTCCGTACCGTGGATAAAGCCATTGCCTCCAGTCTTGATCTGGGTATCACCCTGAACATCCTGCTTAGCCATGTCCTGACTCAATTAGGAGTGGAGGCAGCGGACGTTCTTTTGCTCCATGTCCATGAGCAGGCTCTGAAATATTCCGTTGGGCGTGGATTCCGTACAAAAATAATCGAAGGCGCCGATGTTCATCTCAATGATGGGTTTGCCGGGCGTTGTGTTATGGATCGCAAACTCATTCACATCTCTGATCCTGCCCAGATCATTGACAATCCACCCTTTGCCCATCTATGGGTTGAAGAGGGATTCAAAAGTTATATTTGTGTTCCTCTAATCGCAAAAGGGGAGGTCAAAGGCGTAATGGAGGCATATTTCCGCTCGAAATTTAATCCCGGTGATGAGTGGCTTGATTTTCTCGAAACCCTCGCCGGACAGGCTGCCATCACAATTGACAACACCCAAATGTTTGACAACGTTCAACGGGTAAATATGGAATTGGCGATTGCCTACGAAGCCACTATTGAGGGCTGGTCGCGCGCGCTGGATATGCGCGACAAGGAAACAGAGGGTCATACACAACGCGTCACCGAACTGACCATGGCGCTGGCGAAAGCCGTCGGCATAAAGGACAGCGAAATTAAAAACATTCGGCGCGGAGCACTTTTACACGACATTGGAAAAATGGGCATCTCCGACCAAATCTTGTTGAAAAAAGGAAAATTAACCATTCGGGAAAGGGAAATCATGCGAAAGCACCCCAAACTGGCTGTTGAAATGCTTCAACCCATCGCATACTTGCGCCAGGCGTTGGACATTCCATATTCTCATCACGAAAAATGGGACGGAACAGGCTACCCGCGCGGCTTGAAGGGTGAGCAAATTCCGCTCGTTGCCCGTATCTTTGCCATCGCCGACGTTTGGGATGCATTAACCAGTTCGCGCCCATACCGTGCGGCTTGGACAAAAAAGAAAGCGTTGACGTACATTAAACAACAAAGTGGAAAACACTTTGATCCGCA
>JACZJB010000178.1 GCA_014860805.1 Anaerolineales bacterium
TTATATTTCTGTCATTCGCAGCGCTTTCAAGTTTCCGATCCAACACTTTAGAGTACACAATACGAAGATTCTTCAGCAAATGCACTTCGAGAAGACCGCTTTCGATATATTTTTCCAGCCTGTCAATATATTCATTCAATAAATCAGGATCGTCGGGATTATTCTCCAATTCAACTGCCAGCTTTTGGATCGAAAGCTGAAAATCCTTCTGAGCTTTAGATATTGTAGTTGTGGCGTAATGCGAAGTTTCGACATCATCGTTATATTTCGCGATGTTTAAGACGTCTAAATATTTCAACGGATCTGTATAAAGTGTTTCAAGCATAAACCTTCGGCGAACTTTTACATCATTAATTAATATCGCCTCTTCCAACGGAACGATATCCCCGCTTTCATGGAAACTTTTCAGAGTAACCCACAAAATATCATCCCCGAGAGTCAACGGTTCAAGCTCCACCGGCTTGGATGCTTGTTTGTTCCAAATATTCAACATTTCAATGACGATCGCGGTAACAGGACCAAATATAGGGACGAAAAATATGGGAAGTATTTGCTCCTTCCGGAGATGCGATCTCCCGGAATAAATAAATACAGCATACGCCATGGTAAGCAGGATATGAAAGACTAGCACAATCAATTCAAATTGGATCTTCACCGGTTCCTTCTCCAAAAAGCTAACAATTAAATCAAATCTCCATTAGTCGGAATTATCCCATTGGAACTTCATTTGCTTCGATCAACCTGCCTTTTACACCCAACTTCTCCAGTCTCTCAACCACCTCCAGAGACGCCTGTTTATCAGCTTGAGATAACAAGATATAAGAAGATCCATTCCGGAGTATTCCAACGACGTCCGCCGAGCGTATTCCAAGCGAGATCTTGGCGTATTTCTTCTGAACATCAACCTCAGATTCTTGCAGCGCAATCACTTGAAATTCAGCAATTTTGTTTTTCTTCATTTCAAGACGCACTTTGAGTGTATCGATAAAAGCATCATGATTTAGAATTCTCGTGGCAGGCAGGTACATGCGATCGTAGTTCGCATCCAAGAACAGGGTGGCGCGCACAAGAGACGCTTCGATCATTCCACAAATCACCTTGAAAAGGTTATAGTAGTAAGTAGAATATTGATCGAACTCGGCAGTCCAAATTACGATCATTGCCACCGGCACATTAAAAGGATAGGAGTTATTAAGCACTGGAGCAATGTATGCAGGGTAATTTTCCAGCAAAGAGCTATTTTGAAATATTTTTCCCTGTTCGATGCTGTCAAGAGCCGCTGGATAATCAGACAGTTTTAGAGATTTAGCGATTGTTCTACTCATCTCTGCTGAATTTACCTCAAGCCTGGCATACGCCCGATTGCTGTCCAGCGAATAAATGGCGATATTCTTATTGTCCATTAATTCTTCAAGGATATTCAAGGCTCTAAAATAAACCGCATGCTCCTGCAATTCATCAAGCTCACGTGTAATTGTAAATATTTTGCCAAAACTATCCCGATACCCGATCAGCCGCTCGCGAAATTCGTCCTTGAGGTCACGAATTTCGTTGAAGACTTCATACAGAAATGAATACTTATCCAAAACGAGATCGTACTGTTTTTGAGAGTACAAAATATTGTTTTCAGTCTTATCATGGTTATAACCTGTGATCAATCCTACGGCAAAGTACATCACAAAGGGAAACCAGTTACCTACATTATATACAAGCAGCTTCCAATCAACACCCAATCCAAGCCATGTATACAGAACGAAAAGACTGACAATGACGGAAGAGTACAGACCGAACTGAAGTCCATATATTGACCCCATAATCACAACATACACCAAGCGAAAATCGACATATTGGAACTGGATAAGGGTTCCAGTTAGTTGACTTAAATATATTGCAGCAAGGCCGCCCAAAATCAGTTCTGTCCACTTCAAAAACGTTGGATGCCTGGACAATCGGTCAAAAAGGGAAGAAAGTACAGACGGCTTTTTTACTACCTCCGTGGGCGCGACATCAACAAACTCCCCTATTTCATCTGCCAGATTATGAACTTCATACCAATCGAACTGTCTCTTTGCTGCAGAAACGGCAACCGGCCTTGTGTAGACGGTTCTCTTTTCACCAGAAATACATGTCACCTTTGCATAGTATTTGGAAAGCAAATTTTCAAGGTCGGCATATTTCATCGGCTTAGAAGATGACAGATTTACAACGAGCGATTCTATAGAGTATTCATCATCAATCGCACGCTTTACAAAATCGACAACATCCTCAACATGCAAAAAACTGCAACGAGTGTCAGGGGAATCCGGCAATAGGATCTCATTTTTTTGATTACCGTCCCTTATCAATCGAAAAAATAAGCCGCTCTTTTCATCCGGTCCATAAACGTAGGGCAGACGCAAGATTGTGAGATTGAGGTCAAACTCGTCTCTATAAATCCTGCAATATCGTTCAGCTAACGATAGACTGTAACCATTAATGGATGATGGCTCGGGTACAACACCTTCAGAAGATTCTGTCATATCCCCATAAACTTCGGTCGAGGAAACAAATATGAACCGCCTGATGTTCCCCTTTTTACTAAGCTCCAATGCACTTTTCAGGCCGTCAAGCTGCTGGCCAGCATGGAACTCATCTTCAATATCATCCAGTTGTTCTTCTCTAGTCGAGAGATAAATAATCACATCAGGTTTGTAAGAGGACAGTGCATCCCGAAAAATCCTCTCGGCGGGGTTGATCGAGTGCAAGATCACATTGCTCAACTTTAAGTCAATTTTGTCTACATTGTATGAAGCCAATATTACTTTGTTCTTCTCTTTAACAAATTCTTTTGCCAAAGGTACAGCAAGAGAAGAAAGATTTCCCGTTATCAGTATATTCACAACAAATCCTTCCTTTTCGTTCCCTAAAGTAAAGTAAAAAAGCGCCGCCGCAAAATAACATGAATACCCATCGGCCCAAACCAGGCTACAGGTATTCAGAAAATAGAGTATTAAGAATCGAAAGTTTTTATTCTTTATAAAGAATATGGGATTGCAACAAAGTGTTCAAATCCTAAAAAGAAAACGTCCGATTTTATTTGGCAAAAAATACTTCTGTTTGGAAAGTTGCAAAATCAAATGATACACCAAATATACAACTTGTATGGGATAAGTTCAATAATTTTTCAATTTTAACATGAAAGCGACAGATTTGCTCCATTTACTTTCAATAAAACTAGTCGCTAAAAACCACTAAAAAGGTCTCCAGACCGTAAGAACTTCAACAAAAACACCATCCAAAAGGCGAGGAGACAAAGAAATGGATAAAAATTCGGAGCTTTTCAGCCTCAAACCGTCAATAATTACCATCTATGGCACAAGCTGGTGCCCGGACTGCAAACGTGCGAAGAAGTTTTTTGCAGAGCATCGCGTCGGATATGAAAATATCGACATTGACGAACTCGCCGACGGCGTTTCTTTTGTGGAAAGCATCAACAACGGGATGCGCATTATTCCTACAATCATCTTTCCTGATGGCAGCATTCTGGTGGAACCGTCAAACTCACAGCTTGCAGAAAAGCTGGGACTGCAGACCAAGGCCAGGCGCGAGTATTATGATGCGATTGTCATTGGCGGTGGTCCGGCTGGGTTGACATCGTCACTTTACCTTGCGCGCGAGGGACTTGACGTCTTAGTGATCGAGAAAGCAGGATTGGGCGGCCAGGCTGGGATCACACAGACTTTGGATAATTTTCCTGGTTTTGATGAAGGAATCTCAGGCGCCGAATTCTCAGACAGGTTAAGTAGGCAAGCCCGAAAGTTCGGTGTGGAGATACTTCAGGCACAGGAGGTCGTTGAGATTGAACAGGATGGTCAATACCATGTTGTTCACACCAACTCGGGAGAGCACTACCACAGCAAGTCTGTTCTGATTGCAACCGGCGCAAAATACCGCCGCCTGGAAATCCCGGGCGAAGATGGGCTGATCGGCATCAATGTTCATTTTTGCGCCACATGCGACGGAGCTTTCTACAAAGGCAAAAAAGTGCTGGTAGTTGGAGGCGGCAATAGCGGATTTGAAGAAGGGCTCTTCCTGACAAAATTTGCAGCCCAGGTTGATATTCTGGTTAATTCGCAGGAGCCGAAAGCGAGCAAGATCTTGCAGGACAAAGTGGCGGAAAAGAAAAACATGAACGTTTTACTGAACCACAGCATCCTTGAATTACAGGGCGGTGATAAACTTAGTTCAGTGCTCGTAATGGATAAATCATCTAAGGAAACCAAAGAACTGAAGTATGACGGCGTCTTTGTGTTCATTGGTTTAACACCAAACAATGGTCTGGTAAAAGAAAAAGTCGAAGTGGACAATTGGGGCTTTGTTAAAGCCAGCCAATTGATGACCAGCCTCCCCGGGATTTTCGCAGCGGGAGATGTCCGCTCAGGCGCCACCAAACAAGCCGCAAGCGCCGCAGGGGAAGGCGCGTCCGCGGCGCTCGCCATTCGTGAATACCTAAAAACTGTAGATGCGTAAGATCAGCAGCTGCCAAACAATTTAATCCCTGGAGAAATCTTTTGAGCGACCTGTACACCACAAATCCATCACAGATCGTAATGTACACCACTGAATACTGCTCGGATTGTCATCGGGCAAAGGCTTTCTTTGAGGCCAATCACATCGAATATCTGCGTGTCGGGTTGGAAGGCAACGAAGAAGCGACTGAATTTGTCATGGCCGTCAATAATGGAAATCGCAGCGTTCCAACAATAGTATTCCCCAATGGATCCATTCTGGTAGAACCAAGTTGGAGAGAGTTGCAGGAAGTGATGGAAAAAATCATTCCCTAAAATCGGCTCGCTTTTCAAAATAATTCAAGGGTGTATAATAAAAAAATGAGAAAATTAATTTGCTTTCTGCTCTCAACCCTATTAATTAGCTCATGTGATGTTTGGGGAGTTGCGCCGCAGGCGTTTCCAGTTTGGACACCCATCCCCTCCTATACCCCGGGAATTGTCACGCAGACGCCTTTCATCATTCCTCCTCCGATATTTGTATTTACACAGACTCCGTCATCGAATGTGACCGTGATTTCCCCCGTTACCCCCGAAAACACAACAACACCGTCTCCCACTTTTACTTTTACCCCTGTTCAACCAACAGATACGCTGCCGCCCGCCCCTGTACAGTCAGTGAACCTGGTCATATTAGGTTGCAACACCAGCTTTGACATAACCCACGGCATGGGCGAGGTTACCAATGCCTTTGTAACCGTACTAAATACTGGCACCGTGGACCTGCCCAACACCTGCGCCATCCTCCGCGCCATTGACGAAGATCGGGAACACCCGGACAAAAAGGTTTGCCTCAACAATCTTCCGACCCAAAGGCAGGTAAACCTGAAGTTGACCGTCGATTCACAGTACAAAGTGGATACCATCATTCAAGTTGATGTTACTTCCAATGATATAACCCTCCTGCGCCTGGATAAACAATCCTGCAGGGATATCGGTCTCTTTGGCGGCGCGCCATCAGATGTTGGTACGATAAAGCCGATCACCCCTTAACACCGCCTTTTAACCCCCCAATTTACATTTTCCCTGTATAATAAAAACATGGCACTTCCACAACCCGAACAACAGCCACCTGCCCCACAACCCACGCCCGAACAGATTGCCGAACTGCGCGAACAGGAACGCCGCCAAAAAACGCTCATTGCAAGCATCATAGCCGGCGCGGTACTGATTCTGGTTCTGCTGGGCACAGCAATTTACTTTCTAATGCAGCCCACCGCCCCGACAGATAGGATCCGGGACATCTTCATCATTGTAGTGGCATTGGAATCCCTGGTCATTGGAGTTGCACTGATCGTCCTCATCGTGCAGCTCGCCAGCCTGATCAACCTGCTGCAAAATGAAGTACGTCCCATTCTGAACGCCACCAGTGAAACCGTAAATACATTGCGCGGTACTGCTGAGTTCCTCGGTGAAAACGTAGTGGAGCCTGTCATCAAACTCAATGGCTATTTGGCGGGCCTCAAGCGTATGTTAGAATTGCTAGGCGTTAAAACAAAGTAAAAAAACGGGGTGTTATTCGCCTCAACCAACCATCAAAAAATTAAAGGAGATATACCATGTCTGACCGTGATGAATTTGGAGCCTTTCTCGTAGGATTTGTAGTCGGCGGCCTTACCGGCGCTGTTGTAGCCCTGCTCTTTGCACCTCAATCTGGCGAAGAGACCCGCGCAATAATCAAGGATAAATCCATTGAACTGCGCGATCGCGCTTCTCAATCGGCCGAAGAGGTCCTGGCCCGCGCAGAAGCTGCCGCGGCAGAAGCCCGCCAACGCGCTGAAGAACTTACCAAGGAAGCCCGCCAGCGCGCCACCGAACTAGCCAACGAAGTTCGCGAACGCGGCAAAGGTGCCATCGAAGCCGTGCGCAAAACCAAAAAAGACGGCGGAGAAGCCACTCCCGTCTAATCAAAAGATATTCAAAACAAGGGTTTGACTTCAAAGTCAAACCCTTGTTTTATTTATGAACCTCATCCAGCGCTTCATGCGTTTTTTCTTCCGCCTGCTCTATCACCCATTCGCCTTCACCTACGACCTCGTTGCAGACATCGTATCATTTGGGAATTGGAAAGACTGGGTCTATAGCATTTTCCCCTACATCCAAGGGACTCGCATTCTGGAGCTGGGACATGGCCCCGGACATTTGCAGCGCCTCCTGCGTGACCGTAGTCTGGCTGCTGTTGCGATAGACGAATCCAAGCAAATGGGCAGGATCGCCAAACGCCGTCTCGGTCCATCGCATAAGCTCACCCGTGGACTTGCCCAGTCACTTCCTTATCAAAGCAAGACATTCGACACCATCATCGCCACATTCCCAACGGAATACATCTTCAACGCGCAGACTCTCTACGAGGTAAGAAGATGCCTTTCGGACGGAGGCAGGCTCATCGTCCTGCCAGTGGCGTTCCCAAAGAGTGGATTTCTCAAATGGCTATATAAAATCACAGGCGAGAGTCCAGCCGCGTTGACCGAATCTATCAAAACAAAGAGCTTGCAGCCATTTCTTCATGCAGGCTTTCAAGCAGAAATTGAAATAGTTGAAGTAAAATCGAGCACATTATTGATCATCGTTGCGAAGAAATGAAAGGAAATTTACATGCTGAAAAAATTACGTGAACCCGTCAACAGCCTCACCCATTGGGCGGGCGCGATCCTCGGACTTGCAGGGCTGATCGCTCTTCTTATTGTCGGCTGGAGCACCCCTGCCAAAGTTATTTCATTGACCATCTATGGCATCAGTCTTATTGCCATGTTCTCAGCCAGCGCCACGTACCACATGGTGAGGGTAAAAGACAAAGCGCTGGAAATTTTTAGAAAGATAGACCATGCGGCTATTTTTCTTTTGATAGCGGGCACATATACTCCATTCTGCGTCAACGCCTTCACTGGCTTTTGGAAGTGGGGCATGTTGAGCATCATCTGGTCGTTAGCCATCATTGGGATTGTGGTGAAGGTCTTCTACATCGGCGCGCCGCGTTGGTTGAATGCAGGCATCTACGTGTTCATGGGCTGGTTGTGTGTCACTGCCAGCGGACAATTGCTCGCCGCCCTTCCAACCTGGGTATTCGTCTGGCTCATCATAGGCGGCGTGGTGTATACGCTGGGAGCAGTGGTGTATTCCACGAAGATTTTCAACTTCAAGCCTGGTGTGTTCGGTTTCCATGAAGTCTGGCACATCTTCGTCCTGCTCGCTGCCGCAGCGCACTTCGTGGCAGTGTTGGGTGTGGCACTCTAACTTAGTTTACTTTATGAGGGGAGGACAATGTCCTCCCCTCATAAATACAAAACATGCTCAACCTCTGTCAACACAGGGGTGGAAAATCGAAACCCCTCACACCGAATTAACAACACAACCCCTATAAAAAAATGCAACCCTTTGAAATCTCTCTATCTGTTTTGCTCGCGACTTATTTGATCTGGCCACATCCGCGCCCACAAGGCATCCGTTTCATCCCTACCCTCGCCTTGCTTTTCACTTTAATCCACTTTGGGGTTGAAGGCTATCGCTGGCAGATGATTCCACTCTACGCGTTGACTTTGATTCTTGCAGCCCTTCTTTTATTGAAATTCGAGATCAAACCCTTCGCTTCGTACTTGACCTTGATCCTGCTTGCGCTTTCGACAGCACTTCCCACGCTGCTGCCTGTTCCAAAGATCCCCGCCCCAAGCGGACCGTACCAAATCGGCACATCCATTTACGAGATGACCGATGCTTCCCGCCAGGAGATATACTCTGGCAAGGACGAAGCGCGCCGTTTCATGATTCAGATTTGGTATCCTGCGGAGGTGAAAAGAACGGATGCTCGCGCTCCGTGGATGTCCAACGCGGCCATCTATGCGCCTGCCATCGCAACGTATATCAATCTGCCGTCTTTTTTTCTCGACCATCTTGCATTGGTTGAAATTCCTGCCTACAAAGACGCGCAAGTCGCAGCCGTAGACAATGGGTTTCCCGTGATTCTGTTTTCTCATGGGTGGAACGGATTCAACGCACAGAATACGGGGCAGGCTTTGGAATTGGCAAGCCATGGCTATGTTGTTGTCGGAATCCAACATACCTACGGCGCGGTCATCACTGTTTTCCCCGATGGGACGGTTGCGCCAAACAACCCGAAGGCTCTGCCTGAGGATGCGGAAGACCCCAACTACGAAGTGGTGGCTCGCAAACTGGTACATCAATGGGCTGGGGATATGTCGTTTGCGCTGGATCAATTGTCAGCTTGGGACGAAGAGGCGGGTAATCCATTTGAGGACAGACTGGATATGGAGCGCATCGGAGTCTATGGACATTCCACGGGCGGCGGCGCAGCCATCCAATTTTGCGGCACGGATACGCGCTGCAAAGCCGTGCTCGGCATGGACCCATTCATGCGGCCGGTCTCTGCAGAGGTTATCGAAGGCGGAGTCCCACAGCCATCTTTCTTTATGTTCAGTCAGGGTTGGACGGATCTAACCGACAGCAAAAACAATAAACTCTTCAATCAATTCCTCCCGAACACCAAAAATAACATTGGGGTGATCAGCATCGACGGCACAAAGCATTATGATTTCAGCGACCTGCCTTTGCTTTCACCCATTGCTCCGCAGCTTGGTTTGAAAGGACCGTTGAGCGGAAAGACTGTGATCAAGATCATCAATTCATATTTGCTTGACTTTTTTGAGTTGACACTTAACGACAAATCCTCAAATTTGTTTGATGGAAGTTTTTCAACATTTCAGGAAGTGAGGGTGCGGAAATGACAACTCAAAATAAACGAAGGGCGTCTGGCGCTCTTTTGATTCTTGGAATGGTATTCCTTGTCATAGGGATCGCCACAGACATCACTGCTTTTAGCTGGGCGGCTATCGTTTTTGTACTTCTTTCCCTGCTTCTTGGCGGGCGCTGGCTAAGGCCAAGAAAAAGGTAGAATCTTGAAATAACTTTATTGAGGAGAGAACAATGAGCGCAAAACCCGCCTTGGACGTAAAATTGGTTGAGGAATTTGTCGGCGTGTCGCATGGAAATTTCGAGCGTGTGAAGGAATTGCTTGCTCAGGAATCTGCACTCGTCAATGCCACCTGGGATTGGGGCGGTGGTGATTTTGAAACTGCACTCGGTGCCGCCTCCCACATGGGCAACAAAGCCATCGCCAATTATCTGTTGGAGCACGGGGCACGCATCGATGTCTTCGCCGCAGCCATGCTCGGCAAATTGGAGATCGTCAAGGCTGCATTGCTGGCTTATCCAGATGCAATTGATATTCCCGGCCCACACGGCATTCCATTGATGGATCACGCAGAGGCAGGCGGCGGAGAAGCAAAAGCGGTTGTCGAGTTCTTGAAATCTTTGTAGTTTAATCATAGATGCGACCTTGAATCAGGTCGCTCTTATTTTTCAGGAGAATATTTCATGGAACAAAAATCGGGCGCGCAGATCAGTCAAAAAGCATTCATCCAATCCGTGCTCATCCTGCTGACATTGATGGTCATCGCTGGCATTCTGACTCTCATTATCCCTGCGGGACAATATCAACGCGTTGAAGTGAACGGACGCGAGACCCTCCTGCCCGACTCTTTCACCTTCACCGAACGTCCTGAGTACCCGATCTGGCGCTGGTTCACCGCTCCACTGGAAGTAGTCACTGGACCTGACGGCCTGACCGTCATTGTCATTACAGTCTTCATCCTGATGGTCGGCGTAGCCTTTGCGATCATGGACAAAAGCGGAATCCTCAAAGCTGCACTGGCGCGCATCGTACGCCGTTTTGCGGGACAAAAATACACCCTCCTGCTCATCATCTCGTTTTTCTTCATGGCATTGGGCGCGTTCTTCGGAATCTTTGAAGAGATCGTCCCGCTTGTCCCGCTCATGATCGCATTGTCCTATTCCCTTGGCTGGGACACGCTGACCGGGCTTGGCATGTCCATCCTTGCAACCAACATGGGATTCTCCGCCGCCATTACCAATCCATTCACCATCGGGGTGGCACAAGGCATTGCCAAATTGCCCGCTTTCTCGGGTTCGGGATATCGAATCATCATCTTTCTCTTCATGTATGTTTTGCTGGCAATTTTTCTCACCCGTCACGCCCGCAAAGTGGAAGCAGACCCCAAAGCCTCGCCGGTCTTTGAAGAAGAAAAAGCCACACGTGAAAAATACAGTCACTTCACCACAGACTCCATCGCCCACGAAAACAAAGGCACCACGCCCGCCATCATCTTTCTGCTCGCCTGCGTAATCTTGATCTTCGCTGTACTTTTCGCTGGTCCGTTCGTTCCCGCCATCAGCGACCTTGCCCTGCCCATCGTCGGCTTGCTTTTTCTCATTGCAGGCATTGGCTCGGGGCTTATTGCCGGTGTAGGAAGGGACGCGTGGAAAGCTGCAGGCGAAGGTCTCGCAGGAATCGCGCCCGCCATTCCGCTCATCCTCATGGCAGCCAGCGTCAAATTCATCATCGCGTCCGGCGGGATTCTCGATACCATTTTGCATAACGCAGCCAACGTTTTTAACAACGCGAATCCCATCACTGCGGCGTTGCTAATTTTCGGCTTGACCCTCGGCATTGAATTTTTCGTCTCCAGCGGTTCTGCCAAAGCCTTCCTGCTCATGCCCATTCTTATCCCACTTGCAGACCTTGTCGGCGTCACACGCCAAACTACAGTGCTCGCCTACATCTTCGGTGACGGTTTCTCCAACCTCGCTTATCCCACCAGTGCCGTGCTGCTCATCTGCCTTGGCCTCACTGCTGTTACATATCCCAAATGGCTGCGCTGGGTGCTGGGCTTGTGGGTTTGGGTAATTCTTGCCTCTTTGATTTTCCTCGCAATTGCCGTGATGATCAACTACGGCCCGTTCTAAACCCGGATATAGCGCCTCGTTCCCAATCTCCAGCTTGATTCTGTTTTTAATGACTATTCCCTGCGCTGATGTGTGTTTAGTACCAAAGGACTCTTAGGAAAATTGTTCCTCCCTGCTAGAGTAAAAAAATAAGGAGAATAAATGAACAAGAAAAACCGCCTCACCATCAGTTTGATCGCCGCCATTTTTTTGCTGGCCTGTGCCTGCCCTGCCACAAGCCTGCCAACGCTTAATCAGGACCCAACGCAAGTTCCTACAAGTATTCCTATTATCCCCACCCTTCCTGAAATCTCCACTCCCACAACCGTGGCTGTAGTTCCGTCCAATGTTTTGCTGACCGACGATTTCAGCGTGTCAAGCACCGAATTTGAGACGTACAGCGATGAAAACGGCACCGTGGAAACAAAGGACGGTGTCTACGTTGTACGCGCGATCAGCGATCTTTGGCATTGGGGTAAAACCAATTCCCAATTCGATAATACCGTGGCTGAGTTTGACGTAACCATGGTCAGCGGCCCGGCAAACAACAACGCAGGTTTTGGCGTAGTCTGCCGCCTCACGGAGCGCGATGACACCTCCATTGACGGATACATGCTGGCAATCAGCGGCGATGGATATTACACTATCCGCAGCGTGACCTCCAGCAACATGAGCCCGCTCGTGGACTGGACCTATTCAGATGTTGTCAATCAAGGGAATGTTGCCAATAAGATCCGAGCAACCTGCAACGGCAACGAACTAAAACTCGAAGTCAACGGCCAGCTGGTGGCAGAAGCAAATACAATTGCAGGCGGTGCAACTTTCGGTTCCCTTGCCTTCTCAGCCATCTCGTTTGAAGACGCCGAACCAATCGCTGAAATCCATTTCGACAACCTTGTAGTAAGCCAGCCTTGATCTTGAAATAAAAAGAAGTCCGCTTTTGTCGCGGACTTCTTTTTTATTTTAATCCCTTACTCTCACTTCTTCCTGAGCAATGCGGCGCGGAATATTCTCTCGAAGAATCCTTTATAGCCATCCTTGTCATACAAGATCATATAATCCGCAGGACCATACTCTTCAGGGCGGAGCATAATGGCAGGATTGGGGTTAATCTCCAAGATGAACAATTCACCCTTTCCATTCATGCGGATATCACAGCGTCCATACCCATTAACACCCATGGCAAGGAACATTCGCCTGCCTGTATCCTGAAGGCGCGCAACCAATTCAGGATCTGTCACTTCCTTGAAATCAAAAGGCACATCGTAATTCCATTTGATATCCGTATGCCAGAACTCTTCATTCGGAGGGAAAATCAGTTCCGCAGGCGGATAAACAAAGGGATGGTTCAGATCGTCGGCGTTTTCCACCACAAGCACATTGAATTCCTTGCCAACAATAAATTCCTCCATGCGCGCCGCGCCGAATTCCGCACAAATGCGCTCGACTTGCGCAAGCACCTGTTCCAGGTTTTCCGCGCGCGATTCCTTGATCATACCCATGCTTCCATAACTCTTTGGATGTTTGACCATAATGGGAAAGCGAAGATTCTTCACCAGTTTCTCCGCTTCTTCCACGCCTTTAACCTGATACCCCTTTGCAAAACCAACTCCATTCGCATCGGCAACCGCCTGCATTTCCTCGCGGGTAGGGTCAAAGCAATTGGAGCCTGCACCGGTAAATGGAAGTTTTAGATCTTCTAAAGCACGTACAACGTCAATGGCATGATACCCCCAATCATCGTCTTCATCATCTTCAAACTCGTAGCCTTCACAGACATTCAGGTAAATGTCAAATTTCCTGCTTTCAGCCAATGTGCGGATCATGTCTTTCACAGGCGCACTCAAGGTAATCATCTCCCATTCATATTCCCGCAAAAAAGGCGATGGGTCGAAATCTTCAATTACTTCGTCGGAAAGAACGCAAACTCGCATCAGGTCACCTCTTTTCATTCGGGACATTATCATATAAAACCATCATCCACACAATGTTTGTGAACAAAAAAGGAGCAATTCATCATTGCTCCTTTTTTGTTCACTTCGTCTCCGTCACCTTATGGATGCTGCGCGGCTGCTCGGTGTCATATCCTTTTGCCTGCGTCAAATGGTAGGCAAACATCTGCGCAGGGAGAATACAGATCAGGGGCGAAAGCCACTCAGGCACATCCGCAGGAATGGACAATGGAAGACTCGCAAGAGAAAGCGCCCTCTTATCGTTTGAGATCACGACCAACTCAGCCAAAAGTTCCTTCCGCAAGCGCTTTAATATCTCGAGCATGGATTCAAACACTCTGCCCTTTGGAGCGACTGCCATGACAGGAAAACCACTTTCGAGCATGGCAATGGGGCCGTGTTGAAAATCCGCAGAGGAATAAGGTTCGGCTTTCACATAAGCCAGCTCCTTCAACTTCAAGGCCCACTCAAAGGCAGTGGCGTAGTTGAATCCACGTCCCAACACAACAGTCTGGTCCATATAGCGGTAGCGTTCGGCAGATTTTGAGATCAGCGCGTCGTGTTTCAGCACAGCATTCATCCAACGCGGAACTTCTGCCAATTCCTCCCGGCGCGCTTTGTTTTCATTCAACGCCGTCGAAAGCATTGCAATGGTCATCAACTCGGTTGTATATGTTTTTGTCGCCGCCACAGCTTTCTCTTTACCTGCCTGAATATCCAGCAGAAAATCAGCAGCTTTCGCAAGGGGAGATCGGGCCTCATTCGTAATCGCCAGGGTCAGGCAATTTTGTTTTTTACCTTCCTCCAAAACACTGACAATATCAGGCGACTGCCCTGATTGCGAAATACCGATGACCAACGCATTCTTTAATTTCGGGGGTTGTTTGTAATAAGTGAAAAGAGAAGGCGTCGCCAACGCAAGAGGAAGCCCATTCAATGCGCCAAGTAAATAATTAGCGTAACGGCCTGCGTTGTCAGAAGTCCCGCGCGCGGCAAGGAATACATACTGGATATCACGCTTTTGAATGGCAGCAGCAATCCGCCCCACTGTTTTTTTTTGCGACGCAAGAAGCGATCTGATTCGTTCAGGTTGTTCGGTGATTTCAGAATAGAGTGACATCGGTTTCTTTTCTTTGGATTAACTGTCCGCTTCATCCAACCCGGGAATTGATACTGGCAATTGACCAGTCATCTCCCTGAAGCCAAAGAGCGCACGCGCCGCCGCCCGCATGGATGGTTGCAAAATACTGTAGGTACAAACAAAAGTGGAAGCCTGCGGAAATGCGGCAAGGTCATACGGCAAACGCATTGCAACGACAATCACAGGCTTGTCCATTCCTAATAATTTACGGACGATTTCAGCCTGCTTCTCTTCGGCATATGCATTGATCGTCCCCACCACGATCAGGTCATATTCGTGGATGCGGTTCAACGCTGCGACAACATCCTGCTCGCTGGGCGCGTATGGGATCTTGAATTCATCCGTCTGTATGTGAAATTCGCGGATCGACTCTGCCAGCTTGGGTTGAATGTACGAGGAAGTATCTGCGGGCGTGAGGTCTTGCGGAACCGGAATGATAACAGCAATGCGTTGACCAGATTTCAACTTGATGGGCAAATATTTATTTTGGTCGCGCACCAGGGTAATGGATTTCTCGGCGATCTCATCAGCAACCTGCATGTGTTTGGCCGAGCAGATCACGCTCAAATCAGGCGTAGACGCATTTTCTGTCAGCCAGTTTTTCAATCGTGTGATACGGGCAACGGAAGCTTGCAATTCATCAATTCCCAATTCGCCAGATTGTGCTCCATTCAGGAGTGCTTCATAGGCGCGGGTTTGATCCATCGGGTCGCTGGTGACAAGCAGCAAATCTGCGCCTGCTTTTGCGGCACGCAGGGAATCCTTACGCAGCAATTCACCCTGACGAATGGCGTGCATATCCATTGCGTCGGTCACGACAACACCGTCAAAGCCTAGGTCGCGGCGCAAAAAACCGTTGATGATATTTGGAGATAACGTAGCGGGCGGAGCATCGGGGCCGTCGATGGAGGGAATGCCGAGGTGGGCAGTCATCACCAGTTTGGCGTCCGCTTTCAAGGCGGAGAGAAACGGAGGCAATTCCACAGCGGCGAGTCGCTCGCGCGAGTGCGGAACAGTTGTCAGGCCAAGATGGGAATCGCTGGCGGTATCTCCGTGACCAGGAAAATGTTTGACAGTGGCGGCCACGCCCTGAGATTGAATCCCTGCGATCATGGCAGCAGCCAGTTCCCCAACCAAAATGGGATCTTCGCCAAACGAGCGGATGCCAACCACGGGATTCTGCGGGTTGATGTTGACATCAGCGCAGGGCGCATAATTAACGTTAATGCCAAGCGCAGCCATTTCGCGGCCCAGCACTTCGCCAGCCTTACGGGCAAGTTCTTTCGAGCGGGTGGCGCCGAGCGCCATGTTGCCCGGCAAAGGAGTGCCATCACCAACTGCCATGAGCTGCCCGCCTTCCTGGTCGGTGGCGATGATCAACAAAGGCAGGCCAAGTTCTCGCGCAAGGCGTTGAAGCGATTCATTCAAAGCTTTGAGTTGGACCAGCGTGCCAATATTGAGACTGCGAAAAAGTGAAATTCCGCTCGGTGAATATTTCTTAAACGCGTTTACGATTTCGGGCGAAGGTGTTTCCTTGCCATGGAAAGCGAATAAAAGTTTTTGGCCTACAAGATGTTCGAGGTCCACATTATCCTTTCAGACCAGAAACAACAACGCTTTCGAGAATAAAGCGCTGCGCGAAGAAAAACACAATAATTAATGGAACGGTCGTGAGCACAGCCGCCGTCATGATGGTGGGCCATTGCTGCACGGTGTTGTTGATGTTGTACAACGTGGAGACGTAAACGGGCAGCGTGTAAAGGTCAACTGTTTGCAAATACATCAAGGGCGTGAGCAGGCTGTTCCACAAACCAACGAAAAGGAAAGTGGCAATTGTGGCAAGCGGAGCTTTGACCAACGGCAGGATGATCTCCCACCAGATTTGAATATGATTCGCCCCATCCACAAATGCGGACTCGTCCAATTCCTTGGGGATTTGTGCCATCGACTGGCGCAGTAAAAATATCATGGCTGCGCCGCCCGCAAAATAGCCAGGGATGATAAGCGGGTTGAAGGTTCCGATCCAATCCAGCTTGTTGAAGAAGACATATTGCGGGACGATGAGAGCCTGCGGGGGAATCATCATCGTAGAAAGCATGAGGAAGAAGACCACGTTTTTTCCAGGCCATTCAATGCGGCTGAAGGCATACGCCACTGCGGCGATGGAGATCAATGTCCCAACCAATGCGAGGGTAACATAAAAGACAGAGTTGAAATAGGAACGCAGGAAATCCTGGTTTTGGAAAATGCTGGTGTAGGCTGCGAGGGTCGGGTTATCTGGAACCCAAACGATGCCCGGGGAGTTTGTTTCTTCCAAAGTTTTCAGAGAGGATGAGATCATCCAAAACAACGGGAAACTCATCAACACTGTTGCGCCTGTAAGGACAACATACAGCAAAATGCTTTTAATCATGGGCAGGTATCGTTTCATTCTGCTCTCCTAATATACATCGTAGG
>JACZJB010000179.1 GCA_014860805.1 Anaerolineales bacterium
ATCCTGATACAGGCAAAAGTGTGCTGCACGATTACAAGACTACCTCACTCACAAAGGCTTGGAGATGATTGGTACGCTTCGACATTTTGGCTGCTTGGGCGGCGCTTCCGCACGTATGACGTGTATGTGGAAGATGAAACCCGTGCCGCTTTACGCGATAGCAGCCAATACTCAAAAGGCTTGATCCCCTTTCCCCACGTGGTCACAGATCGCAATCTGGTCACTTCGCGGTATTGGTTGTTCGATGCAATGAGTTATTCAGTTAAATTTGCCGAGATGGTGGAATCTCGACTCCAGAATCAATAACTCACAAGAGGTAATTTTTTCAACCATTTCTTTTGGGTCAGTTCTTTCAAGATAAAGTCGGCGCCATCAGCACGGGAAAGTTGCGTACCAGAACTCTTGCTGACATACCCAACCTGATAATTGCCCTTGTGTTCTCCGTCCATCAGGCGAGGGAACCTCACCACCGTCCAATCCAGATCGGATGCTTGGATTACCTTCACGTTTGTAGCGGAATCCAGCACCACATCCTTCGCCAGCAGGTTAAGCAGGAAACCGATAAAATGATCGATGAATTTGGGTTGATCTTCCGGCTGACGAACGCCTGCGCCGGTTGTGGATATCAACCGGTGGACGTCATGCTTTTTCATACCAGCCACGATATTTTTTGCAGAGGTTTCCATCATATGCGGAACCGGTGGTCGGGTTGGACCCAACGCGCTGATCACCGCTTCTTGCCCTGAAATCGCTTTTTTGACAGCTTCGGCGTCCATCGAGTCGCCCTTGATCGCAATCAGGTTGTCATCTTTTACTGTGAACTTCTCGGGGGAACGCACAAATGCCGTCACAATATGCCCTGCCTCCAATGCCTGCTTGACCACTTCAAAACCCAACCCGCGTGACGCGCCAAATACAACGATCTTCATAAGACTCCTTTGATTTTTTTTAATTATTTTTTGATGACTATAAAGCCAATACGGCTTTCAATTGTTTTGCTACCAGGCGCAGCGGGTCAGCGGTATGTGAAGTACGGCTCAGGATGATCCCGCCTTCGATGGCTGAAACAATGAAGGTTGCGAATTCATCGGCTTTTGTTTTCGAGTACCCGCATTCGATCAACTTGTCTTGAAAAGCGGATTTCAACATTTGATACGCTTCATGACAAGCTGCGTTGATCCTTGTGGAGGTGGTTGCAGTCTCCATTGCCACAGCTGTCAGCGGGCTGCCTGCTGCGAAACCAGATCGTTCGACATGCTCCGCAACGTTCAGAATGAAGTCCGAAACCGCTTTGGCAGCGTTGGAGTTCTCTGATAATCCCTGGCGGATCCGCTCGGCAGTCTGAGTTCCAGATTGAAGCACCGCCTCGGCTGTGATCTGTTCCTTGCCCTCTGGAAAGTAATAATACAAGGACCCTTTCGGGGAACCGCTTTCCTTGATGATCTCATTCAAGCCGGTGCCATGATAGCCCTGCTTTTCCAGCAAGGCACAGGTGGTTTGCAAGATTTGTTCGCGGGCATTGCTCATGTCTGTCTCCGTCCAGAAGATGTCTTTTGTCATCTTTTCAAGATATGATCACTGGGTTATTATAATGACTGGTCTATATAAAGTCAAGTCAGGAGTAAATACATGTCATCCCCCATATTGGTAATTGGCGCGCTGGGCAATGTCGGCGCGGAAGTCGTAAAGCAGATACTCGCCAGAGGCGGAATAGTCCGCGTGGCAGATAGGGATGTGAACAAACTCAAGGAGCGTTTCGGGGAAGCGGTTGAAGCGGTTCGTTTTGACTTTACCGATCGGTCGACCTATGAAGAAACGTTTCGAGGTGTGAAGCGCATGTTCTACATGCGTCCGCCGCACATCACAAATATCCAGCGGGACATGGTTCCTTCGATGGACGCCGCCAAACGTGCGGGTGTAACCCATGTGGTCTTCCTTTCCCTAATCGGGATCGAGAACACTAAATATGTCCCCCATTACAAGGTGGAGTCCTATTTGAAGGAAATCAATGTGCAAACGACTTTTTTGCGCTGCAGTTTCTTTATGCAAAATCTGAACACCACCCATCGCAGGGAGATCAGGGAGAGAAACGAGATTTTTGTGCCAGTAGGAAAAGCCAAGACTGCATTCATTGATGCGCGTGACATTGGTGCGGTCGCGGCTGTAGTTTTACTTGAGGATGGTCATGCCGGCAGGAACTACGACCTGACTGGCAGCGAACGGCTGGACTATTGGGAAGCAGCCAATATCATGAGTGAGGTGCTAAGACGCAGAATCACCTACCGCAACCCAAACCCGTTGAATTTCTTCATTGAGACGATACACAGAGGAACGTCTTTTATGTTTGCCCTGGTTATGACTGGATTGTACACATCCACGCGATTTGGAATGGCAGATCCGATGACGGATGAAGTCGAGAGATTAACAGGAAGAAAACCGATTTTATTCCGACAATACGTGATGGATTACAAAGATGCCTGGATGTAAGTTCGCAGACCAGCGTGCCGCCAGTTCTTCAACCGCTTCGATAAGAGAAGCCTTTTCAATTTGTTCGGGCTGCATATCCCAAATGATTCTGCGGATCTCGTCAAGCCCTTCCCGTGCGGCCTCCTCAGCTTGTTGAACTTGCGTTTGTCAGTGAAGAGGCGATCCTTCGTCTTGCGATGGATGCGGGATTCAAGACTCATGAGTCCTTTACACGTGCATTCCAAAGGCAGTTCGGAATCACACCCAATGAATATCGAAACAATTTTCTAAAGGCGTCGCACGCTCGCAAGAAACAAATCCAGCCCAAGTACATTGCGGACTATAACATGCACGATGAAACGGGATTGCTGGCAAACGGTTCGGCGTCGGCAGGCATTTCGGCTCGTTCGATAATCTTGCCAGTACATCAAAGTCATCAACAACTGATCGGCTCGGCTTAGTTTTGGCGGTCTCCCGAAGTCTCGCAAGCCTTTCTCAACGATTGTGAGAATCTACTCGAAGGTTTCTCGCTGGACGCCTGTTAGCCGCTTGAAGTCACTATATTTTAGATGTTCGATTGTTTCGTATCTCATGTGCCTATTATGGCACACCTATGCAAGAGGTCTACTTTACCAACCTCCGCCATCGTCCTGCCAATGCGAGAGAGAAGAAGATCATCGCAAGGAGCAAATAAATGGATACCCACAACAGCGAAACAGCATCCCAAGAACCTTGCATGAAGTCCATCGGCTTGACGCCGTTCACGCCAAGGAACCACCAGATGAGATAGACTGCTTCGAAGAGACGCGGGGAACCGCTGACGGAACCAAGTCCCAAAGCAAGCGAGGGGATGAACAACGCTGCAACCCAAAAGGCGAGGATGAATCCTGCCTGCCCTTCGATGACCATCCGCAGACTGACGCCGAGTGTAGCGATGAGTCCGAGCAAGACGCCTGACAACCACGTTGCCAGCAATTGACTCTTGATCGGGTCCACTGCCGAAAAGAGCAGTTTGGTTGTATCAAATTGTTCTTCGCGCGTCCCCATCGCGGACCAGGCAATGACGGGCCACAGCACCGCGAGTTGCGCGGTCACTGCCCGTCCATCAGGCGGACCTGCGAAGCCGAGCAGCGAGATGAAGGCTGCCACACCGTACCACCACCAGCGTTTGCCTTTGAACATCAACTTGAGTTCGGCAATCAGCAACCTACCAAAACGTGAGGAGGAAACTTGTTCTGCGAGTGGCGTGAGGTCAACTTTTGTATGCAGGAATGCGGGTTCAACCACGGACTGCTTACGGCGGAAGAAACGCTTCAGTGGAGAATCTGCTTTCGAAGCAGAAGCAAGCGCGGGGTCAAAGCGATCGAACGGCAGGGCGGCAGAGAGAGTCAAACCGATGGCAAGAGCCAGCCAGGAGAGTCGATCCAGCATATAGGCGAGCGTCCAATCCACGCCCTGCCAATCCACGATTTGCGGAGCCATGCCGTAATTCGCGCCGCCAAAGTTGAAGTGACCAACGAATTCAGGAAACAATTGATTTCCGATGGCTTGTAGCGAAGCAAGTGGAAGTGACACGCCAAGCAGGTCGTTATGCGGCTGGATGACACCAACGTTGAATTCGAAGAGTCCAGGCAGACCGATGAACTCAAGGAAGAGCACCCAGCCAATGAAGAAAAGAATATTGCCGAAGGTGCCGCTCAAAAACGAAATAGACTCGAACAAAACAGCGATGGCAGCGATGAGCGCGAAGATCGGAAAACCCATCAGCCAGATCGGCGCGGAGAGCGCCCACAGATCTACTTGCGTGACTTCGGCGCGCACAAGCTGCATGACCAACGCCATGATGTTGAGAATGAAGAGGATCATCGTGAGAGTGGCAAGATTGCTCAGCCATTTGCCCAACACATATACAGGTTTGCTGATCGGCGTGGTGGCGATGACGCGACCCACATTCGTGCGGCGGTCAAGCTCGATGGCGTTTTTCACGAGGAAGTATCCGAGTATGGGCATGATAAGTACCGTCAGCATGCCGAAGACCGTGCCGACCCAAGCCGAGTTGTTGACTCCGCGCCACGGACCGAGCGCGATCGAAAGCGTGGCGCTGTCCGTGGCGGGGATATAGGCATAGCCCGCCAGCATCGCCAAACCGATGATAACCAAAAACTTTGGGGTGCGTACCCTCTCGCGCAGATCAGCAAGCATCATGTGATAGATCCAGCGTAACGTGTTCATCATGCCGCCTGTCCATTCGAAACAAGTTTGAGATACGCATCCTCAAAGGTCGGTGTGACGCGGCGCGCATCCGTTGCAGGCGAGGCATCCGCGATCACACGCAGTTGCACGCCATCAGGGCGGCGCAGCGCTCCGCTCGTCAGATGCTGCTTCTTCACATGCGTCAACTCAGTGCTCGGGATCAGCCACTCCCACACTTTTCCATCCACCATGCGCAGGAAATTTTCAGGCGACGTATCTGCCACCTTGCGGCCATGATTGCTGATGACGATGCGCGTGGCTGTCGCTTCCACATCCGAAACAATGTGCGTGGACAGGATCACGATTCGTTCCCCGCTCAAATCTGCGATCAGATCCCTGAACCTGACTCTCTCCTCGGGGTCCAACCCGACAGTTGGTTCGTCGACGATAAGCAATTGCGGATCATTGAGCAATGCCTGCGCGATGCCCACACGTTGACGCATCCCGCCCGAATATCCACCCAGCGGACGTTTTCTCGCCTCAGTCAGATTGACCAACTGAAGCAGTTCATCGATGCGACGGCGGGCGCTTCGGGAATCCAAGCCTTTGACTGCCGCCATGTACTCGAGAAATTCCTGCGCCGACAAATTGGGATAGACCCCAAACGACTGCGGCAAGTATCCAAGCACGCGCCGCAACTCATCTGGCTTCTTGACGATATCCACGCCATTCCATAAGACCTGCCCTTCCGTGGGACGTGTGATCGTGGCGAGAATGTTCATCAACGTGGTTTTTCCCGCGCCGTTCGGTCCGAGCAGACCGAGAATGCCAGGTTCCAGTTCCAGGCTGAATTTATTCAATCCCAACACTTTGTTGGAATATTTCTTGCTGACGTTATTAATTGTAAGTTTCATTGTTTGTTCCTTTAGCAGACGATAAGTTCCTATACACAGGCTTTGACAGGCAAAATGTAAAAAAGTTTCAATTGATTCGTTTATGCTTTCAACTCAATGGCAATTAATCAAATCTGTATTGGATGGAAATTCCTACTTGTAGTTTTTCCGCATGTTGATGTCGGTCACTTCGTATCCCATCTTTTTGTAAAGTTCAAAGGCAGTTGTGTTATATCCAAAAACATGCAGCGCAACGCTCTCCGCGCCCATTTGTTTCAACTTTTCATCCAGTGCCAGTAATGACTTATTACCGAGACCCCTTCCACGACAAGGTTCATCGATCACGAAATCAAAGATAAAGGCTGGGCGGTGAGGCTCATCCATTTTCACCTCGACCCACAAAATGCCGATCTTCAAATCCTGTTCGTTATCGAAAATATGGAAGACATATTGATCCTTCGATTGCAGCCCGTTCGGCAGAAATCCTCGAAATGAAGCACGGGATTTTTCAAGCGCCTCTTGCTGTTGCCATCTACCACTTCTCACATTTTCTTCCGCATATCGAACGATATTGCCTTCGAAGAACGTATCGAATTCATCTTGTTCCATTGGCATGAGTGATATCATCTGGTTTTCCTTATTTGTATTGCCATCCAAAACTGACGGACTTCTGCTCACCAGGCTGGATGGTGACTTGTTGAATTCCGTTGGCAGGCGTTGTCCATGTTCCCGATCCCAAGATACTGACATTACCTCCTTCGCCCGCGCGAACCCTGACGCAATACGTGCCGCCGTACAAACTGCCAAAGGAAAAGTTTCCCTGTGCATCCGTAAGAACCGAAACTGGAACGAGACTGACCGGATTGGCGCAGGGTCCTAAATCGAGAAGAATAATCACCCCTGACAGATTCGGTTCGGCAGATTGTTGGGCTCCATCGGGTTTGGATGTGTCGTTCCAGACTTTGCCAGAAATAACGAGATTGGGAACGGCGTCTTGCATATCCGCTCCATCGAAGCGCTGACCCGTCGTTAAAGAAATATTGAGGGTGTAAACTGTTTCGTCAGGTCGCTGCAAGCTCAAGCAATACTTGCCGCTGAAGTTTCCAGTGATGGTGTAACGACCATCACCGCCAGAGACTCCACTTGCAGTTCGCGGTCCGCCAAGATCACAACTTCCCTGTTGCAGCCAGACTTCACGGCTTGCCATTAGTTGGTCGTCAAAATCGTATTTGGAGTTCCCATTTCGGTCCTGATATACAAAACCAGAGATGGATGTGCCTCCCTGCTGACCAACCACGATCTTGACCCATAACGGCGAGTCCTTTTTGCCGACGCCGAATCTGCTTCCATTTGGCGATTGGAATTTCCAATCACTCTCATAGGCGCCAGGGTAAATTGGTGAGGTCATGTCAAGGCTCAGATCAGTTGTTTGACCAGGAGCAACTACAAAGGGCAGAGTGATGCGTTCGTAACCTGAGAATAATGTACCGTCCGTGAAGACAAAGCTATAACGGCTGTCCCAGGTACAAGTCCCTGTGTTTTTGACGCGCCAGGTTTTTACAAAGTCTGTGTTAGTCATAAGATTGGTTCCATCCGGGATGGACACATCCGATACAAACTCAGCCGAGTCCAGACATTGCGCAGACTGCGTTGTGACCACGGTGGCCATGGCAGGGACAGCCGTCTCTGTAGCAATCCCTGTTACAGTTGGTTCCATTGTCTCGGTCGGCACAAGTGTGTTCACAGTAATCGCTGCAGGCTGTTGCGTGTTTTCAATTGGGACACTCGGAACACCATTACATGAAGAGAGAAAGATTAATACACCTGTAAATATCGAGAAAAGTTTGAAATATTTCATATTTTTTTCTTTTAATTTTCTAAATTTGTACACAATGCGGGAAGAAATAATTCAAGATTTCCAACTTCTTCCACGTTGTGTTTTAGCCAGATATTCCAACAAAGACCGTTTCCCAGCTGTATCCTGACTCGAGATCTTGTAGGCAAGATTAACGCCTAAAAAAGATAACGTCGGACCGCCGCCGGGCTAAAAAAACGTGGATGTAATAATTCGGTGCCTGTCATAACTATTTCCTTTCGATAGCCCATGATACGTTCCATAACCATCAAATAGGTGGCAGCAAGTAACACAAAAAGTGACACAATTTCTTGATACAATCCCCAACTATGAGCGCCGATACCTTTGGAACTTGGATCAAGCAACGCCGCAAAAAGCTCGACCTCACTCAGGAGATGCTCGCCACTCATGTGGGGTGTTCCCTCTCCGCCATTCGCAAGATCGAGAACGATGAGCGCCGACCTTCAAAACAAATTGCCGAATTGCTTGCCCATCATTTGGAAGTCCCACCCGAAGAGCAGACACTGTTCCTCAAGATCGCACGCGGCGAAGGCAGTGTCCAGCGCCTGGACAACGCCTCAACCCCGACCGAGAAACTGGTCGCTGTTTCTGAATCCTTTTCTCCCCCTTCGAATATCCCCGCCTCTCCATTCCCGTTCATTGGCCGCCAGCAGGAGCGTGGGAGTTTGGCGAACATGCTCACCGACCCGCGCCAACGCCTCATCACCATTCTCGGTCCCGGTGGCATTGGGAAAACACGTCTCGTCATGGAAGTGGCGACCGCCCACCTCTCAACTTTTGACGACCATGTTTACTTCATTCAATTGGCTGCTTTCAACGCACCAGATTCCATTCTACCTGCCATTGCATCCGTGCTCAACATCCCCTCTTCAACCAGTGAAGAACTTAAGAACCGTTTGAGCGATTATTTCCGCGACAAAAAAGTCTTGATCGTGCTTGATAATTTCGAACATCTCATGGAAGGCGCGCCGCAGATTTCGGAGCTTTTACAAAAGACTCCCCTCTTAAAAATTCTGGTCACTTCGCGCGAAAGATTGAACCTGCAAGGCGAATGGACATTTGAACTGAGTGGTTTGTCAGTTCCCCCAAAATCAGACAAGGGGAAGGCTGTGTACAGTGCTTTGCAACTCTTTGAACTGCACATTCAACGGATGCGCCCCGACATGCAATTGAAAAACAGTGAGCGTGAAGCAGCCATCCGTATTTGCCAGCTTGTAGACGGTATGCCTCTCGCCATCGAACTCGCCGCCACATGGATCGATGTGCTTTCCTGTGAAGAGATCGCGGACGAGATCGAACGTGGTTTTGATTTTCTCTCCTCCACCCAGCGTGATATCCCCGAACGACATCGCAGTCTGCGGGCAGTGTTCGAGTACTCATGGCAGCGGCTTTCGGAGCGGGAGCAGAACGTATTGAGCGGGCTGTCCGTTTTTCAGGGTGGGTTCCGCTTTGAGGCGGCTGAATCAGTTGTCGGTGTGGATAGAAGCGTGCTATTGAGTCTGGTGTCCAAATCGTTGGTACGAAGATATCCAGATGGAAGATTCGACCTGCATGAGATCATCCGACAATACTCTGTGATGCATCTGGAAGATGAAGTTACGCTGCGCGGCAGGCACAGTAACTATTATTTGAATTATCTGGCGGAGAGTGCTCCCCTGATCTACGGCGCGGATACTGAGAATCGCGTCGATGAACTATACAGGGAATTTGGAAACCTGCAGATCGCATGGAACCATGCGGTACAGAAGAAGCATTTTGAAACATTGGACGCGGCAATGGAAGGCTTGTACTTTGCGTATGACCATCATGGCTGGGTGCAGGATGGCACAAAACAGGCCAAGGAGTTTATCGCGGCACTTCGACTGGAATCTGTGACACGCACACAGCAGATATATCTCGGGCGCGCACTTTCTTTTGCCGGCATGATCATTTTCAGAAGCGGTAATCATGCCGAGTCACTTCAATGCGCTGAAGAAGCGCTGCAAATTCTCAAACCTTTGAATGATACAAGTTTGATGTTCCGAGCCCTGATCTTTTGCGGCATCGTGACTTCGGTAATGGGCGACTATGAATACGCGCGCAGGTGCATGGACGAAGGCGCAATACTTGCAGAGAAATATGAACATGCCTGGTACACCGCGATGGGTACCTTCGATCAGGGATATATTGCAGGTCAGGTTGGAGATTTGGATTATGCCTACGAGCGCATGCAAAAAGGGCTGGCTTTGTGGCGCAAGATCGGCAATACCCGTTTTGTTTGTTTTGCGTTGAACTATCTCAGCCCCATTGCGATTCGTAAGGGCTTACTCGATGATGCTGAAGAATATTTGAAAGAAAGCCTGGCTGCGAGCACCGCCATCAAAGACCCCTGGGGCATGGGAACTGCGACAGGACGATTGGGTGTGCTGCATTTGCTGCGAGGCGATCTTCCAAAAGCAAAACAGTTGCTTGAACGAAGCCTTCGTATCTTTACTGACCTTGGCGCACTTTGGGATATAGGCTGGGCATTGACTCACCTTGGAAAGGTTGCCATGGCATCTGAAGAGTGGGATGAAGCAAATGAGACTCTCAAACGTGCCATCAAATTCTCACTGGAAGCTCATGCCATGCCTCAAGCCATTGATGCTGCACTGGAACTGGCAGATTGTTTTATTCAACAGGGAAAGGTTAGTGTAGCGATGGAAATAATTTTACCTGCCATAGGTCATCCATCCAGCACGGATGCAGCGAAACAACGTGCTTATGAATTAAGATCCGCATTTACGCTAGATGAGATAAAAAAGATGAACACCGTTGAAACGCTGGAAACCATCCTTGCGCGTTTTGTCGATTGATTTTCCCCAACTGTTCAAGCATCAACTTCGGACGGTATTGCAACGCATCTCCAGATGTGCGGACTGGATCTCTTCGTTCCCTGCCAAGTCTGCAAGGGTTTACACCAGCTTCAAGATGTGATGATAGGTTCTTGCCAAAAAATTCATACATGCAACTTGCATAATTTCTATATCTCCCTGGCACACATACCTGCATTACAAGCTGTTCCGTGTCATATCCGATTGCGGTTGTGATGTAAAAATTGGCGATTTATTCTAAACTTTGAACGGCGGTGGTCAGCAGATCATCCAGCCAAATATATTCATTGAAGACGTGTGATTTCCAATCAGACATTAACCGATCAAGCAGATATGCCTGCGCCATGCCGGTGTAGTAAAACCGCCCATCACCTTCATCACCAGCCATTCTGGAAAACTGGTCCAGCTCTCGGGACCAACGCTGATCGAAGTTGCCATATTCTTCAAAATCAGATAGCAGGACAGATTCAGGAGTCGGTATGTACTTCCCGAGGGATGCCTGATGCCAGATTTCCAATTCGGCGTAACGAGCCAGACCTTCCAGCCATTCCCGTTTTTGCTCGTAGGCGATCAACTCGGGGGAAAGGTTGGCAGAGTCCCTGCGGGCGGCTCGAACTTCCAGAAAACGGCGTACAAGTTCCAGGCTCTGGTCTTGGTCAGTCATTCGCAAAGCATCCGCCAGCAGTGCCAACTCAGTCTGCCAATCGGTCTGCAAGGCTTCATTTTCCCAGGGATATTGACTCTCATACTGAATATTCGAATTCTCGGCAGCCGCGAGTTTCCCGGCAGCCAGCAGGCCTTGGTAAGCATGGAAACACTCATGTACGTTGAGTGAAATATATTGGTCATCGCCGCCGACCAGCTGGCGGATGAAAAGCCGGTAGGGGAAAACCGGTTGCAGGAAGGAGGGTAAATCATCCCGTATACTCTGCCTCAGGCTGATCTGCATCCAGTCGAATGTTGGCAGGCTGCAAACCCAGCGTTCGCCCACCATCACTGTAAACGCCTCCGGGGTAATTCCGTCCAATCGCTGACGATAATACTGTTCGCCCATGAAGGTTTCATCCGCCACAGGCTCCCAGCCCTGTCCATGCTGAATGCCAGCCGGGACGTTGACCCAGCCCTCCGGCGGATTGAAAAAGCCAACCAGGAAAGCAGACTCCTCGTTGTAGACAATCATTGGAATGTCAGTCTGCCCCCAACCCGGCCAGACTTCATCGCCTAGGTTCTGACGCAAATGCTGCGTCTCCGCCAAACGGGTTTTGTCGGCAGCGCTCAAAACATCGACGGAAGCCGAGCGATAGGGAAGGGTTAAATTATCCAAGGCTGAAAATGCCAACAAAACGACGCAGAGCCCCATCAGTGAAAAAATGACGATGTTTATGAATTTTTGAATTCGTTTCATGATCACAGCACCTCAAAATTAGAAAGAGTCAATGAAATGCTAAAAGCCAGCCAGGAACCGGGCTACATCCTGGATCCAATGAAATGCAAGTGCCGATTCGAGTCCTCGACGGCGGGTGAGGGTAAGTAGTGGCAGTCCCCACAGTAATGTCAGTAATGCTCCCATACCCAAACCCATCAGTGGAGACTGCACGAATAGTTCATCGAAATGGGAAAAACTATGTATCAGAGTCGCAAGCAACCCCGCCAGCCATGCGGCCTGCGTAGGAAGGCTGTTTCTTAAGACCAGCCAGAGTAGCCCCCACAGGACAAAGCGATAAATAATTTCTTCGACAATACCTGGCTGGAGGGCATCCAAAAGGGTGGCGATTGGACTCTGCCAGTTAACCGGCCGTCCTTGTGTGAATTGCAATGCAAAAACATTCACAACAGCCAAAGGCAAGCCAATCGTCAATCCCACCAGGACGCCTTGGCTCATTTCCCGCCAGCTGCCATTGGCGGCATGGAATTGTACCGGTCCACCCAGGCGCATGATCGCCAGACCGCCCAGTGCCGCGGTAAATGTGAGTATGCCGCGCACCCCTGCCTGCCCCGCATTACTGCGAACCACTCCAAAGAAGGGATAGGGCGAAAAGAGGGTAGCGAACATCATCCCCACGCCAATCACCAGACCCAACACCAACGCAGAGATCACATCCTGCCGCCGCAGGCTGCGATGGCCTTTCATGAGAACGAATAGCGCGCCGGCCACCGCCAGGATATCGAAAATTTCAAACGTGCGCGGCATGGTGACATTGGAAGCCAGCCGGGTGCGCATGACGAACACCATCATGATTGCGGCAATAAGCAGGAGGATGGTTGAGTATTTGTTTTTCATGGTTACAATTCCAGGCAAGCGTCAGCCGCCAGCCAGAACAGGTTCTCGCGAATCTCTTTGCGTGATTGCCAGCCGCGCTTGTCCCAGTTCTCGCCGCTCAGATCATCGCCCGCGTAGAGAATCTGACCGAGCGGGACGTTCCTGAACTGCGCCACCGCCATCAGGCTGGCGGCTTCCATTTCAACGGTCAGACAGCCTTCGGCGCGGCGGGCATCGATCATGGTTTGTGTTTCGCGGTAGGGGGCGTCGGTTGTCCAAGTCTTGCCGCTTACAAACGGGAGCCTGCGCGTTTCCAAGGTGGTGCGAATCACCGCCAGAGCCTGCGGCTGCGCCTGGATTTCCCGCGTAGGTTTGATGTAGTGATAGGACAAGCCTTCATCCCGCAGTGCGCTCTCTACCAGAATGAGTTTTCCAACGGTCAATTCCTTATCCAGAACTCCGCAGCCGCCACAAACAATAAACTTTCTGCATCCAAATGCGATAGCTTCCTCCAACAAACCGGCGGCAAGCGGCGCACCCACGCCCGGATGGAAGAACGCCAGTCTCCTGCCGCGATGCTCGATCTCATAAATAGGATGTTCGCCATCCTCCCAGCGGTTCGGAACAGCGACCTTTGCCTGATTCTCCAAGATCACTTTTTCGTTCACGTCCCGGAAGAATGAGATAACGCAATGTTCTGGCACATTCTTAGGCTTGATGATCCGGGACGGTTCAATCTTTGCTTCCGATGTGTAATCGTGTTCGAGGATGGGAAAATTGGGTTTCACCGTTTCTCCTCCAGCAAAACCAGGTAACGGCCCAAAAAGGCAAAAGCAATCAGGAGAATGGCTGTAATCCAGCCCCCCAGACTGAAAACGTACGGTCCATAGAACGCCAAGCCGGCGCCAATAACGACCAGAATAGCGGACAGGATTCCAAACATCTTCATGCCGTACAGTGTGATGAAAGGCAGGTAATGCGTGCCAACCACAATCATCGCCGCCGGGAAAAACCAGTTTTCACGGTAAAGCGTTGCTGCACCGACCAGCAGGAAATTGAGCGGAACGGTAAAGGCGACCTGGGAACCGAGCATCCACAGTCCATTTTCCGGGCTGACTCTGCCGGGACGACCCATCAGGCGCACCAACAATTGCGTGAGGGGGAAAATCCCCATGCTCCCAAAAAAGAGTACAGCCATTGCAGTAACCGAAGAACTCCAGGTTGCCACCCCGGCGGCCGCCAGCCAGATCAAGCCGGAAACCAATTGCCCGGCAAATCCACCCAAAAACGCAGAACGCATTTCACGTTGACAGTCATTTAGATTCATTGTTTTTTTCTCCACGATGAGATCAGGGTATTTCAAATAACGATCAAAAGACTCAAGGCAGACCTGGTTTAACTCTTGTAGGTATTCCATGTTGTCGCGGGTTGCCTCCCCGCCTTTAAGCATCCGCACCAGTAATGAACTGGCAAGTGAGAGGTCAGTCATTGAAAAATGTCCCCTGCCGGGCAGATACATGCTGCCGTCATTGTTATTTATTATATTCATCAATATCGTATCAATCACAAAGTTTATATCGCCGGTGCAGATTTTCATCCATTCCTGGTAAAAGCGATAACTCTGCTCTTTATCACTTTTTGCATCTTCCTGCTGAATATCTTTGAAATATTCTTTGCTTACATAGGTAATACAGCCGCTGGGATCAGCAGCAGGACGGCAATCCTCAACCGGCGAAAATCCCACATCAAAACATCCTTGTTCGAAAAGCAATTCCCTTATAGTTTAGTACAAAGGGGATGGTCATGATGTCCCCTGGATATTTACACCATCAAGAACATGACCACAGTGGCCAAGTCCAACATGGCATGGATAGCCATCAGGAAGGGAAACAAACGCGGGCGCAGTTTCAAGCTCAAGCCCATCAGGAACGCCAATGGGATAAACATGCCCAACCGCCAGGTGATGAAGCGCCAATCGAAAATCAACGGCAGCGCAATGTGTTGCAGCGCTAAAAAGAAGGATGCCAGCGCCCAGGCCAACCAGTCGTTGCCGAGTTGCTTTTCGAGGCGTGGCATGACATAGCCAAAATAGGTGGGTAACTCTGCGAAGGCAATCGTCAGCGGAAAAAGCAGACTGACCATCCCGGCCCACAAAGGCAAGGGGCGAAACATGAGCGCAAAGGCAATTTCCTCGGAGCCGAACAGCCATTTTGCCAGCCATTGACTTGGAAAAGTCACCAGGGGCATTAATACGACCATCAAGAACAGGACCAGACCCAGATCTTTCCAGATGGTTTGGCGCGAGGCAGGGATGAAATCGAAATAACGCCGGTTCTCCCTGCCAAAGAGCCAGGCCAGCAGCATGATCGAAACCATGTTGGTAAATAGTGCGCTGAACATCCACCAGGCAGCGGAAGTCTCCCATGGCGCCGGCGACCCAGCCATGGCAAGGAATCCGGCAATCACAACCTGGAATACGGCAAAGAGCGCCGTCCGCGAAAATAATATCAACCAGGGGACGAGTGGTTTGGTTGTTGGGGTATTCAAGAAAACACTCCTCTTATTGTTTTTGTGCGACAAGCCCGATCCACTCGGTGTCTTTCGTGAAAGGCGTTCCAAGCAGATCGTTCCAAACGCTTTGGACCGCAAAGCCTCCTGCCTCCAACTCTGCTGTGATCGTCTCGTGAGTGAAATCCTGGAACCAATTACGATACACTGAGGCTTTGCCTCTTTCCTCAATCACGATGGCTTGATCCAGAAATATGGATTGTTCCGGGTAATCGAAACCCTCCTCCAGCACCAGGTGTGGACCCGGTTTCCAGAAACCGTCCTCGACTGCGTACCAGCCATTGTGGCTGCCATATTTTTTGCGATGGATGGGTGTGGTCACATCAAGGACAAAGTATCCCCCGGGCTTGAGGGCGCGGTGAACGTTGGCAAGCAGGGTTTGGCGTTGTTCTGGGGAGAGCGGGCAAAAATCGCCGTAAATCAGCAGGGCGGCGGCATATTGACTTTCATCTTCCAGCGTCAGGTAATTCTGGTAACGATATTCAATATCCAGATTGTTCTGCCGGGCGAATTCTGTAGCGTAATCAATCGAGTGGCGTGAATAATCCACACCTGTGACGCTCAGACCGCGCTCTGCGAGGCGCGCCGCGTAGAGTCCGGGTCCGCAACCAAGGTCCAGGATGGAGGCGCCAGCTTGAAGGTCGAGAGAGGCGGTCAGCCAATCCACGGATTTTTGAATGGTTTGCGGTCGTCTGCTGGCAAGATCGTTTTCCGGATTC
>JACZJB010000180.1 GCA_014860805.1 Anaerolineales bacterium
TGTCTGTGCTCATCCTATGGGCGGTGGTGCCGCTGGCGCCCGTCATGCTTGGCATTGACTTGAACGTCGGCGTGCTTTTCCTGATCGCCGCCGGCGCGATCGGCACACTCTCCATTATTATGGCGGGTTGGTCATCGAACAATAAGTTCGCGATGATTGGCGGCTTCCGCCAGGTGGCTGTGATGGTTGCGTTCGAAGTTCCCATGCTTGCCATGCTGATGATCCCGACCATTTTTGCGGGTTCGATGAACATGAACGCCATCATCGAATCGCAGAACATTTGGTATTTCATCATTTCTCCGCTTGGCGCGTTGATCTTTCTCGTGGCTGCCATTGCTGAGCTGGGACGCGCTCCCTTCGATCTTGCGGAAGGTGAATCCGAGTTGGTGGCTGGTTTCAACATCGAATATTCGGGCATGAAGTTCGGCATGTTCTATGCAGGTGAATTGCTGCATGCCTTCACCTTCGGCGGTTTTTGGTCTATTTTATTTTTCGGCGGGTATCGCTTCTTCGGCCTGGAACAAGTCAGCCCCTTCCTCGCCATCCTCATTTTGGTTATCAAAGCGATGGTCGGTTACTGGGTCATCATGTGGGTCAAGTACACCATGATGCGCATCCGTATCGATCAGATGCTTGGTTTCAACTGGAAATTCCTGACTCCGCTTTCGTTTGCGCTTGTGCTTGTAACTGCGTTGATGAATACGCTTCTGCGCGGCGCGGATAGCTGGCTCTACGTAACGGGCATGTTCCTGTCTAACGTGGTGGTCGGGTGGATCGCGCTGGAGATCGCGCGTTCCGTGGCTCGCAAGGAACGCGAACGCCTGGAAGGTCCGAAGAAAGTAGTGGAGGCCCAGCATTAATTGGGATGATGTGACATGACTGGTGAACAAATTATTTTCCTGATCGTTGCTCTCTTCACTCTCGGCTCTGCGCTGATGGTGGTGACGACGCGCAACTTGATCCATGCAGCGCTTTGGCTGGTTGCCACCCTGTTCGGTGTCGCGGTCATTTATGCGATGTTGAACGCAGGCTTTATGGCTGTGGTGCAGGTGGTGGTTTACATCGGCGCGATTGCCATCCTTTTCATCTTTGCGGTGATGCTCACTCGCAAAGACTTGCGCGATAACACTCCCCAGACGAATAAGAATTGGTGGGCGGGTGCACTCGTGGCGGTGTTGACCTTTGGTGGGCTTGTCTTTACGCTCCAGGGTTGGAGCGGCTTTTCGAAGACAGCAGCAGCTGTCCCGTCTGGTTTTGATGCGATCAGTCAACTTGGCGAACAATTGACCTCGCCCGCGGCGTACGTCCTTCCATTTGAAGTTGCATCCGTGCTTTTGTTGGCGGCGTTGGTTGGCGCGGTGTATGTCGCGTTCAATAAAAAGTAGGAGGCGCAGATGATCCCACTCTCCTGGTATCTTATTCTTGCGGCGGCGTTATTCGTGATTGGTTTGTTCGGCGTGTTGGTGCGCAGGAATGCGGTTGCGATCCTGCTTGGCGTTGAACTGATGCTCAATCCTGTCAACATCAACCTTGTGTCCTTCTGGCGTTACGGTGACGTTTCTTCGATGGCTGGGCAGGTCTTTGCCGTTATCGTGTTCGCTGTCGCTGCCGCCGAAGTGTCCGTGGGTTTGGCTCTGGTCATTTCTGTGTACCGCAGGCGCAATACTGTTGTCGCAGATGAACTCGATTTGATGAAGTGGTAGGGAGTTATGGCAACTGAAACATTAATTTGGTTAATCCCGCTACCGCCTGTGCTGGCTTTCTTTTTGATCGTGTTATTCACGAACAAGAGCAAGGCACTGAGTCACACTATCGGTGTGGGTGCGGCGGCTCTTTCGTGGCTTGGAAGTATGGTCATCTTTTTCCGCGCACTCGGCGTGGAACATTTTGGCGAACATCCCTTTGAGTCCGCAGTCAATTGGCTGCCAACAGGCGAAACGTGGCTGAAGATCGGCATGCTGGTTGACCCAGTCGGCGCTGCGGTATTGTTCTTTGTATCCATCACTATCTTCATGATCTTCCTGTACAGCGTTGGATATCACAATTTCGGACAACCTGAAGGTGACCATGACCACGCGGGTCTCCCCCCGCATGGCGCAACCGTCCACGGACATACCGTCCCGTCCGTGGAGCCAATGTACTCGCGCTTCTTTGCATTCCTCGGCTTGTTCGCCTTTGGTATGTATGTGCTTGTTCTATCCGATAATTTGCTGACGCTCTTTGTAGGCTGGGAGATCATGGGCTTGTGCTCGTACCTGCTGATCGGTTTCTGGTATGCCAAGCCTTCCGCCCGCAATGCGGCGATCAAAGCTTTCATGACCACCCGTATCGGTGATGTTTTCATGCTTTTAGGGATTGCTTTCCTGTACAGTGTGACGGGAACGTTGACCTACCGTGAAATTTTTACCGAAGAAATTTTACACACTCTCGCAACCGTACCGACGGGTGTGTTTGGCTTATCGGCCGCAGGTTTGATTTCGATCTTGCTGTTCATCGGTACCGTCGGTAAATCTGCCCAATGGCCGCTGCATGTCTGGCTGCCGGATGCGATGGAAGGTCCCACGCCCGTCTCTGCGATGATCCATGCGGCGACAATGGTGTCTGCGGGCGTGTATGCGGTTATTCGCATGTTCCCGCTGCTCACCGCTGGCTACGAAGGCCACGGCTTGACCACAGCCATGACAGTGGTTGCCTTCATCGGTGCTTTCACAGCCATTTTCGCTGCGACTATTGCCGTTGCACAAAACGACATCAAGCGCGTGCTGGCCTACTCCACTATTTCACAGCTTGGTTTCATGATCGCCGCTCTCGGAATCGGCGCTTATGTTGCGGCTGTCTTCCATCTCATTACTCATGCCTTCTTCAAGGCTTTGCTCTTCCTTGGCTCTGGCTCCGTCATCCACGGCATGGAACATGGCGTGCTTCACACAGGCAATCACAAAGTAGACCCGCAGGATATGTTCAACATGGGTGGCCTTCGCAAGAAAATGCCGATCACATTCTGGACTTTCCTTATCGGCGGCTTTGCGCTCTCTGGTTTCCCGATCATCACTGCCGGCTTTTGGTCAAAGGATGAAATCCTTGCAGATGCTTTCGGTCACGGCCACATGGCGGTTTTTATCACGCTTGCAGTTGCCGCCTTCCTGACCGCCTTCTACACCATGCGCCAGATCACCTTGACCTTCCTCGGCGAACCTCGCACAGATGAAGCCAAATACGCACATGAGACTCCCTGGACGATGACCACTCCGCTCGTGGTGCTCTCGTTCTTTGCCATAACCTACGGTTGGGTCGGCATCCCTGAGCATTTCCCACTCCTTGGCGGTCTTGTCCCGAACTGGTTCCACGAGTTTGTCGGCAGCACGTTGGCTGAACACCCCGAAGCTGTTGAATTCAACATCGTTCCGCTGCTGACCTCGCTGGTTGTGGCTCTCGGCGGTTTGACCGCTGGCTACTTTGCTTATCGCAATGTTCGAACACCCGCGGAAGACAAACTCCAGATCGGGGTGCTCAAGAACAAGTGGTATTTCGATGAAGCGTATGAATTCCTCTTCATCAAGCCTGCCGTTTGGTTCTCCGAGGTATTCGTCTCCAAGTGGATGGACAAAGGCTTCATTGATGGCATCCTCCATTTGTTCGGACCAGCTACCGGCGGAGTCGGAAGCGCAATTCGCAACTACTTTGATGTTCCCGTCATCAATCAATTCTTTGGCGATGGTTCCGCTGACGCCACCTGGTGGGTCGGCAAAAATCTTCGCCCCATTCAAACGGGTCGTATCCAGCAATACCTCATCCTTTCATTGGTCGTCCTTTTTGTGGTCGGCGGCCTGCTTTATTTTCTATTGCTGGCATAGGAGCGCATGATGGATTTTCTCAACTCTCATCTCCTTAGCCTGATCTTGTTTCTGCCGACCATTGCGGCATTGATCATGCTTTTCCTCCCAAGCGCCGAAACAAAATTATTGCGCTGGTATGCCCTTGGCGCCAGCTTGATTCCTTTTGTGCTCACGCTTGTGTTGTGGAGCAACTTCAACCCTGATGCAACGGGCTTTCAATTTCAGGAAAACTACATTTGGTACGAGGCGCTGCACTCTTCATTGCACCTCGGCGTAGACGGCATTTCCATCACGATGGTTTTGCTCACCACCTTACTCACGCCGCTTGCCATTCTCGCGTCTTTCAGCGTGACGGACCGCGTCAAGCCGTACATGATGCTTTTCCTCTTTTTGGAAACGGGCATGCTTGGCGTCTTCATGTCGCTTGACCTGCTCATCTTTTTCGTTTTCTGGGAAATCGGTCTTGTCCCGATGTACTTCCTCATCAATCAATGGGGCAGTGCCAACAAGGATTACGCTTCGCTCAAGTTCATGATCTACACCATGGGCGGATCGCTCGGCCTATTGTTGGCTGTGCAGATGCTCGGCGTTCTCTTTGGGACCTATGATCTGGTTGCCCTCTATGAGCGCTGGAATTCGCTGGATGCTGGTTCCATTCTCCTCGGCATGCCTGTGCATACGGTCAAGACCATTGCGTTCTGGGCATTTACCATCGCCTTTGCGGTCAAGGTCCCTGTATGGCCCTTCCACACCTGGCTGCCTGATGCACATACCGAAGCTCCAACTGCTGGTTCCATGATTTTGGCAGGTGTGCTGCTCAAACTCGGCGCATATGGATTTATCAGACTTGTACTTCCGCTCTATCCGCTGGAAGCAAAGATCTTCGCGGGCGCTCTCGCTGTACTTGCAGTGGGTGCGATCGTTTTTGGCGCGTTTGGTTCTTTCGGCCAGACGGACTTCAAACGTCTTGTTGCCTATTCCTCGGTCAATCACATGGGATTTGTTGTGCTTGGTATCGCTGCGGCGGGTTTGGCAGCTGGAACAGCCGATGCACACATCGCCATGAGCGGCGCAGTCTTGCAGATGTTCAACCATGGCCTGTCGGCGGCTGGCATGTTCTTCCTGGTTGGTGTGATCTACGAACGCACGCACACTCGTAATTTGGAAGAATTTGGCGGCCTGTTCCCGCTTGTTCCCGTCTACGGCGGTATCCTGATCTTCATGAGCATGGCTTCTCTTGGCTTGCCCGGGCTCAACGGTTTCGTCTCCGAGTTCATGGTGGTGCGAGGCGCATATCCCGTACTTACGATTTATACCGTCATTTCCATGCTTGGCTTGCTTTTCACGGGTGCCTACATCTTGAAAGGTATCATGAAGGTTCTGCATGGTCCCATGAACGAGCATTGGGCGCACGGCGAACACAAACTGACCGAGATCAACACGCGCGAAATTTTCGTAGTGGTCCCGTTAATGATTTTGATTTTAGTCATTGGCGTTTGGCCCGCGTGGATTTTGGAAGTCATCAACAAAGCCGTTGTGGCTCTGTTCTAAGAGGTGGATGATGAATTTTCCCATCCTGAGTATTATCACTTTTCTTCCTTTTGTAGCCGCAATCATCATGTTGCTGATGCCTGCCGACCGCAAAACAGAAGTCCGCGGCGTTGCGCTTGCAACTGCTGCAATTGACCTTCTTTTTTCTGGCTGGATGTATGCACAGTACCTGCTCGGCGGCATGACAGGCTATCAATTTATTGAAACCTACAACTGGCTGCCTGCGCTTGGAATTAGCCTGAAATTTGGTGTGGACGGAATGAGCGCTCCTCTCGTCTTGTTGACGGGCATCGTCATGTTCACAGGCGTGCTTATTTCCTGGGGCGATGATGACAAACATGTCATGGCTGGCATTCAGGACCGTCCGCGTGAGTTCTTTGCCTTCCTCTTCCTGTTGGCAGGCGGCGTGTTCGGCGTATTCGTTTCGCTGGATCTGTTCATGCTGTTCTTCTTCTATGAAATCGCCGTGTTTCCCATGTACCTGCTCATTGCCATTTGGGGCTGGGTAAAGACCCGCGAATACGCAGCCATGAAATTGACCCTGTATCTGTTCATCGGTTCGGTCATTGCATTGGTTGGTGCCCTCGCCATGTACTGGACACAGTACCAGAATACGGGTGTTCTTTCCTTCGATATGTTGCAGATGGAAAGTGCTGGTTTCTCGGCTGCCTTCCAATACGCGTGGTTTCTGCCTGTTTTCTTTGGGTTCGCAGTGTTGGGCGGTATCTGGCCCTTCCACAACTGGTCACCTGACGGTCACGTTGCTGCGCCGACGGCTGTCTCCATGTTCCATGCAGGCGTGTTGATGAAACTCGGTGCATTCGCCGCTTTGCGTGTGGGTGTGATGCTCCTGCCTGAAGGAGCAAAGCAATGGGCCTGGCTCATTATGACATTTGCGGGTATTGCTGTTGTGTACGGCGCTTATATCGCCTTCGTCCAGACCGACATGAAATACATGATCGGTTTCTCCTCGGTTTCACACATGGGTTTGGTCATGCTGGGCATTTCCACTCTCAACCATAATGGCTTGGTGGGTGCAGGTGTGCAGATGTTCTCGCACGGCATCATGACGGCTCTCTTCTTTGCCATTACCGGTATGATCTATGACCGTGCGCACACGCGTATGATTCCCGAACTGGGCGGTATTTCCAAAGTAATGCCATTTGCCACGATCGGCTTCATCATCGGCGGTCTTGTGTCCATGGGTATGCCGGGTTTCTCTGGTTTCGTCGCCGAATTCCCAATCTTCATGGGCGTTTGGCAGGAGCAATGGTTGGTGGCGGTGATTGCAAGCATTTCGATCATCATCACGGCAGCTTATATCATGCTGAATATTCGTAAAGTGTTCTTTAGCCCAATGCCTGAAAATCTGGAAGGCCACATGGGCGATGTCACTGTTTTGGATAAAGTGGCAATTTCAACCCTGTGTTTTCTTATGATCGTCATTGGTCTGTTCCCTGCTGTCATGGTCCCCATGGTGGAAAGAGGCGTTGAGAATATCCTGCGCCTGTTGGGAGGTGCATAATGTTTACTCCACAAATTTTCGCTTCCATCCTCCCTGAAATTTTGATCCTGGTTCTCGGCATCCTGATCCTTGTCTTTGAGCCGTTCTGGAAGGAAGATCAGCGCCGCAATGCAGGCTGGTTGACGGCGGGCGGGCTTTTCGCAGCGATTATCATCAGCCTGTTGTTCGGTCAACCAGGCGAACCGACCTCTGTGCTCGGCGGCATGATTCGCTTTGACTGGCTCGGTTTCTTCTTCAAATTGTTGTTTATGTTTGCAGGCGCAGCGACTGCCTTGCTTTTGATGGATCATGAAAAGGCGGGGCAGCGAGGCGAGGCGTATGTCCTCCTTCTCGCTTCGCTTCTCGGCATGAACCTGATGGCTGTTTCCTCGGACTTGGTCATGCTCTATCTGGCGATCGAGACCGCATCCATTCCGCTTTACATCCTCGCTGGTTTCCTGCTTGCGGACGAGCGTTCTACAGAAGCGGGTTTCAAATATTTGCTGTTTGGCACCCTGGCTTCCACCATCATGCTCTACGGCTTCAGCCTGATCTTTGGTTTCTCCGGCACAACGGATCTGCAGAAGATCGCTGAGGTGTTTACGGCGGGGACGGTTTCGCCGTTGCTTGCTTTTGGCGTTTTGGCGCTGGTTATCGTTGGGCTTGGTTTCAAAGTCGCCATTGTCCCCTTCCACTTTTGGGCGCCCGATGTGTATCAAGGG
>JACZJB010000181.1 GCA_014860805.1 Anaerolineales bacterium
GTTTGGCGTCGCGGACGATCTGCCCGCGCAGCTTTTATCGCTGGGGTTAAATCCAACATCGTGGTTTCCATTCGTTGCTTATTTTTCACTGGTCAACCCGTTTGTGGAGGAATATTTCTGGCGAGGCGTGCTGGGGAGTGCCACAAGAAAGCTTCACATCGGCGATCTGATCTATGCAGGTTATCATGCCATCATCTTGTGGGGCAGAGTGGGTCCATTTTCCATACTGTTTGCTGTTATCATCCTGACTTCGGCGGGCTGGCTTTGGCGGCAGTTGCTTTGCAAAGATAGTGGCTTGTTGGCAGCCGTGTTTGGCCACATGGTCGCAGACTTTACCATCCTGCTCACTATTTACGTCATGACGAGGTAATGTCTTTTTTGCCATGAATATTCTCACCCTGAAACTAATTCTCGCTCCCCTCATTATTGGCACAGCTAGTTTGGCTGGGCGGCGTTGGGGACCTGCTGTGAGCGGATGGATCGTGGGGCTGCCGCTCACCTCAGGCCCGGTTATCTTCTTCCTTGCCATCACTCATGACATTCCCTTTGCCGCGAACGCCATCCTGGGTACATTGAGCGGTGCATTTTCATTGATCGCATTTTGCCTTGTCCACGCCTGGCTTTCCACAAAATTTGACTGGCGAATTACAACATTGGGCAGCTTGACCGTTTTTGCGTTGATCACTGTCGCTTTGCAGGAATTGGTCATACCCTTGCTTCCGCTCTTTGTGCTGGCATTGCTTACGATCTCGCTTGGGGTTTTGCTCATGCCCAAACAAAAATCAGAGCAGGTGGCCGCATCTACACTCAATCAATGGGACATTCCTGCGCGTATTTTGGTCGGGACGAGTTTTATTTTGTTCGTTACGGGTATTGCGCCGATCATCGGTTCAAAACTAACGGGACTGTTGACCACCTTCCCGCTCTTTGCCAGCATCCTTGCTGTTTTTGCCCAACGTCAGCAAGGCTCAGACGGTGCCATCCACGTGCTGCGTGGTCTCACACTTGGCTTATTCGCCTTTGCAGGTTTTTATCTTGTGCTTGGCTTGCTGATCGAGAGTACTTCTCTCGCAGTTTCCTTTGGCCTCGCATCGCTGACTGCGCTTGTCATTCAGGGATCATCATTGTTCATTTTGAGACAATTACACAAGTAAATAAAAACTGGAGAGCCAAAAAGCTCTCCAGTTTTGTCTTAAAGTTCGCTTGCGCGTCTTGAAATTCTATCTTTCACTCGGGCTACAAACTCGCTCAGCGGAATGTTGTTCTGCTGGCTGCCGTCGCGCACACGCAGAGACACTTGCTCGGCCTGCATCTCATTGTCGCCAAGCACGATCATATACGGCACTTTCATCAACTGCGCCTGTCTGATCTTGGCGTTCATGCGCGAGGCACTCAGGTCTGAATGAGCGCGGATTCCGTTCTCACGCAATTGCTTCGCGATCTTTTCCGCGTATTCGTTCTGCGCATCCGTGATCGAAATGACGCGCACCTGTTCAGGCGAAAGCCAGACAGGGAAGTTGCCCGCGTAGTGCTCGAGCAGGAAACCAATCATGCGTTCGTGCGTGGAAAGCGGCGCGCGGTGAATACAAAGTGGAACCTCATCCACGCCTTCCTTGTTCGTAAATTTCAGGTCGAAGCGCTCTGGCACGGCAAAGTCCACCTGGTTTGTCATCAGCGAAAATTCGCGCCCGATGGCTGACCAAACTTGCACATCAATTTTTGGACCGTAGAATGCAGCTTCGTCTTCACGTTCCATGTATGGCACGCCGCCGTTATCCATCGCGCGGCGCACCATTTCTTCCGTCTTGAGCCATAGGCGCTCGTTGTCCACATATTTTTTGCCCAGTCCTGCCTTGCTGTGCAAGGACAGCCGCATCACATACTTCTCGATTCCGAACAGCTCAAAGTACTTGCGATACAGCGCTACTACGCCCATGAACTCCTGCTCGAATTGGTCTTCACTGCAATAGATATGGGCATCGTTCATCTGCATCGAGCGTACGCGCATCAGCCCAAAGAGTTCACCAGATTTCTCGTAACGGTAGCAGGTGCCGTATTCAGCGAGGCGGACGGGTAGGTCGCGGTAGGAACGTCCCTTCGAGCCAAAGATTTTGTGGTGCATCGGGCAGTTCATCGGCTTGACGTAATACTTCACACCCTCGAGTTCCATCGGCGCATACATGCTCTCGGCATAATATGGGAGATGACCGGAGCGCAAGAAGAGATCCTCCTTTGTAAGGATCGGCGTCTTGACGCGCGCGTATCCTGCCTTGTCTTCCATCTCCTTGGCAAGTTTTTCCAATTCCTCTATCATCACTCCGCCGTTGGGGAGCCAGAGCGGCAGCCCGGGACCAACCTCATCGTCAAAGATGAAGATCTCCAACTCTTTGCCCAGCTTGCGATGATCGCGCTTCTTCGCTTCTTCGAGCTGATGCAGATATTCTTTGAGTTGATCCTTCGTCTCCCAGGCCGTGCCATAGAGACGCTGCAACTGCTTGTTGTTCTCATCGCCGCGCCAATACGCGCCCGCCACAGACATCAACTTGAAGGCATCCTGTTTGATCTCTTTTGTGTTTTGCACATGCGGACCGCGGCACAAGTCCGTGAATGTATCCTGCTGATAGATCGAGATCTCAGGAGGTCCATCCAGCGGCTGACCATATTCGTCCGTGCCACCTTTTTCAAGGCCTTCGATCAACTCCAGTTTATACGGCTGATTGGCAAAGATCTTCTTCGCCTCCTCCGCAGAGATGACCGTTTTCTTGAAATCATGCTTGCCCTGCACGATCTGTCTCATACGCTTTTCGATCTGTTCCAGGTCTTCGGGCGTGAGGTTGCGCGGCAGGTCGAAATCATAGTAAAAACCGTTTTCAACGGGAGGGCCAATGGTCGGCTTCCCATCGGGGAACATCTCCATCACAGCCTGTGCCATCACATGCGCCGTGGAGTGACGGATCTTGTACAAATACGTATCCTGATATTTTTCTTGTTGTGACATTTTCGCTTCCTTTCTTAATTCGGTTTGTTCCTGCTTCGTGGACATGTTCGCGTCTCAGAGGGAAGCAGACAAACCTCCGAGGCGCTGGTGAGTGACGGTAGTTCCATCTTGAGTCATAGCAGCCTCCTTACTTAAACAAACAAAAAATTCTCGCCCAATAACGGGGCGAGAATTCAATTCACGCGGTTCCACCCGATTTATCCTGAGCAATGCCAAGGATATCTCTTAGGCTGATAACGGAGCCAACCGTTCAACTTACTCGCAATGGCTTTCAGTTTTCCGCTCGCGGGTGGTTTTCACTGGCTGTTTCTGGTCGAGGCTCTCAACTATCAGCCTGGACTCTCTGTCAGAACACTGGGCCAATTACTCGTCCCGGTCGAAGCGTTTTTATATCCAGTGGACGGAATAGGGCTCGAACCTACGACCTCTGCGATGTCAACGCAGTGCTCTAACCAACTGAGCTATCCGTCCGAAGGACTGACATTATACCGAGGGTGTGCGTATTTTGCAATACAGTCTTTTTCTATGCGACCCTTGCCACCACCAGAGTGACATCGTCTACAAATGGGCTTCCATCCGTGTGCACCTTCAACGTCTTTAGGATATTTTGGATGATCTGTTCCGCCGTAAGGTCAACGCTCCCGCGAATGATATCTGCGAGCCGGTCTTCGCCCCACAGAATGCCTTGCTGATTCGCTGCTTCGGTAATGCCGTCTGTATAAAGAAGCAGAATATCTCCGGGCTCCAGTTTGATATCGTCTTTGTAAACGGTGAACTTTTCCACCAAACCGATCGCGGGACCTGTTGGGCGCAGCCAGAACTCTTCATCGGTGGACATGCGATACAAGTATGCGGAATTATGTCCTGCGTTCGCATAGCTCAAGATGCGGGTCTGCGGATCGTACTTTCCCAAAAAGGTGGTCACGAAAGTTGTGAAGTTGATATTGTGAATGTAAAGCCGGTTGATGCGTTCCAATACAGAGATGGGAGAATCTGCATCGGGGACCAGCGTGTGAAATGCCGTTTGCAGACTGCTCATGAACATGCCTGCGGAAACGCCGTGCCCGCTCACGTCCGCCATCACAATTCCGTGCGCGCCGTCTTTGAAATTCATAAAATCAAAATAATCGCCGCCGATGATCTGGGCGGGACGGCTGAAAGCTGCGATGTTCAAGCCGTGAATGGAAGGCAAATCCCGCGGAAGCAAGCCGCGCTGAACAACCTGCGATAACTCCAGTTCGGCTTCCAACTGGCGCAGTTCCGCATCCGTAAAATGACCGAGGCAAACCGCGCTCGTATAATCCATTTGCAAAAGCTGGGTTTCCACGGCTTCGTGGCAGATCGTGCAAACGCCCAAGGTACCTTCCTTGATCTTTTCCAGCGATTCGTCGATGACATGCAAATGTTCCTCAATGCAGGTTTCATCTTCCAGCCCAAGGCAGGTGAGGCGTTTTTCTTCAGGCGCCGTTTCCACCCAATGCAACAGGTTGGAACGTGTCTCTTGAAGACTGGTTTCAATTTCATCAAGAATTTTATTTTTCATAGCTTCCTCGTGCTGTATTAACAATAAAACAAATGTTCTATATTTTAACCGAATCTCAAACCGAAATCAAGCCACGGCGGGTAACTAAATATTAAGAATGGATGAAAACAGTCCCTCTTACATAAAATCTTGCAGCCATTCCTTGCGGTATAATCCCTTCGCTATGGCTCGCAAGAAAGCACCTGAAGATCTATCCGTTGAAGAACTCCGCCGTCTGTTGGTGGAGAAACGACGCGGTGCGCGCAAGGAACGCCTGGAACATTACCGCCGCACAGGACGCGTCGTTTCTGTTGCGCCCGATTTCGATTTTGACGCAGCGCCTCAATCTGCGCCGGTCATTGATACGGCAGAAGCAGCAGAATCCACGCCTGAGCCCTCTCCCGCCCCGCCCCGCCGCAAACTCATGGATCGTGTTCTGCTCGGCGTGGAAGTGCTCGCTGTGATTGGTCTGGTTGTCGTGCTTCTCAACGGACTCGGCTTGCTCCGTACCCTTAACAACGAAGTTGTCGCTGCTCTCAACCCTGAGACTGTCACTCCAACTCCGCTGGTGATGGCGGTCGTGCTGCCTTCCGGGCACACCCCTCCCGATGCGCAGGGCAATACCCGTCCCAACGAAGCGGAGATTCCATCTCACCTTCTGCCGATGGTGCAATCGCTGGCCAATATCCCCGTGCCAACTGCCGCGCCGGATCAGGCGGTCCGTCTGCAAATCCCTGCCCTCAATGTGGATGCGCCCATCGTTCAAGGCGATGGCTGGGAACAGCTCAAGAAGGGAGTCGGCCAGTATATTGGCTCCCCAGACCCGGGCCGCGATGGAAACGTGGTACTCTCGGCTCACAATGATGTTTATGGCGAGATCTTCCGGTATCTGGATAGACTCGTGCCCGGCGACCAGATCATCGTCTACACCCAGCAGCGGCAGTTCGTCTATATCGTGGACCGCACGGTTTTGGTCGAACCCACTGCTGTGGAAGTGATGGCATCCACCGGCTCGCCTACGGTAACACTGATTTCGTGCTACCCTTATCTTGTCAACGATCAGCGCATTGTGGTGTTTGCGCGATTACAAAATTGACGAAGTCATCGCAGGGGTGATGCTTTCGTGAAGCATCCCGAGCGATCTTTGAGATCGATCTGAAAATTACCATCGAAGGAGAAATAAAAATGGCTAAGAAAAATAAACGTCCCACCCCGTCTGTGATAGTGATGAATACCCCTCCCCAAAAAGTGGAGTTCAATCCCGATTACAGCATGATCAAGAAAGACCTTGTGCGCATTGGCTCGCTCGCAGGCTTCTTCATCCTGGTGCTCGTCGTACTTTCATTTATTTTGAAATAATGTAGTTGCGGCCTGCTTTCACAAGCAAAAAGAGGAAAGACCATTAAGCGGTCTTTCCTCTTTTTGCTGAGTATAATCTTATTATGATGAACGACTTCACAGCCTGCGAAATCACTCTTGAAAAACTCACCTACGGCGGCGAAGCCATGGGACGCCTCTCCGACGGCCGCGCCGTCTTTGTTCCATTTGGCTTACCCGGCGAAACTGTCCGCATTCAGTTGACCCAGCAAAAGCAAAGTTTTGCCCGCGCTGAATTGACAGGGATATTAAAAGCATCACCAGATCGCATCGAACCAAAATGCAAACATTTCACCCAATGCGGTGGGTGCCATTACCAGAATCTTCCCTACGAAAAGCAATTAATAGCTAAAACAGACATCCTGCGGGATCAACTTCAACGCATCGGCAAGATCGCAAATCCGCCAGTCAAGCCCATTGTGGCATCTCCGCTCGAATGGAATTATCGCAATCACATGCAGTTTCATCTTACGGAAGACGGCAAGCCGGGTTTTATTGACTCCAAAGGAAACTCCATATTTCCAATTGAAGAATGCCATCTGCCGGAAACGAACATCAATGCCTTCTGGCACGAACTGCAATTTGAATCAAGGATGAATCTGGAACGCGTCTCGCTGCGCTCGGGGCAGGATGATGAATTGATGCTCATTCTCGAATCGGACACGGAGGAGACTCCCGAGCTCGAGATCGAAACCGACATTTCCGTCGTACACATATACGAAGATCATCCTGTTGTCATTGCAGGACAGGATCATTTCTTCGTCAACATTCTGGAAAAAGAGTTTAAAGTCTCTGCCGATTCGTTTTTTCAAGTCAATACAAAGATGGCAGAGAAAATGGTTGAACACATCCTTGCCCGTTTGCCAGGTACCCAAGCTGACACGCTTCTTGATATTTATTGTGGGGCAGGACTGTTTAGTAAATTCTTCGCGCCGAAATACGGAAAAATTATCGGCATCGAATCCTCCTCATCTGCCTGTGAAGATTTTGGCTTCAACCTTGATGAATTCGACAACGTGGAATTGTATGAAGGTGCGGCCGAAGAAATCCTGCCTGCGCTCGCCAAACAAATTACACGCCCCGCGCATATGATCGTTGACCCGCCGCGTGCAGGCATCGAAAAACATGCTCTCGATGCCATTCTCCAGATCAAGCCGCAAATCATTGTCTATGTTTCATGCGACCCGTCCACACTGGCGCGCGATGCGGCGCGGCTCATCCACGGCGGTTATCGTCTAATCGAAGTAACTCCCTTCGATCTCTTTCCGCAAACCTATCACATCGAATCCATCTCCATCTTTGAACTCATGTAACCATGCTTAAGCCGCTTGGCGATTCTGCTTTGTTGATTCAACTTGGCGATGAAATCGATTCCGTTATCAATCAGCGCGTGCACGCGCTCAATGCGCTTTTGCAGCATACGAACGGCGTGCTTGAAACCATCCCTGCCTATTGCACGCTCCTTGTCCATTATGATTCCTTGAATTTTTCATTCAGCCAGATCAAAAGTTTGATTCAAGAAAACATTAATCAGGCGGATGAATCGATTTATAAAACGCCGCGCAGGCTTGAGATCCCGGTACGATACGGCGGCGCCTCCGGCACGGACCTGGAAACTGTCGCAGTCTCGAAAGGCATTTCCCCCGCTGATGTAATCCGCATCCACAGCGAACGTGAATACACTGTCTACATGATGGGCTTCACGCCGGGCTTTCCCTATCTTGGGATGCTCGACGAACGACTCAGTATGCCGCGCTTGGAATCGCCGCGTACTCTTGTAAAAGCGGGTTCGGTTGCCATTGCTGGTTCGCAGACGGGAATCTATCCACTTGATTCACCCGGCGGCTGGCATCTCATCGGCTGGACTCCTTTGAAGTTGTTTGACCCGGACAATGAATTTCCGTTTTTATTTTCGCCGGGGGATGTGGTGAAATTTATTCCGATTGAGGATGAGCATGCTTGAGGTGTTGGACGTCTCGGGTTTGGTTACATTTCAAGATTCCGGCAGGCGAGGATGGCAAAGCTATGGGGTGCCTGTCTCTGGCCCGATGGACTGGTTCGCATATCGTGCTGCGAATACCTTGCTTAAGAATTCTCCAGACGCAGTTGCAATTGAAATCGGTTTGGGCGAAGCCGTATTTCAAGCCAAACGCGATTGTGTACTGGCTGTCACTGGCGCTGGTTTTGACGTTGAAAATTACGTTTGGACTTTTCCGCTATGGACTTCGTTTTATGTGCGAGCAGGCTGGCGTGTGCATGTGAAGAAAACAGGCCGCGGCAATTGGGCGTACCTCGCAATTGCCGGCGGATTTGAAACTCAATCCATCCTGGGTTCAAAGTCCGCCTATTTGCGCGGCGGGCTGGGTTCCGCCATTCGTGCAGGAGATGTTTTGATAAGCAGGGAGCCTGCCGTTGAACTGCCGAAACTCGCGGCGCGGGATTTTCCAGTTGAGAAATACGTGAAATACGATCAATCTCCAGTGATCGAAGTAATCACAGGTCCGCAAGCAGATAGGTTCACGAAAGAAGGCTTGCAAACTTTTTACAACGGCGAATTTACTTTGAGCAAAACCTTTGACCGTATGGGATATCGTTTGGAGGGAAATTCGATTTCACATGCCGACGGTGCAGACTTGATCTCCGAAGGAATGACGATGGGCAGTGTGCAAGTCCCAGCCAGTGGACAGCCCATCGTCATGATGGCAGACTCTCCAACGACAGGCGGTTATCCCAAAATAGCAAACGTCATTCGCGCGGATTTGCCGCTGCTGGCGCAGTGTGAAGCGGGTGTGAGTAAAATAAGGTTTCAAGAAACGACTGTTGAGAAAGCTCAGCGGAAACTGGCGGCATTGCAATGAAAATAGATTTGAATTGTGATCTCGGTGAAGAAGCTGGTAATGATGAAGCCATCATGCCATACATCACATCCGCGAATATCGCCTGTGGATTCCATGCTGGAAATGAAGATGTAATGCGGGCTACGGTGAAGCTTGCCAGGCGGCATGGCGTGAACATTGGCGCGCATCCGGGTTGGAATGACAGACAAAACTTCGGCAGGCTGGAAATGAATATCCCGGCTGAGGAAGCTGAAGAAATTGTGTTTCAACAGATCAATGCTTTGGCACAAATCGCAAAAGAGGAAGGCCTTGCGTTGACTCATGTCAAGCCGCATGGCGCCTTGTATAACCAGGCGGCGAAAGACCGTACGCTGGCAGGTGCCATTGTGCGGGCAGTGAAAAGAATCAGCGTGGATTTGGTTTTGGTTGGGCTGGCAGGCTCGGGGTTGTGTGAAGCGGGAGTCGAAGCGTGGATTCGAACCGCAGGCGAGGGATTTCCAGACCGGGCATACAATCCTGATGGCACCTTGATGTCACGCAGTAAAGCAGGTGCATTAATCGAGTCGCCTGAAGAGGTGGCGGCGAATGCGTTGCGATTGATCAAAGAGGGAATTTTGTTTGGGGAAAAGGTCGTTCAGGTGGATACGTTGTGCCTGCATGGGGATCATCCACAAGCGGCGAAGAATGCAAAGCTGCTGCGCGGAATGTTGATGAAAAACGGAATTGAGGTTGTGGGATTGAAAAAGTGACAGTCACCTAAAAGGTGACCGTCACTTGAATTCTTACTCCTCCGCGATCACAATCAATTTGTCTTCCGCAGTAAACGTGACTTTCACAGATTTATTCGGGTTGGTATATACGCCATACGCTTTTTCAGCGTTGTGGCTTTCACTCATCAGGCGATACCCGATGGCGGTTTCTCCACGGCGGCGGGCGGCTTCGGTGACGGTGTAGAAGTTGACGGGCTGACCTGTGGCAACATAATCACTGATCGGCTTCAGATAAATTTCCGCGCCTTCAGGATCGAAGATGTCGGTGAAGACGTCCATGAGTTCGGCGTTCTCAGAAAGCTGCGCAAGCATCAAGCTGATGAGATGTTCGCTGACGATGAAGTCATCCACTTTGGCGGCTTCGGCGAGTTCACGGTTACGCAGGTCCAGCATTTCGCTGATGATGGAGAACGGGGTCTCGTCTTTTTCTGCGATATCGCGCAAATGCAGCAAGGTGACGAGAGTGATCGCATCCGCTTCCTGCGCTTCGAGATGGCTGTATGCCAGCACGATGACATGGTCATACTCTGTGACTTCCAATTTCTCAAGCAGGGCACGATCACGGATATCGCCTTCCATGACCTTCAACTTTTGATTGACGATCTTTTTGTTGTCAAGGCGGATTTGTTTTTCAAGATCGTAGATGTGAGAAACAATGGTCAGTTCGGAACCTTTGGCAACGTAATTATCCAATTCGCGGATAATGGTGGCACCGGAACGATTCCAGCCGAGGATCAATCCGCGCTCAGGCTTGGGCTTGGATGATTTTGCATTTTGCAGAATCAGGCTTTCGTCAAGCGGGATGCGGGAGAGGTTTGCAAGCTCGATCTTGTCATCATCTTCGGCGATGGCAAAGATCTGGTCGCCCGATTGAATTCGCGTGTCCATCGGCGGGTTCATCATGATCGTCCCGTCTGCCTTACGAATACCCATTAATGTGGAAGTTTCAAAGGCGAGCAATGCTTCACCGTATGTTTTTCCCGAAAGGTTGGGCTCCTGCTTGAAATAAATCTCATCGCCGCCGAAGTTCATCAACTCTGTGTAAACGAGGGACAAACCGCTTTGGCGCGAGGTTTGCGCAACAACACGCGCGATCAGGTCCGTGGTGAGAATCGGCTGGACGTTATCTTTCGTACCGAGCATTTTGACCACGTCCATGTTCTTTGCATCGTGGATCTGCGTGACGATGTGATATGGGTCTTCGCGGCGGTTGGGATTGTTGGTGATCGCCAGAACAGATTTGATGACGTGCGTATCCGGGTCGGCGCCTTCGGAGAGGATAATGATCGAGCGGGCGGAGTGCGGGCTGGCGATTTCCAAATCGTTCAAGTCAATGGGATTTCCAGAGCGGCAAATGACGCGGGTATTTTTCGTGTCTTCGATACGACCATTGATCGCATCTTCCATCTCGACCTTATCCTGGTCAGCCAAAATGACAATGACTGCTCCGCTTTTACGGCTCTCATTTGCGAGCACGAGCTCCGAGATGATCGTGAATATTTGCGGCGTCCATCCGAGAATGAGGGTGTGGTCATTCTCCAGTACCGCGGAACGACCTTTTCTTAACTCGTCGAGTTTGTCTTCAAGTCCATTGTTGATGATACCGATCAACGCACTGACGACAAATATGCCGCCAAAGGTGACCAGGAGCATCATCAGCAGGAAGAAGAAACTGCCTGTGTCGCCGCCCATTGTGCCTGAATCGAGTGTGCGCAGGAGCGCCATCCAGGCTAACTCAAACAGGCCCTCGTTATTGGGGGCGCTCCCAGTGATTTTTACAAGTGCCGCAATGACAAATATGATTAATGCGGAAAGCACAAACAATGCCAGAATCAACGCGCCTGTACCGCGTGACATATAATTATCGAACCAATATTGGAATTTCTGTTTAAATGACGGTTTTTTCATACTTCTCCTCACGCATGCTGATTTTTTCTATTATAAGAGCAATCCTCTTACAACACATGGAGGAATTCCCCGTGCGCGAGAAGGCCTTCGTTTAAGAAATCTGTAATATTTTTCGGGTAACATTACGATGAAAGCCTGTGTCTATGCAATGCTGAAATTATTCATTTTTTAAAGTGAGGTAACCCATGTTCCAATTTGAAGGTTTTGACCGCCGCAAGGAAGAAGACCGCGTCCGCGCAGAAGGGCGGCTTCCCCCCGGACAATCGCTGACTCAGAAGTTCCCCGTCCTGCATTACGGACCTGTCCCCATGTTTGATGCCGCCACTTGGGATTTGCGCATCTGGGGCGAAGTGGAGGAGGAAAAACGCTGGAATTGGACTGAGTTTAATCAACTTCCCCGCACAGCCATAAAAATGGATTTGCATTGCGTCACACGCTGGAGCAAATTTGACACCACCTGGGAGGGTGTTTCCGTAAAAACCCTGGTGGACAGTGGATTGATCAAGATCAAGCCAAGTGCCACGCACGTCATGCAGCATGCAGAATACGGCTTCACCGTCAATCTGCCTTTGTCTGTCGTCTTGCAGGATAACTTCCTGCTGGCAACACATTTCAATGGTGAGCCGATTACCCCAGACCACGGCTATCCATTGCGCGGCATGGTGGGATTTATCCCCGGGCGCGAGGACCTTGAAACTCCCTACTTGTGGAAAGGCGCCAAATGGCTCAGGTCTTTGGAATTTATGACCCGTGACAAGCGCGGCTTCTGGGAACAGGCTGGCTATCACAACCGCGCAGATGTCTGGCGCGAAGAAAGATTTGGTTAAAAGCAAAACCTCCGAGTAAACTCGGAGGTTTTATTATTTAACTTCCTTCGGAAGTTTACGGTCTCTTGTCCAGCGTGATCGATAGATCCACTTTTTCTTCGCCGCGCAATACGGTCAACACAACGGTTTCGCCCGGGGATTTGTTGGTGATGAGATACGCCAGCATTTCATCAAAGGTGCGGGTTGGTTGTCCATCAATTGCAATGATCAAGTCGCCGCCGGCCATCAGACCGGGAATGGAAGTGGCTTTATTTCCTGCAACGATGCCTGCCTTGTCAGCAGGACCGTTGCGTACGACGTTGGTTACATACGCGCCGGTGTAGGATTTCAAGCCCAGCGCTTCGACCATTTCCAGGCTGAGCGAGTCCATGGAGGAGATTCCCAAAAATGGATAATCGTAATTGCCGGTTGCGATCAACGAAGGAGCCACGCGTTTCACCATGTTGATGGAGATCGCGAAACTGATACCGGAATTGAGAGGTTGTCCATCGTCCGTAAAGTTTGTGGTGCGGATGGCGCGGTTCACGCCGACCACTTCACCGTTGATGTTGAAAAGTGGTCCGCCGGAATTGCCCGGGTTGATGGCTGCATCCGTTTGAATGATGTCGCCGGCGGTGAACAGGGCGCCATCCGGAGTCTCATGCGCCGAATCCAACGTGCGGCCAAGAGCGGAAATAATGCCGACTGTCATTGTGGTATCCAAGCCAAAGGGGTTGCCGATGGCTATGACGGTCTGACCAACTTTCAGCGAGTTTGAATCGCCAAGCGGCAGCGGATGAAGTTCTTCAGCGGGCGCATCCACTTTTACGATGGCTACATCTGAATCTGTATCCGTCCCGATCACCGTTCCATAAGCCATGAAACCGGAAGTGAAACGGACTTCGATCACGTTTGCTCCTTCGATCACGTGAAAGTTGGTAATGATATGTCCCTGCCCGTCATACACAAAGCCCGAACCGGAACCCAGGTCTGTCAGAATCGCAACCGTGCCCGCGCTGACATTGTCGTACAGGGCCACAAGACTTTCCTGCTGCGCAGACGGATTGATGACGCCGCTGTCAGGCGGTGAAATGGTGGAAACAGGCTGGATTACAGCAGGCGGTTGTTGCGTAGCGGTAAGAGGGGTTCTGCAAGCCAATGCGGCCAATACCAATATCATCAAAGCAAGAATGCTTCGTTTTGTTTTCATTCATACTCCTAATTAAAATTTTATTCGGGATGCTTCTTCGATCAACTCTATCTGCTTCGACGACAGGTATTTGGGAATCTGTACTTTTAATTTCACGAACAAATCGCCTTTTGTGCTTGGGCTTTTCAGGTGCGGCATGCCGCGCCCAGCCAGGCGAAAGACCTGGTCCGGCTGTGTGCCCGCAGGAATGTTTAATTTAACTTTTCCGTTCGGCGTGCCCACTTCGGCTTCGCCGCCAAGGATCAATGTAAAAACGCTCACAGTAGATGTTGTGGTCAAGTCGCTTCCATCACGCTCGAAACGACCTTCATCCTCAACATGGATGACCAGATACAGATCGGTTCTTTCCGGTCCCGCACCTGCCACGCGGACTTTGGAACCTGTCTTCACCCCGGCAGGAATGCGCACCTGAAGTTTGCGTCCATTGGTTTGCAATTGGCGGGTTGTGCCTTGGTAGGCTTCCTGAAAGCTGATGGACACTTCCTGCTGGTAGCCTGGCTCCTGCTGTTGAGCCTGTCCGCGCGCTGAAGAGCGAACCGCCTCTCCAAAAATGGTGCGGAAGAAATCGGAGAAAGTGGCTCCGCCGCCGAACATATCATCCACATTGCCGCCGCGTTGACCGGAACCCTGCTGTTGCTGGAACCACTCATCCCACCGAAAATCGCCGGGCCTCCCGCCGCTTGTGCGGAAGTTGGAATAAGCACTGCCCAACTGGTCATAGCGCGCGCGCTTTTGCTCATCGCTTAAGACTTGATATGCCTCGTTAATATCCTTGAATTTGTCCTCGGATTTTTTATCGCCGGGGTTTTTATCAGGATGATATTTCATGGCAAGTTTTCGATAGGCAGAGCGGATATCGTCCGCGCTGGCTTTTCGGTCCACGCCTAGGATCTTATAATAGTCTTTGTAGTCCATACTGCTATTTTCATCCCTGCGCAGGCTGTGAGTCAAGCGCCCAAAGGTTATACTTACATAACTCTAACCTGAGTTTTTGGAAGTCCAAAGCCTGAAGACTGTGGAATTTGAGCAAGAACCATTCTAAAAAGAAAAGATGAGAGAACTATGAAATCAATATGTGTTTTTTGTGGATCATCCGATTCAGTTCATGCGGACTATAAAAAGGCTGCATTTCAGATGGGAGTCACCCTTGCCCAGCGGGGAATCCGCGTTATTTTTGGCGGAGGAAAGACCGGTCTGATGGGTGAAGTGGCGAACGGAGCTTTGTCTGTGGGGGGCGAGGTAATTGGCGTCATCATCCCTTCCATGAACACGTCCGCGCTCGCGCATACCGGTCTCACCCGCATGGATGTGGCGCCTGACATGCACGGACGCAAGGCGCGCATGCACGAGCTTGCGGACGGATACATTGCCCTGCCTGGCGGCTACGGCACTTGGGATGAATTGTTTGAAGCCGTCACTTGGGCGCAGACCGGCGCGCACGAAAAACCTGTGGGGATGTTGAATGTGAAAAAATATTACGATTCCCTGCTTGCCGCAATGGATCATGCCGTGGATGAAGGCTTTATTTTTCCCGAACATCGCAAGGCTGTGTTTTGCGAAACCGAACCAGCGGAATTATTGAATGAAATGGAAAAGTATGAACATCCGCACGAAGCAGTGAAGAGATGGCTGAAGGAGAATTAAATAAAACATCCCGCAGAATAACTTCTGCGGGATGTTTTATTTAATCTTCATGCTTGCGTGAGAATGATCGGCTCATTCTTTGTGACGATGATCGTATGCTCAAATTGCGCGGCAATGGTTTTGTCAATCGTCTGCAATGACCAGCCGTCTTTTTTCTCGACGACGCGTCCTTTGCCGGTGGTGAGGAAAGGCTCAATGGCCAGGACCAACCCTTCGTTAAGCATGCGGCGGTCATCCGGTTTGTAGAAATTGAATACCGAGGCGGGTTGTTCGTGGAGTTTATGTCCAATGCCGTGACCGGTCAAATCGTAAATGACATTGTATCCATTTTGTTTGGCTTCGTCTTGAATGGTCTTGCCGATAATGTTGAGCGGCTGTCCTGCCTTGGCGGCATGCACCGCTTTGTGAAGCGCGGAGCGCGTTGCCTCGAACATTTTCTCGTACTCAGGGATATGCTTTGCAACAACCATCGAAGCGCCGGTGTCTGAAAAATAACCATCCATCTCGGCGGAGACATCGATGTTGATCAACTCACCTTCCTGCAAAACATGATCATTGGGAATGCCGTGCGCGATGACAGGCGAAATGCTGATGCAGGTCGCGCCGGGGAATTGATACATGGCTTGCGGCGCAGAAGTTGCTCCTTCTTTTTTCAGGAACTCGCTGCCAATGTTATCCAGTTCGGCGGTAGTCATTCCTGGCTTTGCTTCGTCCATCATTTTTTTTAAAGCCAGCGCGCAAACACGGCCAATGGCTTTTAAATATTTAATGTCTTTCTCTGAATCAGCTGTCATGTTGGTTCTCTTTTATTCCTCTTTCAATCGTTTCACGGTGCTCCAGGAAATGCTCGCTGGTATCACCCAATACCCATAACAACAGCGGACGTTTCTCGGGATCGTTTGCATGGCGCGGCTTGAGCAAGTCTTCAAAACTCATTGACTCCAGTTTCGCGGTCAGACTCCCGAACGCCTGCTTCAGTCCATCCAGCACTTCGCCACGCTGACGATCTTTATTGCGTTCGAAAAGCACGGGGTTGATGATTTCCATATCCCAATCTTTCGTCACTTCTTCGGGAACTCCCATCACTTCATGCGCGGGGCGTTTGTCCATATGATACCCCATTAGGATGTTTATCCACTCGGTGAGATGGGCAAGGTTGTCCTTGGGCGACCATCCACCTGCATCTGGCGTGGTCATTTGTTTGTCCGTCAATTTTTCAGCCGTGGACAGCAGGAGTTTCCACTCCCGTTCCATCGCGGACATTAAATCGGCTTTGTTTTTTGGTATCCATTGATCGGTCATCGTTTTTTCCTATAAAGGGACCAATTTACCTTCTTCAAGTTTTTCTTTTTCCCGGTCTTTGCGCAAGATATATGCCTCACCGCGGACAAGGACCGTCTTCTTCCCATCCACTCTAACATAGGCGCCGTCACACAACATAATGACGGGGTTATCCTGAAAGATGTAATACTCGCTCAACCAGTCATCCTGCACAGATTGTCCATACGCATCCAGCGGATAATGGGCAAAAAAGTTGAAAGGAGTCGCATTCAGCCCGTCAAAGTATGGCGTCTTGACCATATTCATATCAGTGGACGTGAGAATGTTCGGGCCGCACAAAATAGTTCCTGCGCTGAAGCCAATCACGGGCAGCCCCGCTTGGATCTTCTTCTTCAAATAGGGCATTACTCCGCTGGAGTGCAAGCGGTGATTAAGCAAAAATGTATTTCCGCCTGAAACATAAACCACGGCGCTGTCACGCAGGATGTCTTCGATCTCTTTCTGGCGCATGAGTTCTGTGTTGACGATCTCCACGTGCGCCAGCCCTTTGAATTGTTCCTTTGTGTAATCCAGCCATCTCTCGCCATTCAGGGAAGCGAGCGGCATGAACGCTATAGTAGGGTCGTCTTTATCTTCCAAATATGGGCGGCAGGCTTCGATAACGTCACTGATGTTGTTTTTACCGGGAGTAGAGAAGAGGTGGAGATTAATGGGTGGCATGAGAAAACCTACAACCTTCAACCTGCAACCTGTAACCTGCCAACTATCACCTTCTTCAGTTCCTCCTGCACAGACTCCCACTTTTGGTCCGAATTAACCACCACCCAGCGCTTCGGTTCCTGTTTCACCATCTCCAAATATCCCGCGCGGACTCGTTTGTGGAATTCGACGGTGTAGGCATCCATGCGATTCCATTCCATTTCGTTTTGGGTTTTGCGTTTCAAGCCAACTTCCACTTCGAGGTCAAGCAGGATCGTCAGGTCGGGTGTCAAACCGCCTGTGGCATATTTCACCAAAGCGCGGACTTGTTCCAAATCTTGCTGATGACCATACCCTTGATATGCAATGGTGGAGTCAAAGTAGCGGTCGGAGATAACAATTTCCCCTTTGGAAAGACGCGGCTGAATGACTTCCTCCACGATCTGGGCGCGGGCCGCCTGATAAAGCAGAGTCTCTGTGCGCGGATGCATTTCGGCGTTCTTCAGATCATGCAAAATATCGCGGATCTGTTCGCTGATGGAGGTGCCGCCCGGTTCACGGGTGGGGAATACGACGTGTCCCTTCTCGCGCAGGTATTCCACGAGATACGGGATGTGGGATGTCTTGCCGGAGCCTTCGGGGCCTTCAAGTGTGATGAACATTTTCCTCAACTTAAACGATGATTAAAAAATATTGATTTTATTTTATGCAAACTCTTAGCGTGTTTTAAACTAATTTCAATTTTAATGCCAAAAATTTAATTGAGGTGTAATTTTCGAGGACTAGAATTTTTTCATACTCGGAGGCACAAATGACATGGAAAAAAACTCTTTACCTTTTGCTGGTTGTTGTCGTTGCCGCAGGCTCTGCGCTGACAGGTGCTGTTGCGGGCGGCTTTGCGGTCTATCAAGTTGCGAGCCAAAGACAGTCAATTGACCTGCCCGTTGGCGGCCCCACAACCTTATCCACCAATCATACTCCTGAACAAAGTTTCACCATCAGCTCAACGAATATTGAGACCGATATTACAAAGTCTGTTCAAAAGGTGGGCCCGGCCGTTGTGACGATCGTAGGAACCATCCCGGGCCAGCAGACGATCTTCGGCATGACCAGTGATGGCAAAGTCAGCGGAAGCGGCTTCTTCATTTCTGATCAGGGTTATATTGTCACTAACAATCATGTCGTGGATGGCACGAAGGATGTCAGCATCATCCTTTCTGATGGCACGGAGCAAAGTGCAGTCGTCGTGGGCACAGACCCCTACTCTGATATTGCGGTTTTGAAAACGGATGGAACCGTCCCTGCGATTGTAACGCTTGGGAATTCTGAGCTGCTCAAGCCCGGCGAATCAGTGATTGCCATCGGCTCGCCTCTTGGTGACTTCAAGAACTCGGTCACGGTGGGCGTGGTCAGTGCAACCGGACGTTCCATCGACACCGGACAGGGATACACCGTCGAAGGCTTGATCCAAACTGACGCAGCCATCAACCAGGGCAATTCCGGCGGTCCGCTGGTGAACCTGGCTGGTGAAGTGATCGGCATCAATAACATGATCGTGCGTGGCTCAGGCAGTGGCACGGTTGCCGAGGGACTGGGCTTCGCGATTCCAGTCAACACGGCTCAGGCTGTAGCAACCCAAATTATCGAGAAAGGATATTTCTCGCGCCCGTTCATGGGAATTAGTTTCCAGGCGATCAGCCCAGACATCGCATCTGCCTACCGCCTGCCCGCGGATTGGGGCGTGTATGTCCAAAAAGTGGTTGACGGCAGCCCCGCCAAAAAAGCCGGGCTTCAGGAAGGTGATATCATCGTCAGCTTGAATGATGTCAAAATGGATGAGACTCATGGTTACCTGAACACACTCTACACCTACAAGCCCGGCGACACGGTAACTCTCGGGGTCATCCGCGATGGAAAAGAAATGAACTTGAGTATCACACTGGGTGAATCAAGTCATACTTAACAAACAAACGGTTTAAGTTTCAAGAGAATAGGGAGTCGTTGCAGATGCAACGACTCCCTATTCTCTTTTTATCTATTTTTTGGCTGTTTTACTCTCTAAAAATCCTCACATGCCTTCTTGGTTCTTTTCCATACGAATGAGAAACCAATTCGGCATTGCGCGCCATTTCGTGTTGGAGCCTGCGCACGAGGGATGGACCGGGGGGTAAATCCACCCAGCGCTCGCCGTTGAGGACGGCGGCAATCGCTTGCTGAGTTTCACTGCGCACATCGTCCAATACATCACGCGGATGCTGCTGTTCAGAGAGATTATACAAATCGCCGAGGAATTGCTCCACCTGCGCCACGGTATTTGCACGCAGCACATAAATGGGCATGCCGCGCTGTTCGGCTTCGATGACGGTTTGCTCGCGGTTGCGGTAATACGTCCGCAGGGTGACGAGCACGTTGGCTTCTTCCACATCGGTCACCACCACGGCGGGCACGCCGAGTCTCTTTGCGGCTTGCATCAGTCGGTTGCGCGCCACGCCATACGCAAACACGCGCACGGTCTGCAATTTCGTGCCAAGGGTCGGAGAAACGATCACAGGCGGGTTCAAAGACTCAGAGCGCGGTGAATGCTCTTCGGAAACAGGAACAGGCTGACGTCGAGAGCGAGGCGTTTTTGAATCCACTTTAGTGCTGACTTTGGGCGGCGCGGGCTTTTCGATCTGCACCTGTCCCGTCTCATCATATGTGCGGATTTCGGGCGGCATGAGCGCGTCACGCAAAAGCGAATCCACCGCCGACATGATGTCGAGATGGACTGCAAAACGTTCGCGATTTTGGATCTCGATCAGCACGTCGAAAGTGGGCGGGGCGCGTCTTTCCAAAACTGTTTTCTGGGTGCCGCGCCGACGGGCTTCTTCGTCTGAGAGAGTGACTGCTTCAATGCCGCCGACGAGGTCGCTCAGGGTGGGGTTGAGTAAAAGATTTTCGAGGGTCTGTCCGTGTGCCGTGCCAATGAGCTGCACGCCGCGTTCTGCGATGGTGCGCGCGGCGAGAGCTTCGAGTTCGCGCCCGATCTCGTCAATGACGATGACTTCGGGGTTGTGATTCTCGACGGCTTCGATCATCACTTCGTGTTGCTGCATCGGCTCACGGACTTGCATGCGGCGCGCCTTGCCGACAGCGGGATGCGGCACATCACCGTCACCGCCAATTTCATTGGAAGTGTCAACGATGACCACGCGTTTGTTTTCAGCCAGGATGCGGGCCGCTTCGCGCAGGAGAGTCGTTTTGCCGACGCCCGGGCGTCCGAGAATCAAAACGGACTTGCCCGATTCGATGATGTCTTGGATGATGTCCACGGTGCCATAGACAGCGCGGCCCACGCGGCAGGTTAACCCGACGATAGCTCCGCGCCTGTTGCGAATGGCGGAGATGCGGTGGAGTGTGCGCTCCATGCCTGCGCGGTTGTCGGTGTCAAAGTCGCCGATGCGCTCAGTGATGTGGTCGATCTCGGAACGGGTGATCTCTTTTTCAGAGAGGGTAATTTCGCCTTCCACAAACCGTGCGGCGGGCTGGCGGCCAAGGTCAATGACGATCTCTATCAGCTTGTCACTGTTGTTGGCTTTCTCCACCGCATGGCGGATATTGGTTGGAAGGACGCTGAGAAGAACGTCGAGGTCATCTGTAATTCTGTGTTGGGTCATATGTTAAGTTTCAGGTGTAAAAGTGTCAGGTATCAAGTGACACGTGCAGGTAAGACAGGAAAAGAGGAAAAGAGATTGCGCCGCGTCAATATGCGCGAAACACGTTGCAAGGGAATCTTGATGTTAGGGGAGGAAATTATTGAGCATGTTGGAGTACCGCCTGTTAAAGTGGTGTCACGTTTCACGTGCCAGGCCTGCCCGCAGCCTGACATTAAATTGGTGTTACGTGCAGGGATATTATAGCAGGATGGCGGTTAACATTAAATTAAAGAGATGTATTAATTTTGCAGAGTTGTCAGACCAATTGTGAAACATACTTTTTATGCCAATTCCTAAGGACTAGAAGTACCACAGGCAAATTAGGCCCGATTCCCGATATGCGGGTGTATTTTTTATTGGTCAGATCGACCCGCACGAAATAATTCTTTCCATTTCGGGTTTGTGTGTAATTAAGACTTAGGGCGGCGATCTCATGCGCCCGAAAAGATTTTTCTCCAAAGAAGTAATTAATGAACAGCGTGTCGCCTTCAAGATTCAGTGACTTGGGCATGGAAAATGTCACATACGCGACAAAAAGAGCCATAATGAGAAAGAAGATGAAAACGACTGTCCCCGCTCCCGGCTGGGTTAAAAGGAAAAAACCTGTGCCAATCACAAATAATGCAACCACTGCAAGCAGAATATAGCCATACCAGCTGCGGGACATTTCACTGTAATCCAGCGGGCTGAACAGATCGGGTCGTTTGCTGCCGATAAAATCAACAACTTCGGCATAGCCAGCCAACTGTGGACTTGGCGCAACGGTCACATCACCATCCATGTTGTGCAATTTGATGGCATATCCCCTGCCAGAGACGTGGTTGATCTCTGCCCAGTTTAATGTGCGTGTGCCGAAAAGACTTTGAGTGGAAATCTCTTCGTTGGAGATCGTGGTTTTTAACGTCAATGAATATAGGGAGAAGAAAAAAACAAGCAGGAAGAAGGCTGCGATCGTAATCGTGGAAGTCCTGTCTGCCCCGTCCCATGTTGCAAACAGACCCACTGCCAGTGCGCCAAAGACTAAAAACAGAATCCCAAATTGAAAGGATGGGTGACGATACGTGCGCGGTTCATTAAGCATGGTATTTTTC
>JACZJB010000017.1 GCA_014860805.1 Anaerolineales bacterium
CAATTCTTGACAATCTGGAACATAAGTTCTAAAATCCATACATGGACTCCATCTCAAAACAAACCTATCGTCGTTTCCTCCTCGCCTCGCAGGGACTTTGGCCGGGTCGCCGTTTCGAAGGATTGCCCGGCACCGAATCCGCTTTGCGCCAGATGCAGGCGCTTCAACTCGATCCATTGACCATGGTCGCCCGCAGCCAGGATATTGCCATGTATGGCCGTGTGCTGAACTACAAACCTGACCATCTATATAAAATGGCATACGAAAAACGCAAAGCCTTTGACTACGGCGGCTGGTTGATGATGTATCCCATGAGCGATTTTCCATACTGGCGTTTGCACATGCGCCAGCGCAAGGCGCAGGGGCTGAATTACGAATCTTTCAAGTATCCGCCGAAGGATTTGTTGAAGTTCATCCTCAACGAGTTGCGTGAGCGCGGTCCGCTGGGAAATCGTGATTTCGAAGGTACAAAGGTTAAAGCATGGAGTTATCGAGGGCGCAAGGAAACCTCCGTTGCCCTCTTTTATCTGTGGCTGAGCGGTGAAGTGATGATCTCCAACCGCAAAGGATTTGACCGCATCTATGATTTGCGCGAGCGGGTTGTCCCGGCGGAATATGATTACGCCGCAACAGAAAATGAGACGATAGATTTTATGAGCAGGAAGATCATTGCCTTTTTAGGGATGATCCGTGAAAACCGCCTGGGATCTGAACTTTCCTATTACATCCATAAAAATATGCCGCCTGAAGATTCCAAAAAAATAGTCCATCGGCTTGTTGAGGCTGGCGTTGTTTCACGGGTTGCATTGGAAGGCTCAAAAGATGGATATCTCGTCTTGAGCAGCGACCAGCCCCATCTGTCCGAATTGGAGGCGGGGCGTATTCCTAAAGTATGGAAACCTAAAGGTCCGACAACAAATGAAGAGGTTACCTTCCTTGCGCCGTTGGAAATTGTCAGCGCCAGAGGACGGGCGAAAAAAGTTTTCGATTTTGAATATCTGTGGGAAGTGTACAAGCCTGCGCATCTGCGCCGCTGGGGATATTACACCCTGCCCATTTTATACGGCGACGATCTCGTTGCGCGCCTCGACCCCAAGCTGGATCGCACAACCATGACATTGCATATTTTAGGTTTCTGGCTCGAAGACGACGCCCCGAAAGATGAGGCTTTTGCGAACGCGCTCGCCAATGGACTAAAACGATTCGCTGATATGATCGGCGCAAAGAAAATAGACCTGAGTGGAGTTAATCCTGTGAAACTGCGTTCCCATTTGAAAAAGAAGTTGAAATCATGAAGCTTCATAATGCCATCACGGACGTGCAGGGTATCCAGGTGGGACATGAGCAAAACGAAGAAGCGTTAACTGGCTGCACCGTCATCCTTTGCCGTCGCGGTGCTGTTGCTGGCGTGGATGTTCGCGGCGGCGCGCCTGGTACGCGCGAGACCGATCTCTTGAATCCGATCAACCTTGTTGAAAAAGTCCACGCGATTGTTTTAGCTGGCGGCTCTGCGTTTGGTTTGGATGCAGCGAGTGGTGTGATGCGTTACCTTGAAGAGCAGAAGATTGGCTTCAATACCGGCGCTGCCAGAGTGCCGATTGTCCCATCTGCAATTTTGTATGACTTGAACATCGGTCGCGCGGACGTTCGACCTGATTCTGCCATGGGAGCATTGGCTGCCGCCTCGGCAGCTTCCACTCCGCCTGCGGAAGGGAACGTTGGCGCAGGGACAGGCGCGTCTATTGGCAAAATGTTTGGTACTGCATTGGCGATGAAATCTGGTTTGGGGACTGCCAGCATGGAGATCGGCGGGGGTGTGATTGTCGGCGCCATTGTCGCGGTCAATGCATGGGGTGATGTTGTCGATCCGAAGTCAGGGGAGATTGTTGCAGGACTTCGCTCTGGAAAAGTCGGTCCGCTGCGCGTTGGTAAAAAAGACTCGTTCGCCGATACACTTGCGATGATGAAAACCCCAATTGGTCGTGGTGTGCTCGGGCTTGCCAGCCGCGGCAACACGGTTATTGGCGCGGTGGCCACAAATGCAAAATTGACCAAAGCCCAGGCTACAAAAGTGGCACAAATGGCCCAGGATGGTATTGCACGCACAATCAGACCTGCTCATACCATGCTGGATGGTGATGCTGTTTTTGCACTGTCCACTGGCACGAAAAAAACCGACCTATCAACGGTCGGCGCGTTCGCAGCGGAAGTGATGGCTGAGGCGATTATCCGAGCCGTGAAAATGGCAAAATCCGCTGGGGGATTGCCGGGGTTGTCATCGCTTCACGCAAATCAAACCCTTTAAATATCCTCCCTCTGGAAAATGCAAACTGACTGGGTGATCGTTCCCCTGTGTCAAATGCTCAATAATTGTCGCTTCTGTGTTCGCATCTAATGCGGCGGAGGCGACGATTTTTTGAAAGAGAGCCGCATCTACGCCGCCGGAACAAGAGAACGTGGCAAGCATTCCGCCGTGACGTAACAATTTGAAAGCCAGCAGGTTGATATCTTTGTAAGCGCGTGAAGCTTTTTCCGCATGGGCAGCAGTGGGAGCGAATTTCGGCGGATCGAGAATGATCATGTCAAACGAACGATTCTCGTCGCGGAATTTCCTCAGCAATTGAAACACATCCCCTTCGAACGACGTGTGACGATCTGCAGGGAGGTTGTTGATGGCGATATTTTTTTCAAGCAGCGCCAGCGCATCGGCGGAGGAATCCACAGACAGCACGGAGCTTGCTCCATTTGCCAAAGCATTAATTGAAAAACCGCCTGTGTAGCAAAAGCAATTCAAGACATTGCGGCCTTGGGCGAGGTTGCCCACACGATGACGATTCTCACGCTGGTCTAGGTAGAAACCTGTTTTGTGTCCGGTGGCGATGTTGATGTTGAATTTGAGATTGTGTTCGGTAATCTGCAATTGTGGATTTGGAATTGCGCCGCGCAAAACCCCGGTGATCGGCTTGAGTCCCTCGAGTTCACGCACATCCACATCCGAGCGTTCATAAATATTCTGAATGCCGGTCTCTTCGATGAGCAGGTCGGCGATGACTTCCTTCCAGAATTCCGAGCCGGCAGTTGTGGATTGCAGGACAAGGAGATTGCCAAAGCGATCAACGACGATGCCTGGGATGCCATCTGATTCGCCATGAATTAAACGGAACGCATCGCTCTGACCTTCAACCTGTAACCTGTTTCGAAGTTCAATTGCCTCCCGAATCTTTTTTCGGAAAAATTCTTTATCGATGGGTTCATCGTTAAATGTCCACACGCGGGCGCGGATCTGCGAGTGGGGCGAGTAGGCTGCCCGGGCAAGAAATTGCCCCTCGGACGAGATCAGGTCAACGGTCGAGCCGGAGGCATGGGTTTCATCCACACTTTGAAACGCGCTGGCAAAGACCCAGGGATGACGCCGCAACAGGCTTTTTTCACGTCCAGCTTTGAGTGTGATTTTCATGATTCGCCGGGGAAGGGACGCAGACGCTGCATCCATTTTTCAGGATCGGTTAATTGTATAAAATCAAATTGGCGATACAAACCGTGGGCGTCATCGGTGGCGAGAAGCCAGCGGCGAATGGATTGTAGATCAGGGTGTTCGAGGATGCTTTGCACAAGCCATTTTCCGAGACCATGCCCGCGATACTCTTCGTGGATGAATACATCGCAAAGATAGGCGACGATGGAGAAATCGCTGACGACGCGCGCCATACCGATTTGACGGCTGCCTTCGTATATGCCAAAGACAAGCGAATTTGCGAAGGCGGCTTCCGTGCGTTCGCGCGGACGACCTTTCGCCCAGTAGGCTCGTGAGAGAAAGTCATGTACGGCGTTCATATCGAGGCGGGCAGGGTCAGTACTGATGGTGAAAGAATCTCGATGGGTATGAAATATTTGCGGCATTGAGCGAGTGTATCACAACATGGTATCATCACGCTTTCAAAGGAGAAGAATGCTGAAACCACTTCGCTGGAATACATTTGCGTGGGATTTTCTGCGCATTCAAATCGGGTTTATGCTTTTTGGGCTGGCGATCACATTGATGATCCGCGGCAATATTGGGACGAGTGCCTGGGCGGTGTTGGAAGTGGCGTTGGCGCAGCGGATCGGAATATCCATTGGGACGATGACCGTGTTGATGGGATTTTTCGTTTTAACGGGGGCGGTGCTGATGCGTGAAAAATTAGGATGGGGTACGCTGGGAAATATTCTGTCCATTGGTCCATGGGAGGATCTTTGGCTTTCAATCGTCCCATCTGTGAATGATAATTTACCGATGCAGGTCGGCATGTTGCTGCTTGCCATTTTTATCATGGGACTTGCAAGTGCGATCTATATCGGTGTGGATGCTGGCGCGGGTCCGCGGGATAGCATGATGCTGGCGATCAAACGCACTACGGGTATCAGCATCCGCGCAGCGCGGGCAATTATTGAAGTGACAGTGGTGACCATCGGCTGGCTGCTTGGTGGCCCTGCCGGGTTCGGCACGCTGGCGTATGCCATTTTGGTGGGACCGTCGGTACAGTGGGGATTTAAAATATTCAAAGTGCAGCCGCACAAGCCCGTAGATGAGGAAGTCATTGCAGGGGTTGAAGGCGGCGCAGAGTAACCGGATAAGGAATGAATCATGACTGAATCGATTGACAATACTCCCATTGCTGAAACAAAACAGAAAAGTACCACGGCGCTGGTCATCTTTTTATTTTTTGTGCTTCCAATGCCACTGTGTTTGTTCCTTTATCATTTTGTTTTGTGGTCAACGGAGCAAAGTGCGATTATTTCCCTGAGTACAAAAAACCTTGCCTGGGCGGGACCGATCGGATTGGCAGTACAGGGACTTGTGCTCTCCATTTCAACTGGATTGTTATGGCGTTTCACCAAAGACGACCGCTTCACGCCTGTGTATGCAGGTTTGTTCGGCGCGTCATTGATGACCTTCCCTGCTTTGATACTGCGGGTGCTTGGACCTAACAATGACCAGCTTGGGTCTATTGTTCAGGTTTTACTTGCAGTAACTGCCATCCTGGTTGTGGTTCGTTTTCGTAAAAACCAACTGATTTGGGATGGCCGCGTGCTTCCATTTGGGTTGTTGATTGCAGGCATTGGCATTGCGCCGCTGGCTATGTATGGTTCCTTTGGTTCGTTCGGTGATACGTTCCTCAGCCTCCTTGCAGGATTGGCTTTCGGTTTTCTTGCGGCTGTTCTGATGTCTCCTACAACCGAAAATATTTTGATGGATGGGATCGGCGTCGGCGCGGTACTTGCACTACTCGCTTCCGTCTTTGGCTACGATGGCTCGCAGCTTTTATTGCTTGTGCTGGTACCTGCATTTGCGTGCGCGATCACGGCAGTTTTGCCTTCGCGCATCGCAGCGGGCGCGGCGACTGGCATCCTTGCATTTGCGGCACTTGCATTTTTTGACCCAACCGAACTCACCATTGTCCTTGGCGATATTGCAGGGCTTGCCACAAAAGCTGTTGGTATTGCATTGCTTATCGGGTGGGGAGTGAGTGTTCTCGCGCTGATCCTCCGTCAGATAAACATGGCAGGCGCAAGCGCAGAGGTGAAGCGCGCTGTCGGTTGGGCAGGTGCCGGCGTGGTATGGTTGTCCGTCATCGCGATCTTCTTTTTGTTCGGCAATCCCGGCAACTACGGTGACAGGCTTTTTGTCATCTTCAAAGATCAGGCGGATATTTCCGCTGTGGCAGAGATCGAAGACCGCGATGCTCGTTTGTCTGCGGCGTACGAACAATTGGTTGCACATGCGAATGAAACACAAGGCGCGATGCGTCAATTCTTTGATGCGGTCGGGGTTGAGTACACTCCATATTATTTGGAAAATGCAATGGAAGTGCAGGGCGGGACGCTGGTACGGCTGTATTTGCTGACCCGCTCCGAAGTGGACCGCGTCATTCCCAGCCCGCGCCTGCGTGCCGCTCCCGAAGATTCTCCTTCGCCCGGATATGTTTCTTCCGTGGATGGCAGTGTGCAATGGAATATTGCCATGATCGGTGCCGACAGGGTATGGGATGAATTCAACGTGCAAGGTGCGGGTATAGTTGTCGGGCAGTCTGATTCTGGCGTGGATGGAAACCATCCTGCTGTTGCAAAACAATATCGCGGCGCAAATTCAGGTGACGATTACAACTGGTTTGACCCGTGGGATGGAACCACATCCCCGAATGACGAAGGCGGACACGGCACGCACACAATGGGTACGATCCTCGGCTCCGGCGGAATCGGTGTTGCCCCCAAAGCGCAGTGGATTGGCTGCGTGAACCTTGATAGAAATCTTGCCAACCCCGCTTTATATTTGGATTGTATGCAGTTCATGCTCGCGCCATTTCCGCAGGGCGGCGATCCGTTGTTTGACGGCGACCCGACTAAAGCTGTGCATGTGATGAATAATTCATGGGGCTGCCCTTCAATAGAAGGCTGTGATCCGAACGCATTGCTTTATGCGGCCAATAATTTGCGTGATGCAGGCATTTTCGTGGTGGTTTCCGCTGGCAATGACGGACCATCTTGTGAGACGGTTGAATCGCCTTTGTCTTTGTATGACTCTGTTTTCTCTGTTGGCGCAATTGACCAGTTTGGCAACATGGCCGATTTCAGCAGCCGCGGTCCCGTCACTGCGGATGGCTCTGGACGAAACAAGCCTGACATCGTTGCCCCTGGTGTGGATATTCTCTCTTCTCTCCCTGAAGGTACCTACGGCTCGAACAGCGGCACGTCAATGGCAGGTCCGCACATGGTGGGCGTGGTGGCATTGATCTGGTCTGCCCAGCCTGAATTGCTCGGCGATATCGACGCGACAGAGCAACTTATCATCGATACCGCACAGCCTTACACAGGCAGCACATCCATCGGTTGTTTTTCAGGCAATACTCCGAGCAATGCTTATGGCTATGGCGTGGTAGATGTGTATGAGGCTGTGAAGCAGGCGCTGGGAAAGTGAAAAATCGTGTCATTGCGAGGGTGATAGCCCGAAGCAGTGACAGGGATATTGAGGATATATGAACCGCGCCACAAAGACCACTGTAAGCATCCTTGTCATACTTCTTCTTGCCATCACGGCTGGATTGCTCTGGAAGACGCGCAGTGAAGCGTACAATTTGCTTCACTCGCCGATGGCAACCCGCGAATTGCCTGATGAAACCCCAGCCGATTACGCCCTTGAGTTTGAAGATGTGATCGTTACAAACCCTGACGATATGAAGCTTGCAGGTTGGTTTATCCCATCAGAAAATGGCGCTGTCATCATCATGCAGCACGGATACAAATCCACGCGCCGCGAATTACTGAATGAAGCAGAGATGATGCACCGTCACGGCTATGGCGTGCTGCTCACTTCCATCCGCGCACATGATTACAGCGAAGGCGAATTAATTACACTCGGCTACTACGAAACGGAAGACATGGAAGCATGGTATCAATATCTGCTCACCCGTGATGATATTGTCCATGAAAAAATTGGCATTCTTGGCAATTCCTACGGCGGTATGCTGTCCATTCAATATGCTGCGCAGAACGAAAAGATCAAAGCCGTTGTTGCAAATTGTGCATTTTCTTCGATGAAAGATACCGTCTCGACCAGCGTTACACATTTCACCGGCTTGCCAGAATTCCCCTTCGTGCCGCTCATTGTCTTTTGGGCTGAAACAGATACAGGCGTCAAAATGGAAGAGATCGATGCCACAAAGTGGATTCCGCAGATCAGCCCGCGTCCCGTCTTTCTGATGCAGGGCGGCAGGGACACTGTCATTTCTCCAAATAGCGGGCAGCTTCTTTATGATGCGGCAGGCGAACCCAAAGAATTGTGGTTTGACCCCGAACTCGGTCACGTGGAGTTTGATAAGGAGCGTGCCGAGGAATACGAGGCGCGCGTGGCTGCATTTTTTGACCGATATTTATTGGATCAATAAATTCGATGTGGGTTTATATTTTTCAAGGCATTGGACTCGGCTTCGCCGCCGCTTCTCAACCGGGACCGTTTCAAGCCTTCCTGATTTCCCAGTCACTGACTCGCGGCTGGAAACGTTCCCTTCCAGCTGCGCTTGCGCCTCTCGTAAGCGATGGTCCCATTATTCTGCTTTGTGTTTTTGTGCTCAGTCAACTTCCGGACTGGCTCCAAAGAATCATGTATATTGCTGGCGGACTGTTCATTTTATATCTGGCGTACGGCACATTCAAATCGTGGCAGTCTTTTGAAGAAACCTTAGCCCATCCTGAAAGCACAGGTCATCAAACCGTTCTCAAAGCCGCCATGACAAATCTCCTCAGCCCCGGCACCTATCTCTTCTGGACCTTGGTATCAGGTCCCATTTTGCTGCAAGGCTGGCGTGAGACTCCGTCCAATGGACTTGCGTTTCTGGCCGGTTTTTATGTCACCCTGATTTGTGGGCTGGCTGCAATTATCATTGTTTTCGGGGTTGCAGCCAAACTCGGGCCAAAACTCAATCGCATTTTGCTTGGAACATCATCCATTGCATTATTCTGTTTTGGGTCCTATCAATTATGGCTGGGACTCGCAGGATAAAAAAAAGACCACATCCAAACGGATGTGGTCTTTTTACTTGCTACTCAGTCTTTCCTATTCTTTTGCTCAGTTCCATCACTGCAAACACGATCACACCGCTTGCTGCCGCAATGGACAGGTCACACCCGCTTAGCGGAATGACTTCAAAAAATTTGCTCAAAGACGGGACATACAGCACAGCCAATTGCAGGACAACGACCAAAAGCGCCATTCCCGCCAGCAGGGGATTGCTCATCAACCTTAATTTAAATAATGATTCCTTTGCGGAGCGGGAAGCCAGCGCCTGAAAGACTTGCATGAATGCCAGCGATGTGAAGATCATCGTCTGCCATTCGGGACGGCCTGTAAAGAAGTACCACGCACCAAGCCCCAAAGCGAGTGAGCCGATGAGCACACCCACCCAAATGGTCTGCGTCCCTGCGCCGCGGGAGAACACACCCTCGGTGGGGGAGTAAGGCTTACGCTTCATCGTATCGGGTTCAGGATTTTCCACACCCATGCCCAGCCCTAGCAAACCATCCGTCAGCAGATTCAGCCACAGCAATTGCAGCGGGAGCAACGGCAATGGCTTGCCCAAAAATGGAGCGATCAACATCACCAGCACTTTGCCGATGTTGCCTGCCACGCTAAAGCGCACAAACTTGCGGATGTTATCGTAGATCGTGCGGCCTTCCTGCACTGCCGCAACGATGGTGGCAAAATTATCATTGAGTAGAACCAGGTCGAAGGCTTCCTTGGAAACATCTGTGCCCGTGATGCCCATCGCAACACCAATATCTGCTTTACGGAGAGCAGGCGCGTCGTTCACTCCATCGCCTGTCATGGAAACAATATGGCCCTTCTCCTGGAGTGCTTGCACAATCCGTAATTTATGCTCTGGCGCAACCCGCGCAAATACGCTGACTTCATCCACAACATTTTTCAATTCATCGAAGGATAAACTTTCAATCTCAACACCAGTCAACGCACGGCCATTGTCTGAGATGCCAAGTTGACGCGCAATTTCAATAGCAGTCAGTGGATGGTCGCCTGTGATCATTACAGGGCGGATGCCCGCAGCGCGGCAGGTTGCCACGGCGTCCTTCACTTCGTTGCGCGGCGGGTCAATCATGCCGAACAAGCCAACGATGGTCAGGTTCTGTTCAAGGTCGGTTTGCATTATTTCAGGGATGGAGTTTAGCAGGCGGAATGCAACGCCGAGGACACGCATGCCTTTTCTTGCAAGGCGGTCATTTGCCGCTTCAATTCTGGACCTCCACTCTGCATCCAGTTTCAGAGATTTCCCTTCCATCCAGACATGGCTTGCCACATCAAGCAGCCCGTCGATGCTGCCTTTCGTGAAGGCAATATATCTTTTGTCACCGATCTCCAAACCTGATAAAACGGTGGGGTCGTAATTCCCAAGATGATGGACAGTGGTCATGCGCTTGCGTTCCGAGTCAAACGGAAGTTCGGCTGCGCGCGGGAAGGATGAATCCAGAGCCGATTTCCAATAACCCATTTTGGCGCCGGCAGCAACCAATGCGCCTTCGGTTGGGTCGCCAAGGGTATGAAAGCGGTCGTCGCCTGTGTCGATCAATTTGGCGTCATTGCAGAGCGCGCCGCCAATGGCTGCCAGTGAAAGAGATGATTGGACCGGCGCGCCCAGCCCGCGGGTGGCGCGAAGCGAGCCAGAGCGTTCTACCATTTCGGTTAAGTCAATCGCATGTTCGGCAACATCCAATACTACGACGGTCATCCTGTTTTCAGTGAGTGTGCCTGTTTTATCCGAGCAGATCACGGTGACAGAGCCGAGTGTTTCCACCGCGGGCAGTTTGCGGATCAATGCCTCGCGCTGTAACATGCGTTGTGCGCCGAGAGCGAGGGTGATGGTGACGACGGCGGGCAGGCCTTCGGGGACAATGGCAACTGCCACGCTGACAGCCGTGAGCAGCATGTGGCGGAGTTCATCGCCGCGCAGGATTCCCAAAATAAAAATGAAGGCCGCAATGACAACGCCGATGACGGCCAGGTTTTTTCCAAGCGCATCCAGCCTGCGTTGCAGTGGAGTCTGTTCCTGCTTTACCTGCTGAATGAGGTCTGCGATTTTCCCGAGTTCGGTTTGCATGCCTGTGGCAGCCACAAGCGCAAGCCCGCGCCCCTGGGTGACAATGGTTCCCATGTATGCCATGTTGCGGCGGTCACCGATGGGCAGGTCTTCACCCGATAAAGCAGCAGTATGTTTTTCGATGGGTTCGGATTCGCCTGTGAGCGCGGCTTCCTGAATTCTCAAATTGACAGCTTCAAGCAGGCGCAAATCTGCGGGAATCACGTTTCCTGTTTCCAGTTGGATGATGTCACCGGGCACAAGCTCGCGCGCTGTAAGTTCCTGCAGGCTGCCGTTTCGCAGCACGCGCACATTTGGCACGGACATTTTTTTCAGTGCAGCGATTGCCTGCTCGGCGCGATATTCCTGTACAAATCCAAGCAAAGCGTAGAGAGCTACAATGGAGAGAATTGCGACTGCGTTTTTCGTATCCCCAAGCAAACCAGCCACGACCGCCGCGCCAATAAGGATGAGAACCATGGTGGCGGTGAGCTGTTCCCATAAAATTTGGACTGCGGTTCTTCCGCCGCGTTCGATCAGTTCATTTATGCCATAGGTGGTTTTACGCTCATTTACCTGTTCAGAACTCAACCCCTTTTCAGGGGTTGAAGAAAGTTCGCGAAGCGCTATGTTTGTTTCAAGGGTATGCCAGTTCATAAATTTCCGTTTCAGTAAAAACCCTAAAGGTTTTTGAGACCTTTAGGGCTTGTTTTATTTATATACCATTTATACCACTTGCGGCATTTCTCAGCGCCGAGCGAATCATCAGATATTCGGTGATATTCTCCGTTGTGACGATGCCTACCAGCTGTCCCGCGTGGGTGACGGGCAGAGCAGGGACGCCTGATTCTTGAATTCGCATGAGAGCGGTTTCCACCATTTCATAGGAATCAACTTCGGGTAGATTGCTTTTCATGATCGCCGAAATCGCTATGTTCTGTCCGTTGCGAGTGAGGGCGTTTAGGAAATCATCGCGAGTCACGACGCCGACAATGCGGTCTCCGTCGATGACTGGGAAGTCGTGCTGTGAACCAGCCAGGATCAACTGCCCCATGCGCTCCAGTGTATCCCGCGGAGAAAGGCTCTTGTAATCGGTCAGCATGGCGCGCCCAACAGGAATCCCGCTGATCGCATTTTTCATTTGGGTAGCGCTGGATTCTTGCGAGGCGCCGATCCACACGAAGAATGCAATGAACAGCAGCGATGGGTTGCCAAACAGGCCGAAGAAGCCGAACAGCAAGGCCATACCCTGACCGATGCTTGCCGCGATCTGTGTTGCGCGGACGTAATCCAGGCGCGTGGCGAGTAGTGCGCGCAGCACACGTCCACCGTCCATGGGGAAGGCGGGAATGAGGTTGAACAACACGAGGGAAATATTCACCATCATGATGCGTTCGAGGAAGCTGCCCGAGGTTAGGGTCAACTCACTGAGCGGCACCAGATTTGAGGTTAGGAAAAGATACGCGAACAATCCCGCGGCGATGACCACGTTGACTGCGGGTCCCATTAACGCTACCCATAATTCTTCGATCGGTTTTTCTGGCATGCGTTCCAAACGCGCCACGCCGCCGATCGGATAGATGGTGATGTCTCGTGTTTTTATCCCGTATTTGCGGGCTGTCAGCGCGTGACCATATTCGTGCAGAATCACGCACAGAAAAAGTATGAGGATGAAGCCAATGCCCGAAAGCACTTCGCCCCAATTTTGGTTTTGCAGCCAATGACTGTAACCAACCCACCCGATGATGAGCAGGAAAGTGGCGTGGATGTACACGTCAATCCCTGCAAAAGTTCCAAGTTTCCATTGCCATTTCATAGTTAAACTCCTTTTGAAGCTGAGCGGATTGTAATATGAATATGTTAGAAAAATGTTATAAATATTCTATCAGGAACTATCAGGATTCAATTCCGCCTCTTTTCCCCGCCCGCGCTTGATTCTGTCCGAAAGCTTTAAATAAAAAATTCGCTCCAAGCGGAACGAATTTTTTATTTTTCCTGTTTTCTACTTGATGATGCCCAACTTCTTGCCTGCTACACCGATGATGTCCATCGCGTGCTCGATATCACTTGGCTCATGCGCCGCAGTGACGGTGGCTCTCAGACGGGCAAGCCCCTCTTGCACGGCGGGCGAGACTACAGGCAGCACGAACACGTCCTGATGCTGTGCTTCGCGAGTCATTGCAAAAGCGACATCATCCTGCCCGCACAGCACGGGGACGATGGCGGTTTCGGTCAGCAGGGTGTCGAAGCCCATGCTTTTCAAGCCGCCGATGAATTGCTTGGTATTTTCATTCAAACGTTCGATACGCCAGGGCTCATCCAAAATGACTTTGAATGCCTCATTTGCCGCAGCGGCTTGAGCAGGCGGGAGCGCCGCAGAGAAAATATATGCGCGGCTGGAGTGACGCAGGTAGGTGATGATCTCTTCTTTTGCAGCTACATATCCGCCGACAGAAGGAATGGTCTTGCTGAGCGTGCCCATCTTAATATCAATGGCGCCGTACATGTTGAAATATTCTTCGATGCCCGTGCCTTTTTCACCAAGCACGCCCACCGAGTGGGCTTCATCGATCATCAGCCAGGCGTTGTATTTCTTGCACAATTCCACCATCTTTGGAAGGTCGATGATGTCGCCATCCATGCTGAAGACCGAGTCCGCGATGACCATTTTGGCGACGTCTGCGGGTGCGTTCTTGAGCAATCCTTCGAGATGCTCCATGTCATTGTGGCGAAAGCGGCGGAATTCCGCGCCAGACATCAAACAGCCATCTACAATGGAAGCATGGTTGATCTTGTCTGAGAAAACGTAATCGCCGCGTCCCATCATGGTGGAGATGACGGTCAGGTTGGTGGCATAGCCCGAAGTGTATGTGATTGCGGCTTCTTCGTGTTTGAAGTTCGCAATCGTCTCTTCGAGTTCATTGTGAATGGTCAGCGTGCCAGCCAGTGTGCGCACGCCGTTCGTGCCCGTGCCGAATTTGTCCACGGCTTTTTTGGCAGCTTCGTTAATGCGCGGGTGACCGACCAGCCCAAGGTAGCTGTAGGAAGCGTACATTCCCATTTCACGTCCGCGAACGCGCACTTTTGCTCCGCCCAGCATCTCTTCTACAGGCTGGTTGTAAAAATACAAGTCATTGCTCTTAAGATACTCAATGCGGTCAGTCATTGCCTTGATGCGGCGGGTGACGGCATCATTGGTGTTATGGAAATCCATGGTAAAGCCTCCGAAACAGAATAGTGTAAGTTTAGTCGAGGGGTTGGTTTCTGTCTACTGCGGAATCACCCGCTGGCAAGTTTTTTCAATTCAGCTTCATTAATTACTTTTACACCCAGTGATTGAGCCTTGTCCAACTTTGAGCCGGGGGTTTCGCCCAATACCAGGTAACTGGTTTTCTTGCTCACGCTGTCCGTCACTTTGCCGCCATTTGATTCAATAAATTCTTTCACGCCATCACGCGATAAAGTAGGCAGCGTCCCCGTTACTACAAAGGTCAAGCCAGTGAAGGCGCCCTCTTTTTTCTTTTCATCTTTTTTGGCAACAGGCCACACACCCGCTGCCTTTAACTTCTTGAGTACTTTTTGGTTGGCTGGTTGCGAGAACCAATCCACAATGGATTCGGCGATGTTTGGTCCCAAGCCCTCGATGAGCTGAAGTTCTTCTGCTCCCGCTTTTGATAAAGCAGATAGGTCGCCAAACGTGCGGGATAAATCGCCGGCCATGACTTCACCGACTCCATGAATCCCCAACGCGGCGATCAGACGGTTCAAACTCTGCGCTCTTGCCTGCTCCAACGACTTGAGCAGATTCTCCGCTTTTTTATCTGCAAACCCTTCCAGTTCGAGCAATTGATCTTTTGTGAGCGTGAACAAATCCGCCACATCTCTGACCAAACCTGCTTCGATGAGTTGTTCCACAATTTTGTAACCAAGCCCGACGATGTCCATTGCGCCGCGTGAGACGAAGTGTTCCACATTTCGCAGCAACTGCGCGGGGCAGGCAGCATTGACACAGTACCAGGCTACTTCACCTTCAAAGTGTTCCACGGCCTGTCCGCAGGCAGGACATTTCGCGGGCGGCTTGTAGGTTTTCTCTTTGCCAGAGCGCGCATCCACCACGGGACCAATGACATAAGGAATCACTTCTCCTGCGCGTTTGACCAGCACACGGTCTCCCACACGAATATCTTTTTCCGCGATGAAATCAAAATTATGCAGAGTGGCGTTTTTGACGATCACACCATTGATCTCCACCGCTTCCAACACAGCTTTGGGAGTCAGCACGCCTGTACGCCCAACTTCCACTTCAATACCGAGTAACGTCGTTGTTACTTCGCGGGCGGGGAATTTGAAGGCGATCGCTCCGCGCGGGTCTTTACCGACGAAACCCAGGTCTGCGGCGAGGTTCAGGTCATCTATTTTAATGACCATGCCATCCGCTTCGTAGGTTAATGCATCCCTTCCTTCATTCCATGTCTCTGTGTAGGCAATTGCGGATTCAAGGTTATTGAAGCGCTTTGCAACGTCTGCCACGGGGAAGCCCAAGCCTTTGAGATATTCCAGAATCTCCCATTGGGAAGCGGGGACTTTTCCGCCTTCTGAGTGGACGATCTGATAGACAAGCAATGTCAATGGGCGGGAGGCGGTCAATTGCGGGTCAAGCTGACGTAACGACCCTGCCGCGGTATTCCGTGGATTGAGGTAAGTCTTCTCGCCAGCTTCTTCGAGCTTCTTATTTAATTCATCGAATTCTTTTATGGGGATGAAGGCTTCACCGCGAACGACGAAGGTGGAAGGCGGCTTTGGGCCTTTGGCTTCAACTGGAATTTTCAACGGGATTGCCCGTATTGTCCGCAAATTGGAGGTGATATCTTCGCCGACTTCACCATCTCCGCGGGTGGCGCCTTGCACGAACATTCCGTCACGGTAGTGCAAGACAACGGATAACCCGTCAATTTTCGGCTCGACAACAAATTTTGCTTTTTCGACTCTGTCATCCAGTTTTTTGACGCGTTCAAACCAGGCGCGGGCATCGTCTGCACCAAAGGCATTCGCCAGGCTCAAAATGGGAGCAGGGTGGCGGACTTTGTCGAAACGGTCAGCAGGCCGGGCACCGGCGCGCTGCGTGGGGCTGTCTGATGTGATCCAATCCGGATGATCCGCTTCGATCTTTTTTAATTCATTGAGCAGGCGGTCATATTCCAGATCGCTGATGACGGGCACATCCAACACATGATAACGATAATTGTGAAAGTTGACTTGCGCCTTAAGTTCTTCGTATCGGGTGAGGAGTTTATCTGCCATGTTTTGCATTATAGCCGAAATGAAAACCCGCCCTGGGAAGGGCGGGGAAAGTTTAGTCTATTTTTTTCCAGATATCGGAAGGCGGGCGCGAGAGCGGGCGGGTCATGGCGGAGAGGCGCGATTCGTAAAATGGCTCTTCTGCGTTCGAAAACCTGGAGACCGTGAACAAATT
>JACZJB010000182.1 GCA_014860805.1 Anaerolineales bacterium
TTATTCAATTAATTTGTCAATTATATTAGTAATAAATGTCACAATTAAATTATTATTAAACAATATTATTGACAATAACGCATTTATATTCACAAATTAATGGGTGAGGCGCGGATTTTTACCAATTTTTTGACGTAAACATGCCTTCATACGCGAGGCAGGGTCTTTTTATCACAAAAAATTGTGTGTTTTATTACAATCTGGTATGATTAGTGAGGTAATTGAACCTGTAAAAACCAATAAACTACATGCAAGCAGGTATCTATATGGAAAAAAAATTTTCTCTAGGTGACAAACTGAGGCAACTCAGAAGCGAGCGCAATATTTCACAGCGCGACTTGGCGCGTATGGCAGATCTTTCCCCAAATTCGATCAGCCTGATCGAGCGCGATGAAACCTCACCTAGCGTAGCCACACTGCAAAGCCTGGCAACAGCATTGAACATCCGCATGAGCTATTTTTTTGAAGATGAGTCTCCCACCTCAGTCCTTCACCTCAAGTCCGGTTCCCGGCCCAAGATCGAAAACAATGGGGTCGTGATCGAAGGCATGGGAAAAACCCTGCCCTCGCAGGAATTGGAACCTTTTACCATCACCCTCGAGCCCAAAGCCGGAAGCGGCGGCGAAAGACAGGTCGTTCATTCAGGGCATGAGTATGTGTATTGTCTTCAGGGAAAAATTGAGTATGTGATCGATGGCGAAACTTACTTGATAGAACAGGGAGATATCCTGATCTTTGAAGCCACACTTCCCCATCTGTGGCGGAATCCATTTGATGCAGAAGCTAAATTTATTTTGGTACTTCAAACACCCAATGCCTCGCGTGAACCCGTACAGCGACATTTTTCGAGCAACCCCTCTGTAAAACACATAGGCGGATAACTGCCGCAATTAATAGGATTGAAAAACAGCCCCGCCTCTTTCTGGAAGTGGGGCTGTTTCTGTTTAATAAGCATATACTATACGGACAGTTTTACCCCGCCTTCTTTGGTACATGCCGCAATGCGTCCCATCCTGAGTAAATTAACGTGAAGGCAATGGACAAAAGAACACCCAGTAAAAGGAGCAGCCGCCAATCAAGGAGGGATTGCATGAGAGTCTGTCCGCCTGCACTGTTTCCGGACATGGTGGTCGATGAGTTTGTGTTTGGCAATACGTTGGGCATTGTGGAATTATTATTTCTCCACGGTGGGCCGCCCCCGCCTGGACGGGTAATTGTAGCGACCTCAGGGGCGGTTGGCTCCCATTGGCGGATGAAACCCACAATGGCTTGGATTTCGGCTTCGGTCATACGGTCGCCCCAGGTGGGCATGGCAGTTCCCGGCACACCCGATGTGATGATCTGCTGTATCGCCTGATCGTTCGTGTTTGTCAAAAACGATCGGACATTGAGCGATGGCGCTCGTGGCGTGCCCTGTCCCTCAGGTCCATGACAGCGTGAACAATTCGCCGCATAGAGTTGACTTCCCAACGCGAGACTCTCTTCAGTAACAGCAATAGGCACATCAGGCGCGGGGATGGTTCCAAGCGGAACTTCGTCCCAACGTTGTACAAGGCTTACCAGCGCAGTGATCTCCTCGGGGGTGAGGATGTTGCTCCAACCTGCCATGAGCGTCCCTGTGTTGCCGAAAGTGATGATGCGGGTAATTTCCTCAGCAGTTTTTTCACGGACGACAGGATCATTCAATGCGGGAGCAATGCCTGTCCCAAGTCCATCTGCTCCGTGGCAGGAGACGCAGTTGGCAGCGAAGAGAGTTACGGCGGTTTGCAGTGTTGCACCATCGGGTAAATTACCGATCTCGGCAAGCAAAGCGGGGTCTGCTTCGGTAGTGAACGGAATCAGCGGCGCAAGCCCAAGGTTGACAACTCGATCTCCTGTTGCGCCCCAATCGCCATGCAGAATCAATGTGACGAGTTCGTCGATCTGATAATCGCTGAGCGCTCCGCCGTCTTCGATAGACCAGGCGGGCATGGCAGTTTGGTAACGTCCGCGTGCGATGGTTTTGTATAGGTCTTCGTAAGGCATGGTCAGCAAGGCGGGATTGTTTAATGGAGGTGTGGCGCCCATACCTTCGCCGCTCAAACCGTGGCAGACAGCGCAGTTTTCGGCGTAGAGGGTCATGGCTTCATCCAATTGAAGCGCAAGAACTTCATCCTGCGCCTGCACAATGCGGACAGGTTCATTGAGAATGTACAAGCCGAGTGCCGAAATAATTAGAAGCAACGATCCCAAGCCTATGAATGATTCGATCAAGAAAGAATGTTTTGTGTTCATGGTGGTTCCTGTTATGGGTAAACGACCTGTGCAGTTTCGTAGGTTTGGCGTTGAGTGATGTTCCCCGTATCCACTTTAATCTCACCGTTTTCAATGGTAAGCGCAAAGAGATCGAGTGGACGCGGAGCGGGCGGGTTTTCGACGATGCCATTCTGGTCAAACTGCGAGTTGTGACAGGGGCAGATAAATTTCTGTGCAGTAGAGTCCCACGGGACGGTGCAGCCAAGATGTGTGCAGCGGTGATAGACCGCCAGAAAACCGCCATCTCCGATGCGGACGACATAGAAACGCCCGTTGGGAACGTGGGTGACAGAGTTGGGTGGGAAGTCATCCACCAAGCCTGCGGTGATGATGGAGCCGAATTCACCTTCGGCTAAACGCGGTTGAAGATAGGCGAGGAAGACGCCCGCGGTTTCGAGCGCCGCGACTCCGCCGAGGAATGCCCAGGCAATTTTGAGGAAGTCGCGGCGGGATAGATTTTGAGTAGAAGTGGTTATTTCAGTCATGGAAAAATTCCTGTTATGTCACTCTGCAGGAGTGTTTTTTGCGAACGAAGAGTCTCCAAGCTGGTGTGGAGATTCTTCGCTACGTTCAGAATGACATCTAATGAGAGATTGGCATATTCCACGGGAGGTACAGACTCATGCCAGGTCCGCGGAAGAAGATGCCGATGAGGGTGAGAACGATGAAGGCGGTGAAGATGAATGTGGCAATGAACAGCACGCGCTCTTCAATATCGGCTTTATATTTTTTCGTCATCCACTCGTCGAGCAGAATGAGCGGGAGGAGGATAACCACAAGCGGGATAAGCCCGTTTGAAAGCAGGGTATTCCAGGTTGGGAGCCATTCCGCCCAGTTGAGGATGTATTCATCGAGCAAGACCCAAATGGGAGTGGCGATCAATGCCAGCCCAGCGGCAAGCAGGGTGAGGGCGCGTCCGCGTTGAGAGCGGAAGTAGATGCCTACGCTTGTGAGATTCAGGTCAAAGAACGGGAGGAGGAAGATTCCAACAACAACGATACCTGGAATGACAATTGCGCCGACGAGCGGGTGGAAGTGCAGCAAAAGTTCCTGCAAGCCCATGAAGTACCACGGCGCTTTGGCAGGGTTGGGGGATAAGGCTGGGTTGGCGATTCCTTCCAATGGAGCTGGAACAAGCATGGAGAAGAGGAGAAGCGCAGAGGTCCATGCGAGGGCGAAGATCAATTCTTTGTGGACAAGATTCGGGATGGTGGTCACGCGTTCGACTTTCCCATCTTCAATTTGATTCGCAGATTTGGGACGCGTCAGACCGCCGTCTTTGCGGACACGCCAAAAGTGATACATCATCAATCCAAAGATGGCGAGCGGAATGAACGAGATGTGCATCGAATAGAAATTGAGCAGGGTGTTTGCACCCACTTCGGGTCCGCCGAGGATGAGTTGGCTGAGCCAATTGCCGATGAGCGGAATATAGCTGATGATGCTTGTGCCGACGGTGATCGCCCAAAATGCGAGTTGATCCCACGGGAGCAGATACCCCGTGAAGTTTGCGCCGAGCACCAGTAATAGCATGACAACGCCGATCAGCCAGTTCAACTCGCGCGGCGGACGATAAGCGCCCGTGACAAACACGCGGATAAGATGAAGCATTGCTACGACGATGAGCAGATTGGCGCTCCAATGATGCAGGTTACGGATCAGTTCGCCGAACCAGACATTGGAGTTGACCTCGAGAATATCGAAATACGCCTGCGGCGCGGCGGGTGTGTAGTTGTTGAGCAATATAATGCCCGTGAGACCGAGGATGGTCATGAGCAGGGCAGAGAGACCACCCAAGCCCCAGGTGTATGTCCACTTGAGAGTGGAAGCTTCCACTTTGGATGGGTGGATGTGAAGGATGAAGCTATCTACCACCATGCGGATTCGTCCGCGGTCATCTTCGGGGATTCCTTCTGGGACAAGTTTTTTGCGCATCCGTTGAAAGATGGAAGGTTCGGGCTGGGGATTTAATTCGTCCATGTTCGTTCTCCTGTTTTCTACCAATATCAATCTCCGATTTTTATCAATTCAAGTTAATGGGATGGAAAAGAAAACATGAAGGGTTTGTAAAGATGTCATTCCCCCAAGTCATTGCCAAATCTTGAAATTCCCTTTACGGGCTCTTTACATTGCCAAACTATCATGCAGTCATCGTTGCAAGAGGCAGCGAAATAAACATAAAAACAACTTCTGAAAACAAGGAGAACCTCATGTTCAACAATTTCAAAAATATTCTGATTGGTATCCTCTCAGCGGTCATTGTGATCGCCATCGGCGCCAGTGCCTACACAGCGTTTGCATCCAATGGAGCCGTGTCCTTGCCAGCCGCAGACCCCTCTGTGGCAACAGGCAATGGCAATGGGAACGGAAATGGAACGGGTGACGGCGCTGACATCACTACCATTCCCGCCTCAGATCTAAACGCTGAAGAAGCCGCCGCCCTGCTCTACATGCGTGAAGAAGAAAAACTCGCGCGCGATGTTTACAATGCGCTCTTCACGATTTGGGGACAACCCACCTTCTCGAACATCGCGTCCAGCGAACAGCAGCACATGGATCAGATCAAACTTCTGCTGGATCGCTACGGTCTGACCGACCCCGCGCTTGATCTTGGCAAATTTACTGATCCGTCGCTGCAAGCTTTGTACGACCAGCTTGTTGCTCAGGGTTCCGTCTCGCTGACCGAGGCTCTGAATGTCGGCGTATTGATCGAGCAGACCGATATTGCCGACCTGCAAACTCGCCTTGCACAAACGGAGAACGCCGATATTCAACTGGTGTACACCAACCTGATGAATGGTTCCTACAATCATCTTGCTGCTTTCACAGGTGAACAGGGCGGTAACGGTCAAGGTTACGGCGGGGAAAATGGTCAGGGTGGGCAATCCGCTCAAGGTCAGGTGGGAGGCGGCGTTCCGCAAGCGAATATTGCGGGCGCGAGCACAGTCCACGGTGTGATCAATTCCTATGATGGGATGGGCATCAGCATCACCACTGACGACGGGCAAGTCTTGTATGTAGACACCGGCAACCCGCGCTATAGCCAGTCCGTTGGGTTTGCGCCGCAGATCGGCGAAGGCGTGACAGTGGTGATGTTCCCTGACGATCAAGGCTCGAACAGCGCGATCTCAGTGACGATGGATGCGACGGGAATGACGTATACCTTCCGCAATGCGACAGGGCAACCGCTGTGGTCTGGTGGAAATGGAAAGGGGAATGGCGGGAATCACTAAACACTAAAGTCGAACCAGACAGGAATAAGGTATTTGTGTTCCTGTCTGGTTTCTTAATTGCGGAATTGAGTGCTTTTATAGCTCGTGGGGGAGATAAATAAAGGGTAACTTCCTGACAGTGTAACAGTAAAATAGTAATCAACTTGCATTTTTGATGTTTTATTACTATAATATTGGTACAGACGCCGGCTCATGAAAAACAAACCTTCCCTCAAAGGATTTCCCAAAACTCGTAAACAGCTTGCCATTCCTATACGGCAAAGCCCTCGGGTTGTCGAAAATGAGGAGAAGAATGTTTGTGTTGGGCAGCGCCTGCGAGAACTTCGAATTTCACAGGGGTTAACCATGCGTTCCCTTTCAGGGATGAGCGGGCTGAATATCAACACTCTGAGCTTGATCGAGAACGAACGTACCTCCCCCAGCGTGAGCACCCTTCAACTACTTTCGAAAAGCCTGCAAGTTCCCATTACCGAATTTTTTCAAATAGATCATGCTGACAAAAAATTGGTTCATCAAAAACATGGGAGCCGATCGTGCCTTACCTTCAAGCACAGTGTCATGGAAGATCTTGCTGCCGGAATGCCGCGCTTTTGCGCTGAACCGATCATTGTTACACTCGGACCGGGCGCCGATAGCGGGAAAAGCCCCATTGTTCATACAGGGCGCGAGTTTGTTTATTGCCTGGAAGGGCGCATTGCCTATACCGTTGAAAGCAAAACTTATCTTTTGGAAGCAGGTGACAGTTTGATTTTTGAAGCTTACCTGCCGCATCAATGGGAAAATGCCGATCCCACGCCCTCGCGTGTATTGCTGGTGTTATGTCCATTGGATGAACGGGATCAGCCCAAAGAACAACACTTCGCTCGTTAGCGCAATGCTTTGAAAGGATATATCTCATGAACAATATAAATCCCAACTGGATAGCAGTCATGGAAATGATCACACCATTGCTGCTAATGGGTGCCGTGCTCGTTTTTTATGTTATTCACCGTAAACACCAAAACAAGAAAGCCAGGAGTAAGAAATGAAAATTGCAGCAATCACAGATAATGGGAAGACAATCAGCCAGCATTTTGGGCGCGCATCGCACTATATGGTCGTGACCATAGCGGATGGAAAGATCACCAACCGTGAAATGCGTGAAAAAATGGGGCATGCCCAATTCCAAGGAGAACTTCACGAGGAACATCATCATGAAGAAGGCGGACAACATGGGTATGGCGCTGCCGCAGATCATAAGCATGGACGCATGGCAGAAACGATTACCGATTGTGAGGCAGTGCTATGCCGCGGCATGGGAATGGGCGCTTATGAGAACATGAAATCTCGTAATATCCGCCCAGTGGTCACTGACATTGCTGATATTGATGAAGCTGTTCTGGCTTATGCAAATGGACAGCTTGTTGACCACATCGAAAAACTGCATTAACTAGAAAGGAAATACTATGGCAGAAAATGTAGGATGCGCCCGTGTGACAGGCGCAGTAACAAGCGAAAAGCCCTCTTCGACAAATGAGACCCATCCCTCTAATTTCCCTGCACAAAAGGAGACTCTTATGACCGCTCGTGTTGGACAAAAAGCCCCAGACTTCACCGCTCCTGCGTATTACAAGGGGAGTTTTGGACCCGTAAAACTATCTGATTTCGCTGGCAAGTGGGTGCTGGTGTGTTTCTACCCAGGTGACTTCACCTTTGTCTGAGCAACCGAAGTATCGGCGGTCGCCGATAAATATTCGGTGTTACAGGAGCTGGGTGTCGAAGTGATTTCAGTCAGCGTAGACAGCCACTTTGTCCATAAGATGTGGAATGACTATGAACTGGTCAAGATGGTCGATGGTGGTGTTCCTTTCCACATGGCTTCTGATCAGGCAGGGAATGTGGGACGCGCCTATGGAGTTTGGGATGAGACTCAGGGCATTGAATTGCGCGGACGCTTCATCATTGACCCCGACGGTGTGATTCAGGCAATGGAAGTGATGACTCCGCCTGTGGGTCGTAAACTGGGCGAGACCATCCGCCAGATTCAAGCTTTCCAGCATGTGCGTGCTTCGGGTGGCAAAGAAGCCACCCCGGCCGGTTGGGAGCCTGGCAAGATCATACTCAAGCCTGGTCCAGATCTGGTAGGAAAAGTTTGGGAAGTGTGGAAGCCAAATATGGAATAGAAATTGAACGATTTGCGCGAAGGGTTCCATGAGAACCCCTCCTAAGGGTATCCAAACAGGAAAAAAGTGAAATACGTCTTTGGTCCCGTTCCCTCTCGCCGTTTGGGCCAATCGTTGGGAATTGACACGATCCCGCTCAAGACCTGCAACTGGAACTGCGTCTACTGCCAGTTGGGGCGTACCATGCCGTTGACTACTGAACGGCGGGAATATGTTCCAGCGGAGGAAATTCTTCGGGAGGTGGATTCAGTTTTGAGGTCCAGCCAGAGCCGCGATATTGATTGGATCACATTTGTTGGCTCTGGTGAACCGACGTTGCACAGCCGCATCGGTGAATTGATCCGATCCGTAAAAAATATGACATCCCTGCCTGTAGCTGTCATCACGAACGGAGCGTTGTTATACCTGTCTGGGGTACGTGAAGAGCTTTCTGCTGCAGATGCGATTCTGCCAACTCTGGATGCAGGTACGGGTGAACTGTATCGAAAGATCAACCGCCCACATTCGCAGGTGACATTTGAGCGGCTTGTGGATGGCTTGATCGCTTTTCGCAAAGAATATATGGGGAAGATTTGGGTGGAAGTGATGCTGGTGCGCGAACTGAATGACACGCCTGCTGCGCTCGAAGAGATCGCCAAAGTTTTACAGCACGTTCAACCAGATGCGGTTCACGTCAACCTGCGGAACCGTGGGTGCAACCACCAGACCACGAAGGCTTGATGAGAGCTTTGGCAATTTTGGGGAAGATCGCTGAGGTGGTTCATCCGGCAGAGGGAAGTTTTGAAAGGAGCGAGAACGGGAGTATTGTCGATGCGGTCATTGGCATTATCACCCGTCACCCCATGCAACAGGATGAACTTGAACGGACGCTGACACATTGGTCAGCGGGGCAGGTGGTAGAAACATTGGAATTATTGAAGGCCAGCGGCAAAGCGCAGGTCGTGGAGCGATATGGAAAACTTTTTTGGCTTGCAAAGCCGGCACATTTTCCATATACCGCGGTGACCGTGAAAAAAGAAAAGTTATAAGAAAGTTGGAATCATTCTGGAACCGATCTTCGTGTTGGCAGGAATTTTTTGTATATGATTTTTACACAAAAGACTGGCGGCTTATAAAAAAGGAGAGCATAAAAAGAATGGAGTTTATCTTAAATCCAATTGGGGTCATCCACTCACCGTTCACAGACAAGGGACAAACTCCGATTCAAGTTACGCGTTCACAAGCCGTTGGACGGGTGGAGGTTTATCCTGAATTTACTGATGGATTGAAAGACATTGAGAATTTATCCCATATTCATCTGTTGTACATCTTTCATCAAGCTTCCGGCTATTCTCTTCATGTCAAACCTTTTCTGGACGACAACGAACACGGCATATTTGCCACCCGTTTCCCCTATCGCCCCAACCCAATAGGTCTGTCAACAGTTCGGCTTTTATCGCGCAAAGAAAATATGCTTTCCATCGAAGGTGTGGATGTGCTCGACGGCACTCCACTTCTCGATATCAAACCCTATGTGCCAGACTTCGACCTTCGTATAGAAGATGTGCGCGCCGGCTGGTATGAAACACGGAGTAAAAAATGAAACGAAACACTATCGTTACTGCTTTACTCATCATCTTTCTTATCTTTCCACACGCAATTGTCCATGCACAAACCGATCAACCGATTGTCCATGCCGTGCTCTTTTATTCTCCCACTTGCGGGCACTGCGAATTTGTGATCGAGCAAACCATTCTGCCCATGATGGAGGAATACGGCACACAATTGCAGGTCATTGGAATCGATGTCACCACGCAGGAAGGGCGGGCTTTGTTTCTGTCTGCCTTGCAAACCTTCAATCTTGAACAGGCTGGCGTTCCTTTTCTGGTCGTTGATGATATGTATTTGATTGGATCGGGTGACATCCCCGAACAATTTCCTTCACTGGTAGAGTCTTATCTTGCACAAGGCGGCGTAGACTTTCCGAACATTGCCGGATTGGCAGAAGTGCCGAATCGATCAACAGGTGAAGGATCATCCACTACGCAGACTCAACCTCAAAATGTGGATGAAGCGCCTCAAGCTGCGCTCGTGCCTGAAACAGAGTCTCCGGCATCCTCTCCCCTGATGGAAACGCCAAACACCCAATTTGTCGAAAGCCACAATACACACTGGACGGATCGGTTTGCACAAGACCCCGCTGGAAATGTATTATCTGTAATCGTGCTTATTGGGATGCTCATATCGCTTATATGGGTTATCCTATTTTTCAGTAATAAGCAAACAGCCTCTTCAAAATCACGATCTGCGTGGATTATCCCTTTGCTTAGCATGATAGGTTTTGGCGTTGCCGGGTATCTTGCCTACGTTGAAACCACCCATACCAGCGCCGTTTGCGGACCTGTCGGCGACTGTAACACTGTTCAACAAAGCGAATATGCTCGTCTGTTTGGTATCCTCCCCATAGGAATATTGGGCTTGTTTGGATATGTGGCAATATTTATTTCCTGGTTGATCACTCGTTACGGAAATAAGCGAATTGCCAGCTTTGCTTCCCTGGCAATATTTCTCCTACCTCTTTCGGGCATGCTGTTCTCGGTCTACTTAACTTTCCTTGAGCCTTTTGTTATTGGAGCCACCTGTGCCTGGTGCCTGACCTCCGCCATATTAATGACCATTCTTACGTTGCTCACAGTTGGATCTGCAAAGGCAGCATTTTATAAAAATGAGTTCCATCGCACACACAATCGAAGCAAGGCAGTTGAATAGCGAGCTGGATCCGTCACTTTTGATTAACTTGTTGCTTAGATCAACTTATCATAATCTTCGGACGATACTGCAGCGCCTCTGCCAGATGCGGGGATTGAATCTCCTCGCTCCCTGCTAAATCTGCGATGGTGCGGGATAGCTTGAGGATGCGGAGATAGGCTCTCGCCGATAAATTGAGTTGGCTCATGCACAGCACGATGTTGCTGCCCGCATCAAACTCTGACCTTCGGGCTGAATGTGTTGATGCCGTTTATCTTTCCTACTTTTTCCCCTTCAATCCATACAACATCAACGCGCCCAACTCATTCACCAAATTCGGGTTGCGCGGATATTGCTGCTGGAACTCGGCGTGAGTGAAAGCATCCATGAACAGCACGAAATAGATGCGCAGGGCTTCTTCTGAAATCTCCATGCTCACCTGTCCCTCGCGTCTGCCTTCTTCAATCAACCCCAGCAGCAGTGTGAGCATCTTCTCTTGCGCCTTGGTGCGGATCTCACGGATCTCCGGGTCGTTTTGCAGATCAATGCTGCTGGTAAAGACCGCCACACCTTCCGAGGCGGGCTTTCCGCCCGCCATCATCGCCGAGATGAACTGAAAGAACGCATTGATCTTTTCCTGATACGAACCCTGCGGGGTGACGATCTCATGCGCACGGCTCACCAACCCTTCCACCATACCGCTGACGAACTCTCGCGCCAGCGCTTCCTTGCTGTCAAAATTATTATAGATGGTCGCTGGTGATACACCCGCCTTGCGGGCTATATCCGACATGCTGACCTTGTCCACGCCAAACTGGCTGAACAACTCCCAAGCTGCCTTGCGGATCTCTTCCTTGCTTTGTTCTTTTCGGCGCGCAAACCCGTCCATAAAAACTCCTTGAGTGGGTGACCCGCACTCACATAATTGTAATTTCTGTAATAATTAGTATTGACAATTACAAAATTATGCCTATAATGCAATTCTGTAATTTCTGTATCATTATATTACAAATTTATAATTTTGGAGCGCTAATGAGCACTATATTTCCGTTCAATACAGCTACACTGCCCCTGCTCGATCAAGTAGGCGGAAAAGCCCTATCCTTAATTGAAATGACTCGCGCAGGGATGCCCGTCCCGCCCGGATTTGTCCTCACCGTTGATTTCTTCACCCCCTGGCTGGATGCCCTCAAACGCTCGCCTCACTGGTCGGACCTAAAGCCTGATTCTGCCAAGGAACTGAGTGTTGTCGCCCGGGCTCTTCAAACCCTCGCCCGCACTCTGACCTTTACGGCTGAACAAAAGCAGGAACTTGAGCAAGTCCTTGTTCCATTTCATCAAGCCAATCACGGACGCCTCTACGCCGTGCGTTCATCGTCCCCTGAAGAAGATTTGGAAGGCGCCTCATTTGCAGGCGGATACGAAACCACACTGGGCGTCACAGTGGATGACATTGAAGCGGCGATCTTGCATTCGTTCGTGTCCAGTTTTGATGAGCGCATCTTCCTCTACAAAAAAGAACATGGCCTTTTGAAAACAGAGCCGCGCATTGCAGTGATCGTTCAACAGCAGGTGCATGCAGATAGCGCGGGCGTGGCGTTCTCGCTTAACCCGCTCAACAACTGCTTCGATGAAGTCGTCATCAACGCCAACCACGGGTTGGGTGAGTCAGTTGTGGCTGGGGATGTGGAACCAGACCTCTTCGTGGTGGACAAGCCTACCCGTCAGATTCTTGAGGCGCGGGTCGGGAGTAAGCAAACGGTCATCACGTTGAATCAGGCTGGGGGCACAGAAAAATCCACTCGTGAGAGTCATCCAGAAAAAGCAATTACAAATGAAGAGGCGCTTGCCATTACTGACCTGCTTGGACGAGTGGAGGCGCATTATCAAAAACCTGTCGATATCGAATGGGCGGTTGCAAATGAAAAACTATATTTGCTGCAAGCGCGCCCCATCACCACCTATTTGCCGCTGCCGCCCGAAATGCTCACCGCGCCCGGTGAACCCAAACGCCTGTATGCCAACTCCACTTTGATCGAGCAAGGCTTGCAGGAGCCGCTCTCGGTGCTCGGCACTGATTTCCTTGGTTATGTGCTCAACAAGGTCGGCGGACCGGTTGCCGAAGGTGCCATCGGTCTGGACGGTGTCACATTCACAGCGAGCGGCGGCTATTACATGAACATCTCGCATGCGATGATGATGGGCATGAAGAACGCCGCACTGGCGCCGGGCAGTTTCGGTGACCCGCGTGTGATTGAAATTTTGGACGGCATTGACATGTGCGAATACATGCGCGGCGACCTGCCTGCAAAACTCAAAGCCATGCGCGGACAGATGATCTTCAAAATGCTGCCCATGGCGAAATCGGTGTTGGATGCGTATCTGCAACCGCAGCGCGTGCTCAACAACTATCAAGCTGCCCTGCCCGCCGAATTGCAGCGCCTCAATACTTTCTCGGGTGCGGGGATGTCACTGCGAGAGCAGGCGGTCGCGCTTTCAAATCTGCTGGCTTTTTTCTACGGCGATTACGGCATCCCGATGATTATTGCCGGGCAGATCGCGCAGCGGCGCATTCAAAGCCTGTTCAAAGCCGACAATGTGCAGGACCATCTTATCAACCTCGGCATTTCACTGCCGGGCAATAAAACGGCCGAGATGGGGGAACTGATGTATGCGCTGGCGGACTCGGATGAACTCAACCGCTACGACAACCCCTCGCGCTTCCTGGCGGACCTCGAACGGGGTGCGCTTTCTCCGGAGTTTATCCAACGCTGGAAAAAATACATCGCCGAGTTTGGCATGCGCTGCCCCGCTGAGATCGACCCCGCCACACCGCGCCCGTATGAAAACCCTGCGCAGGTCTTTGAACAACTTAAGTCCATGTCGCTTGCCATTCACGGACGGGAAGCATCCGCTTCGTTCTTTGAAGAAGCTCGCGCCAAGCGTGAAGCCGCTTACCAAGTCCTGCATGCCATCGCCTTGAAGAAAAGCAAACGGGCTGCCAAAACCTTTGAAGGTCTTTATCAAACCTGGCTGACCTTTGGCGGCTACCGTGAGACTCCCAAGCATTACATCATCACCGTGGTGGACCTGTTCCGACGCAGTGCATTGGAGATCGCCAAGCGATTTGTCGCAGCGGGGCGGCTGGATTCTCCCTCGCAAATCTTCGACCTGACCATCGCCGATATTGACCAAGCCCTGACCGACCCGTCTTTGGTTCTGCGTGCACT
>JACZJB010000183.1 GCA_014860805.1 Anaerolineales bacterium
TCACGGGCGGGTTCCCAACGAATTAAATTGGACATAGGTACCTCCTTTTAGGTATAAGTGATTTAAACGTACGCTCTTAATTTAAAACGCCTGCGTTAAAAAAACGCAAGCGTTTTGTATTTGTTTTGTTAGAAAATCCGACTATTCTTTGTTGCGTTTAAAATCCACAAACCGGTACCCAACACCTCGTTCAGTGAGAATGTACTGCGGATCGGCGGGATCTTTTTCCAGCTTCTGGCGCAGATAATTGATGTAAAGACGGACGTAATGGGGTTCATCCCGATATTCGTAGCCCCACACCTTTTGGAGCAATTGGTCGTGAGAAACCACCCAGCCAGCATTTTGCACAAGATGGAAGAGCAGGCGATATTCCGTGGGGCGAAGTTTGACGAGCTTGCCTTCCAGCCAGATCTCACGGCGGTCAAAATCTATCTTAAGACGCTTGTCCACTTCGAGCAATCCATGCATGGAGCCTGTGGCGCCTTCAGTACGGCGGAGAACTGCTTTGGCGCGGCTGACCAATTCACGCGGGCTGAAAGGTTTGGTGATGTAATCGTCCGCGCCATTCTCAAGTCCACGGACGCGATCATCTTCCTCTCCTTTGGCGGTCAACATGATAACCGGCACATTGCTGAACTCGCGGATGGTTTCCAACACTTCAAAACCATCGATATCGGGCATCATCACATCCAATAAGATGAGATCCGGGGTAACGTCCCGTATCCGCTGGATGGCCTGCTTGCCATTGAACGCTTCGCTAACCTGAAAGCCATCATGTTCAAGGTTCATGCGGATGAAGCGCACCATGCGCTCTTCATCATCCACAACAAGAATACGGCGGCGATCAAAAGAATCAGACATATTACTCCCTCACAAAACCGATGATCTTCTCTTCGTCAGTACCCTCAAGGATTTCAATAAAACTGACCTTTGCCAAAGGCCAGATCACCTTGGTTACGTTGTTATCAATATAATGCAAATCCTTGCCGTCCTTTTGCCGTGGATTGATCACAGTAATGATCGTATCCGTCGGCTTGGGCAGGTCTTCTATTTCTCCGGCAATGGAGGTTTCCCCGGAAATATGTAGAATTACCGAATACGCCATGAGTTACTCTCTTTTCTTATTTGTTTTTCACCAGAATCTGTAATTTCATTTTTCCCAGCGCCACGATATCACCATGCTGGATCAACTGCTCCACATTGGGATTAAGTCTCTTCCCATTAACATAGGTTCCATTTGCAGAGCCAAGGTCCATGAAGATCAAGCGGTCTCCATCCCTTTTTATGATCGCATGCAAACGGGATACCCCGGCGGCATATGCCTGATATGGCGAGAGATCAATATCCGGCATAATGGGCTGTCCTTCACTGATACGTCCCATGGTAAATTCGTTGCGGGATGAAAGCGGAAGGACCTGCCCTGTATCCAATAAATGAATACTTCCCCACGCGTCACTACCGTCAAAAGGCTGGTATGCATCCTCTGAATTTTCCACAGCCACTCTTTTAAAATTACCAGTGGTAATGGTCTGGGTAATCAGAGAATCCTTGCCCACCAGTTGGGCGCCACATTCCGCGCAAAACATTGCACCCGCCATATTGGCATGTTTGCAAGTTGAACAAACGATCATCGTTCTTTCTCCTTTGCGCCACTTAATAACAGCGCACGGGTTTGGTACTTAATATCCTTATTACCGCTCGCACTCCATGAATGCATTCTTTCCAGGTTGTCCGCTTCAAATAAAGCTGTCTTGGCCAGCGAATGTTCGCCCTGGGACAATAAATGCGTGGCAAGGTTATGGAGATGGCGTGCCGCCACATCATATTGCCCTGAGTCTGCTGCCGTTCGGGCACGCTCCTGCATACGGTACAAAGTGAGGCGGGAGAGCGCGCTCAATATTCGAGTCGGTGGAGGCTCCGCCGATGGATTCGGTCGAACATCGCGGGTGAGATTCAAGCGAATGGGCGGCACCGGTATCGGGCGGGCTGCAATGGAAATTTTCAACGAGCCGCTGAGCAGCGTCACAACATCATCAGTTAAAGCTTCCGGATCGACCAAAAATTCAAACAATATCTGCAAAGGCGATTCACGAAGAATCGGACCTAGGTGCATGGGGGATGACTCCGTCTCCACCGCCCCACCTTCGGGCTGGAGGCGAAATGCATAATTGATCTTCACATGTTCATGCGGCTTGAATTCAAGCACAATGTCGTCAGCAAAAGTGTTGATCAATGCCTTGAACTTCTCGACAAGCAAGTGTTCAATATCTTTTGGTTTTGAGATATACGCAGATGAGCCGCCCGTTCTACTGGCAAGCGCATCCAGAAAAATATCATTCCACTCGTTTCCAATACCCATGCCGGTAATGCCGATGTTCTGAGCAGATGCCTCTTCGGCAAGCTGCAAGCAGGCTTGTTCATCACCGTACGTTTTTCCATCCGTCAATAAAATAATGTGGTTGACGCGGGAGGGATCAAGCGTGCGGCGCACCTCGCGCATTCCAGCATCGAGTCCGTTGAAAATCTCCGTAGCGCCGGACGCCTGCATCATTTGAATGCGCGACTCCTGCTTCTTTTTATCCGGGCTGACAGATGCGGGAACGATCACCTCTGCACGGTCGCTAAATGAGACAACGCTCAGCACATCCTCGGGGCGCATACTTCTCAACAATTGGATGGCTGTCGCTTTGACAACGTCCAATTTCTCGCCTTGCATGGAAGTGGAACGATCCAATACCAGGCAGATATTTAACGGAGGTGTGGGGAGACTATTCTTCTCTTCGCGTGAACTGACTTCCAGCAGGGCATAGAGCAATTGAGGCTCACCCAGTCGAACAAGATTGGGGCGGCTGTAATGAAGCTCATGCTTAACAACTGTGTTTACTTCAATTTCAGGGGGAAGAGTGGCATCATATAAACTGCGGCGTTTCGGATTTGCAAGTACCTCATAGGCTTGTTGTATATCCAAAAATAATTCAGTTTCCCCGGGAGCCACATTTTTATCGGGGTGAAGACGTTGTGCAGAATCAAAATACGCACGCTTAATCTCCTCCGGTGATGCATCACGGAAGACGCCTAAAATCGCATAATAATCAGGCTTGCTGGAGGACATTTTATCCAATCATTTGCGCTAATATGACCGTAATATTATCCGGGCCGCCGGCTGCGTTTGCTGCTTCAACCAAATTCTGACAGGCGCGGTGCAGCGTCGGCGCGTCGGTGATCATCTTGAAAATATCGTTTTCGTTCAAAACACCCCAAAGCCCGTCGCTGCAGATCATTAAATATCCTGGCTGGGGAAATGGCACGGTAAAAATATCTGCTTCGAGTGAATCACCCTGCCCCAAGGCACGGATCAGTACGTTCCGATGCGGGAAATTCTCAGCCTCATCCTTGCTAAGATGACCAAGTTCCTCCAACCTCTTAACCAAAGAGTGGTCACGAGTGATCACTTCCATCCTGCCGTCCGGGTAAACCGCATAGGCACGGCTATCTCCAACATGAGCGATAGTGACCTGCTGCCCCAAGACCAGCGCAGCCGTGACTGTAGTTCCACTGCCCGGCGCTTCACGCTGGACGTATTGATGGGCCTCCATAATTGAGTTTTCCATCACCTCTTGCAGAGAGTCCTGAAGAGTCTGAGTGGGAAGGTTATATAAATAGGAATGAAACTTTTTGGTAATGTTTCCGCCCATGATGCGGATGGCAGCATTGCTTGCCACTTCACCAAATTGGTGGCCGCCCATGCCGTCCGCAACGATGTACAGGCCAAAGGGTATGCTCTCCGTGCTCCCGGAAACTGTGGAAGTAAGGGCTAGTACGCTATCTTCGTTGTGATCGCGCTGCTTCCCAACAGATTGGCTAACGCTGGAAATGAGCTGCTTTATTTCATATTTCAAATTCTGACCGGCAACGATGGAATTGATCTGCTGGTCGGTAAGCGGCGCGGTAGTAGCCATATCTACTATCTGTTGCTTTGGTTGGGTAGGTATTTCTTTTGCACCAAACAATTTTCGAAAGAAATCAGCCACGAGAACTCCTTTTAGGCGAACAGAGCATAGACATGATGGTCTGTTGAACCAAAATAAACAATATCATCAAAAACAACCGGGGAACCGGTAACCGCCGCTTGGGATTCAAATTTCCAACGCAGGCGGCCTGTGCGGTATTCAAGACAGTACAGGCTCCCATCCACAGAGCCGCAATAGACGGAATCTTTGTAAACCGTCGGTGAACTGCTAACCTGGTTTTCCGTACGGAAACGCCACACTTCCTTGGCTGTCCGTATATCCACGCAATAAATAAAACCATCCGCCGCGCCGACAAAGGCAAAGTCATCGGCAAGAGCTGGAGACGAGACAGAGCCTTTCCCTAAACGAAACTTCCAGATCGGCCAGCCGTTCTTTGCGTCCAAGGCATAAAACGTTCCATCCACAGAAGTAACATAAATCGCCTGACCTTTGTTGATCGGGGACGAGGTGATTGACCGCTTGGCTTGAAAACGCCATTTCAACTCGCCGCGAAAATCAAGCGCATACAAAGAACCTGATTCCGTGCCGAAATAGACCATTTCATTGGCAAGCAGCGGTGTGGAATAAATGGGACCATCAGTCGAAAACTTCCAAATCGCTCGTCCGGTGGTGGCGTTCACGGCATGCAGGTCCTGATCTTCGGAACCAAAAAATATATGACCGTCAGAAATTCGCGGGGATGAATATATTTTACCTTCCGTAAAATACGTCCAAATCACCTTGCCTGTGCGCAGGTTGATACAGTGCAGGCGTTGATCCTCCGAACACAGGAACAGGTTGTTATCAAAAGCCAATGGACGAGAAACAATTCCTCCATCGGACGCGTATTTCCATTGAAACTGTCCGTCCGCTGCGCTCAGGGCATACAAATTATTGTCATAACAACCCACATATAACATCCCCTGATGTAGAAATGGAGTCCCCCGAATTTCATCTTCACACTTGAAAGACCAGAGCGGCTTGACTCCACCGGTCGGGACTGGAATCGCAGATGTGAGTTTGGCAAGCGTGCCTGTCTTGCGGGCCACATTCATCAGAGCATCCTTCATGGAAGCAGCGCTTTGAAAGCGGTCGGCGGGATTGTATTGCAAGGCAGTATTGATGACCGCTTCAAACTCAACTGAGACATTGGTGTTGATGCGGCGGATGGGGCGTTCTGCAAAAGAAAATGGCGGCTCAAGGCGCGGATCACGGCGCGTAATCGCATGATGCAATGCAGCGCCTAATGAATAAATATCTGCAATTTGAGTGGCTTCCCCGCGATACTGCTCCGGAGGAGAATATCCCTCCGTACCGATCATCGTACCTTTTTGCCCGGACTGAAATGTTTTTGCGATTCCAAAATCAACCAGTACCACATCCCCATTATGATTGATCATGACATTGGAAGGTTTCATATCACGGAAGATGATCGGATCAGGTTTGTGCCCATGTAAATAGGCAAGCACATCACAAAGCTGGATCGCCCAACTGATCACCTGGTCTTCAGGCAAAAATCCATTGGCATCCGCGATAACGGTCTCAAGGTCTTTGCCGTGAATGAATTCCAACACAAGGTAGGAATGATCGTTCTGGGTAAAATAATCATAAATTCGCGGAATCGAGGGATGGTTGAGCGTGGCAAGCAGATTCGCCTCCCGCTCAAAATTTTGCACGATCGTCTGGCGCACAAGCGGATCGGGAGCCTGATTGATCATCTCTTTTACTGCCACCAACTTGACAACATTTGGAAAGTGCAAGTCTCTGGCGCGATAAACCGAACCCATTCCGCCGACACCGATTACATCCTGGATGTTATATCGATTAACGAGCGTAATCCCCGCCTGCAATTGCTGGCGGGGGGTCCGATCTCCTGAACCCGAACCGATTGGGGATGTAATATTCCTTGTTTCCAGATGTAGCTCCTGTGTACCAGTTGAATTGGTGAATTATAGTGTGCACTGGAGGGAATTGCAAATGCCTGCAGGCGCAATTTTGTCGGGAGGCGGGCTTGCACGGAAACAACTTCTACGGCACAATTGGCAGCGTGAAAATTCTAGCGGTAAGCGACCAGGTCATAGACCGCATGTACTCACTGGCTTCCAGCGGACACTTTCAAGATGTAAGGCTGATTCTCGGATGCGGCGACATGCCGTACACGTATCTGGAATACATCGTCACCATGCTAAACACCCCGATGTACTACGTGCCAGGCAATCATGATCCTGAATTCAGCCTGAGGGATAAACGTTCAAGAGCCGAAGGCGGCATCAATCTGGACCTGAAAACTGAATCCGTTAACGATCTTTTGATCGGCGGCTTTGGCGGATGCATCCGCTACCGCCCAGATGGAGTCAACCAATATACCCAAATAGAGTCATATCTGCGGGTGATCCAAATGCTCCCGCAGTTGCTGATTAATCGCATTAGATATGGCCGCGCAATGGATGTTCTCATCAGCCACTCTCCGCCCTATGGGATTCACGACGATATCTTTGACCCCGCCCACCACGGATTGAAAGCGTTGAATTGGCTGATCCGCATCGCCAAGCCGCGATATCATTTTCATGGCCATACACATTTTTACAGGAACAACCTTGAACCTCAGGAAACAGTCGTTGGTACAACAAAGATCATTAATGTTTATCCGTATAAAATATTGGAAGTTTAAATAACGAAAGTGAGCAGGAATGTCAGACGAATTACACGAACGCACACGCGCAGATTTTAGCAGGGCGCGCTTTAAATCCTTTATCAATCAGGTATTCTCTGTGGTGTCGGGCAAACACACCACCACGCTGCTCTCCTACGACGAGATTAAGGAAAAGCTGCGCATTGGCGGCCCCATTTATCGGGGAGTAAAGACGGTTCGTGTGGAACAAATTGCAGGGAGTCTGAACCGTTATCATGAATTTGACCGCGCCTTCCTCCCGAAGGAAGACCAGCTTGCCAGCCGCTGGCAAAAAGTTGATCGCGCTTTTTATCAAGACATCAATCTCCCGCCCGTGGTTTTATATAAAGTGGGCGATGTCTATTTTGTTGTGGACGGCCACCACCGCGTTTCTGTCGCGCGCGGACAGGGACAGATCTTTATCGAAGCCGAAGTGCGCGAATGTGCCACTCGCGTCAACATTACACCGAACATCAAGCCCGAAGACCTCGAAATCCTCGGCGCAAAAGTTGACTTTCTCGAACGCAGCGGACTGGATCGAATTCGCCCAGAGGCTAATATAAAATTAAATATCCCCGATGGTTTTGAACGCATGCTCGAACATATTGCCGTGCATCGTTACTTCATGGGCATTGACCTCAAGCGCGATATTTCGGAAGAAGAAGCCGTAGCGCACTGGTATGATACGGTCTACCTGCCCATCATCGAAGTCATTCGCAAAAGCGGCATCTTAAATGAATTTCCCGGTAAAACCGAAGGCGACTTATATCTGTGGACTCTCGATCACCAGCATTACTTATCCAAGGAAGAAGGCCAGCCCCTTCAACCGCCCGCAACTGCAGCAAAGCAATTCATTGAAGAGAACGAATAGCCATGCCCGACCTTCATCCACTGGCAGGAGTCTACGCCGCAGCAGTGACTCCTCTCAAAGCAGACGCCTCTTCCTTCGACTTTGAAACTGCTCCCGCTCTTTTGCATTTTCTCACCTCACGCGGATGCCATGGAGCATTGCTTTTCGGCACCACTGGCGAGGGACCATCCTTCTCGCCAAAAGAACGCGAGACCTTTATGCGCTCCGTGCGTGTGGTCCGTAACCAACTGCGCGGATTCAAACTCCTTGCAGGCACAGGCACACCCAGCCTCAGCGAAACCATCGAACTGACCAAACTTGCGTTTGAACTCAATTACGATGGCGTTGTCGTCTTGCCTCCCTATTATTTCCGCAAAGCCACAGACGACGGATTGTTCAACTGGTTCAGTGAATTAATTGAAAAAGCCGTGCCGCAGGGAAAACATTTGCTCGGTTATCATATTCCCGTCATGACAGGCATCGGCTTTTCATTGGATTTACTTGAAAGACTCAGAACAAAATTCCCAAATCAATTCGCAGGCATCAAAGACTCGTCTCACGATGAAGCCTTCGCTGCCGCAATTGGTCAGCGCTTTGGAAGTGAATTGTTCGTCTTAAACGGCACAGATTCTTATTTTCATCACGCGCTGAAAAACAACGCGCAAGGCGCGATCACCGCTCCAGCCAATTTGATCTCCGACAACCTGCGCCAAATCTGGGACTTGTTTCAGGAAGGCAAGGACCCCAGCGAAGTTCAAGCAAAGGTCACCGAGCAACGCCATTTTCTAGAGCACTACTCCCCCATTGCCCCTGTGCTCAAAGGGTTGCTTCATAAAATATACGGCCTGCCGAACTGGTCTCTCCGACATCCGCTGGAGAGCATAAACGAGAAAACTTTGGAAGAAGCAGCCGAAGAGTTTTTGAAGCTTGCATAATTATGTGACAGTCACCTTGAAAGTGACTGTCACATTTATAATCAGCGTATGACAACCTGGCGACTTTTATACACTCCCCCATCCACAGGCGCATGGAACATGGCTGTGGACGAAGCTATTCTCGAACATATTTATCGCGGAGAATCTCAATCCACCCTGCGGTTATATTCATGGAATCCACCCTGCCTTTCCCTGGGACATGCTCAATCTTTCAAAGACGTGGATGTTGAGCGGCTCAAATCTCACGGCTGGGAAGTCGTCCGCCGCGTGACTGGGGGACGGGCGATTCTGCATACTGACGAATTAACCTACTCTGTGACAGGTTCCGCTGAAGAGCCTGTGCTGTCGGGCGGCGTGCTGGAATCGTATAACCGCCTGGCGCAGGCATTGCTCTATGCAGTGCAATCGTTGAGCGTACCAGTCGAAATGAAGGAACATGAAGACGGACACACCCAGCAAAACCTGAACCCCGTCTGCTTTGAAGTCCCGTCCACATATGAGATCACAGTAGATGGAAAGAAGTTGATCGGCTCAGCACAGGCACGCAAGAAGGAAGGTGTGCTGCAACATGGCTCTCTTCCATTATCAGGTGACCTGACCCGCATTTGCGATGCACTGATCTTTGAAAGTGAATCTGCGCGGCAGAACGCAAAAGAAAGATTACTCGCGCGGGCAACGACAATCGAGTCCGTTATCGGTACAGGGATCGATTGGGAAACAGCAGCCCAGGCTTTCGTCCGAGGGTTTGAGGCGGAATTGGGAATCCAGTTTGAGCATGGAGAAATGTCTGAATCCGAAATCCAAAGAGCTGAAGAATTAGTCAAAGAAAAATATGCGCATCCTTCGTGGATAGAGAGAATATGAAAAAAGTTCTGGTATATGGCTCGTACGGATACACCGGGCAGTTGATCGTTGAACAGGCTGTTAAATCAGGATTGAAATTAATTCTTGCGGGGCGTGATGAAAATCAATTACGCGCGCAAGCTGAAAAATATGACTTGCAGTATCGCGCCTTCTCATTGGAGAACACCGCCGCATTGGATTCTGCGCTGCAGGAAGTGGATGCTGTTTTGCATTGCGCGGGGCCGTTCGTATTGACCTACCGCCAAATGGCAGAGGCTTGTATTCGCAACAAAAAACATTACGTGGATATCAGCGGCGAGATCGAAGGCTTTGAAGCATTGGCCGCGATGGATGAAGATGCAAAGCGCGCGGGCGTAATGCTGCTGCCAGGCGGCGGCTTCGACGTGGTGCCATCCGATTGTTTGATCGCATACACGGCAGGGAAACTCCCAAACGCCTCAAATTTGGAGTTGTATATCAAAAGCATCGGCAGCGGAGTGTCCCGCGGCACGGCTCGTTCTGGAATTGAGAACAGTCACAGGCAGGGACGCATCCGCCGGGCTGGAAAGATCGTCAGCGTGCCGAACGTCTGGGACAGCAAACTTGTGGACTTCGGGCGCGGACCTTCGCGATTGGTTTCGATGGGCTGGGGCGACGTAAGCACGGCCTATCACAGCACGGGCATCCCAAATGTGACCGTATATATGAGCTTCCCAAAAGCAATGACCAGTGCAATGAAACTCACCCGCTTTATTGGCCCAGTGCTCTATACACGCGCCGCAAGAGATATCATCAAATGGTTGATCGGGATTTTCTTCGCAGCTGGCCCTTCGCGCAAACAAAATGAAACGGGCTTTAGCCTGATGATCGCCGAAGTCAGCGACGGAACAAAAAACGTCCGTGCAAAACTGCGGACGTCGGAAGCGTATCACTTGACCTCACTCACTTCCGTGGAAATTATGAAACGCATTCTTGCTTCGGATTACAAAACGGGATTCCAAACCCCAAGCACAGTCTACGGCGCAGATTTTATTTTGGGATTCGATGGAGTGCAGCGAGAAGATATGTAATTGTCACGGCAATAGCAGCTTGATGAAATGCTCAACCATAGGCTTGCCAAACTGGAATATTTGTTCTACAATGGATTCAACGCTTTATAAATAATGTGTCCACCAATTTAGAAAGGATGTATAAAATGTTGAACTTGAATTCAGTAATGATAGGTACGATGCAACCCGTTGTGTTGGCAGCTTTTTATGAAAAGGTATTTGGAAAGCCCGCTGACATGATCGACCCCGAAAATGGGTTTTGGGGATGGCAGTTGGGAGGCGGGTTTTTGGGAGTTCTGAACCATTCCGAGATGGGTGGAAAAACAAAAGACCCTGGGCGCGTGATGATCAATTTTGAGACCTCGCAAGTTAAGGAAGAATTCGAACGCATCAAAGCTCTTGGTGCGGCGGTTGTGCATGAACCATACGAGATGGGCAGCGGTTTCATCGCCACCCTTGCCGACCCAGATGGAAATTATTTCCAATTGATGAACCCGATGCCTTAGCCGTGTATTGAATAAAAGATAATCCCCTCTAAAATAGAGGGGATTATCTTTTATAAGAGACCAGGCATTGCTCAAAAAAAGCTCATCATTTTTCACTTGCAGGCAGAGTATGGAGTTGACATCACTGCACGGATTTCCTCCCTTCGATGTGAACAATGGTGAGGATTGCGCATTTGTTGGGCGAAGTGTTCATATGATTCTCATTGAAACTCTAATCATTAAACTTTCGAATCCGGGTGGATTTGCTTTATACTGTCAAAATTATACAGCGGTCACCTACAAATCCTTAACGGTAGAGAATCATGGAATTGCTGGAACGCGCAACTCAATTACAGGTATTAAATTCCGCCCTCAGCCAGGTGAGTGCCAAAGATGGACAGGGGTGCGTAGCGCTGGTATATGGCGAAGCAGGGATCGGAAAGACTTCGCTCGTGGAACATTTCATCAATGAACACAGATCAAAATGGCGGATTTTACAAGGCGCATGTGACTCACTCTTCACGCCGCGCCCGCTAGGTCCCATACACGACATTGCGCTTCAAACTGGGGGACAACTGCTTCAGATCCTTGAATCCGAAGCCACTCGGACGGCACTCTTCTCCGCCTGTTTGAGTGAACTGCAAGGACTGGCAACCATCCTTGTTATCGAGGATGTCCATTGGGCAGACGAAGCAACGATTGACTTGCTCAAGTATTTAGGGCGGCGTATCCGCCAGACCATCTCGTTGATGATATTGACCTATCGCAATGATGAGATTGGCACAGACCATTCCCTGCGGACTCTATTGGGCGATCTCAGTTCGTCACACGCTCTCCATCGTGTTCCTGTTACATCTCTTTCAAAAGATGCTGTTGATGAGCTGACGAAGAATATAAAGGTTGATTCCACTGAACTGCACCGACTGACAAATGGCAATCCATTTTTCGTCACCGAAGTGCTGGCTGGTGAAAGCGGAATCCCTGAAACGGTGCGGGATGCCGTGCTGGCGCGCGCCGCGCGGCTGTCAGCGGAGGCGCGAGGCGCATTGGAAGCCGCGGCAGTGATCGGGTCGAAGATCGAACCGTGGCTGCTCTCCCAGGTCGGCGGTTCGGAAGGCGCCGCCACAAACGAATGTATTGCCAAAGGAATGCTTCAATATCAGGGCAAGGAGTACACTTTTCGTCATGAACTGGCGCGGCAGACCATTCTTGAGACAATTCCCCCTGAAAGACGATTGGCATTAAACCGGATGATATTATCCGTGTTGAAAGAGTCGCCTGAAACGCGCAATGACCTGGCGCGGCTGGCGAATCACGCGGAGGGGACGAATGATGGTTTTGCAGTGCTCGAATACGCACCCGCTGCAGCGAGGCAGGCTTCCGCCGCGAGTTCTCACCGCGAAGCGATTGCCCTTTATAAGTTGGCGTTACGTTTTGCCGACAGCTTGCCGCCTGCCAAACATGCTCAAATTCTGGAAGCCTGCTCAATTGAATTACGTTTTTCGAATCGGATAGATGAAAGAGTGATCCTTCTCCAGAAGGCGATTGAATTATGGCATTCGATCGGAGATCGCCTGAGGGAGAGCGCAAATTTAGTTTCTCTGGCTGAAACATTTTTCACGCTTGGGCAGAACACGGAATTGGAAGAGACCAGCCACGCCGCCCTGGCCGTGCTTGAGGGCCTTCCACCAAGCCCTGAACTGGCGCAGGCTTACAGGGCACAGTGTTTCGTTCGAATGAACCATCGTGATTGCTCCGAAGCCGTTGAATGGGGTGAGAAGGCAACCATGTTGGCCGAGCGCTTTGGGGATCATGAGACGCTTGCCCGGGCTTATAACTATGCGGGGTGCGCCATGTTGGTGATGGATTACGAGCGTGGCCTGGCGTTTATGGAACGCAGCCTCGCCATTGGACGTGAAACGAATCAGCCATGGGCTTTCGCGGGCACACTTAACAATCTGGGCTGGATGCTAGTGGAGGTTTATCAACTTGTAGAGGCTGAACGTTATCTGAACCAGGGAATTCCCTATGCTTCAGAACACGACGATGATTATCATCTTCTGCAAATGTTGACATGGCGGGCATTTATACGTCTGTATCAGGGTCATTGGGATGAAGCAATTGAAATTGCGCTGAATGTATTACAAAGCCGCTACCTCGACGTGGAGGGTCGTACTTGCGCTCTTCTTGCTTTGGCGCGGTCCCGCATTCGCCTGGGTGATTCAGATGTATTAACGGCAATGAATGAAGCAGTCGCACTATCAGTGCGGGCAGTTGTCTTGCCACGTCTTGGTCCAACTCGGGCCACTTGCGCTGAAATGGCGTGGCTGGCTGGTAATAATGACCTTGCGGCTGAAGAGGCGCGTGCGGTCTATGACATTGCCGTCAGCAAAAAGCATCCCTGGATTGCGGGTGAACTTGCCTTCTGGCTTTGGAGAGCAGGAGTTGAGTTTACCCCTCCGCCATGGATAGCCAAACCTTTTGCATTGCAAATTGCGGGAGATTGGCGCGGCGCCGCAGAAGAGTGGAAAGGACGCGGCTGTCCCTATGAACAGGGGATGGCATTGATGGACGGCGACGAATCCGCGCAACTTGAAGCCTTGGAAATCTTCGAGCGTCTCGAGACGCGCCCGATCATCGAAATCCTCAAACGACAGATGCGCGTACAGGATATCCGCATCCCGCGTGGACCTCGGCCTGCTACACGCGAAAACCGCTTTGGTCTCACCCGCCGTGAAATGGAGGTGCTTGGGCAACTGGTCAAGGGATCAAGTAATACTGCCATCGCCGAAAGCCTCAGCCTCTCCACCCGTACAGTCGAGCATCACATCGCATCCATACTACAGAAAATGGGGGTGGGATCCCGCAATGAAGCAATTGTGTTGGCAATGAGAGAAAACCTGCTCTCTTCTGAATAAACATCCCCCAACTGACAATTTGAAAATAGGTAGTGGGCGCGGCCAAAATAGGTGGGCTTACCGATGAATTTAATCGTCGCAAAGCGTACGATATGTTCAACATTCAACTAACCAGCTTGGTAAAAGGAGAAAAAATCATGTTGAAAATTCGTACGATTATCCTGTCCGGTATAGTGGCGGTATTCCTGGTTTTCACAGCTCAGATTGTGGCTGCCGGGACGGACTCTATACCCGAACCACAAAAAGGCGCAGGGAATGGAGCCGAAAATCAGGAAGTATCCACCAGTTTGAAGAAGATGTACACAATCCCCGAATATCGTTCCCAATTCGGTGAATGCGCGGATGTCTCCATCGCCGAACTCGCTGCCTGCCGCGCTGAGAGTCAATCCACTGTCCGAGGCGTTATAGATGACTGTTTCGATGTATCCCTGCTGGAGGTCGCCAGTTGCCGTTCAGCGAACCAGTCATCCGCTCCTTGATCTGGACGTGTGTGCCTGAAGAAACTCTTTTCATGTTTCTCCTCCAGACAGACACACACACGCCCGCATTAGGAAACTCCTGGTGCGGGCAATCAACCTTGTGGAGAAAATCATGAGGACAAATTCAATGCCTCTCGAAAACTTCTCGCGAACTCCCGCGCTGCCTTTACTGGATTTTCATCCCCACCAATCGCCTTCACGCATGCGGAACCGACAATGACTCCATCCGCGAGTTGGCCGACCTGTCTGGCTTGCTCGGGTGTGCCTATGCCAAACCCCACGCACACAGGCACGGAGGTGTGACTTCGCACGCGAGAGATCAAATCGCCAAGCGAATCTGAAATAGAGGAACGCGCCCCTGTCACCCCTGTCACCGAAACAAGGTAAATAAATCCCTTCGCATTTCGCGCAATGGATTCCATGCGCTCATCGGGCGAAGTCGGCGCGAGCATTTGAATCAACGGCATATCGCCCGCAACCAATGTAAATTCCTCTGCTTCTTCCATCGGCAAATCAGGGATGATGAATCCGTCCGCGCCTGCTTCCCGCGCATCATCGATGAACTTCTCCAATGCATACGCCAGCATGGGGTTGTAATAGCCCATCAGAATCAGCGGAATGGTCACACCGCGTTTTCGTAATTCCTTCACCGCTTCAAGTGATTTCTTGACCGTGATTCCTTTTTCCAGCGCAATTTGCGTGGCTTGCTGAATTACAGGTCCATCCGCAAGCGGGTCAGAGAAGGAAAGACCAACCTCAATTAAATCCGCGCCGTTTTTGGCGAGGGCTTCAATCACATCAATGGAGGTAGACAGGTCAGGGTAGCCTAGGGGGAAGTAGGGCATGAAGATGGGTTTGTTTTTGAAGGCGTTTTCGATTCGGTTCATAATTCCTCTTAAAAATTAAACACAAAGGGCACCAAGGTCACGAAGGTTTAAGGGCTTAAGACAAACAAGTCTTTTTCCCTTTGTGTACTTTGTGACCTTCGTGTTTAAAGATTTTGTCCTAATTCTTTAATAACGGTATTCAAATCCTTATCACCACGTCCCGACAGGTTCACCAAAATCACCTGATCCTTTCTCATCGTCGGCGCACGCTTGATGACTTCTGCCACGGCATGAGATGACTCTAACGCGGGGATAATCCCTTCGGTGTGGCACAAGGTTTGGAAGGCACTCAACGCTTCTTCATCGGTTGCGGAGGTGTAGAAGGCGCGTTCGGTGTCGCGCAGCATGGCGTGTTCGGGACCGACGGCGGCATAATCCAAGCCCGCAGAGACAGAATGTGTCTCTGCGATCTGTCCATTTTCATCTTGCAAAACGTACGTTCTTGTTCCATGAATCACGCCCACACGAGCTTTGGTCGCGTCGCCGAAGCGAGCCGCATGCTTACCTGAAATAATGCCGCTGCCGCCCGCTTCCACACCGATTAATTCAACACTCTCGTCTTTTACAAATCCGCTAAAGACACCGATGGCATTCGAGCCGCCACCCACGCAGGCAATGACAGTATCGGGCAAGCGTCCTGCGTCCATGAGCATTTGTTCGCGCGCCTCACGCCCAATCACCGATTGAAATTCGCGCACGATGGTTGGGTACGGATGCGGTCCCAAAGCAGAGCCAAGCAGATAATGCGTGTCGCGGACGTTCGTCACCCAATCGCGGATGGCTTCGTTGATAGCATCCTTCAAGGTCTTCGTGCCTGACTCCACGGGGCGCACCTCCGCGCCAAGCAACTTCATGCGAAAGACGTTTGGCTCCTGACGGGCGATGTCCACCGAACCCATGTACACAACACATTCGAGTCCGAGCAATGCCGCGACGGTGGCAGACGCAACTCCATGCTGACCTGCGCCCGTCTCTGCGACAATGCGCTTCTTGCTCATGCGCTTAACAAGCAACGCCTGTCCCAGCGCGTTATTGATCTTGTGCGCACCTGTGTGAGCAAGGTCTTCGCGCTTCAAATAGATTTGTGCGCCGCCCAATTTTTCAGAGAGACGCCTGGCGTATGTCAACGGCGTGGGGCGACCGACGAATGACGCCATCAACTTATCGAATTCCGCGTTGAAGGCTGGGTCATTGCGCGCTGAGACAAACTCGCGCTCCAGCTCGATCAACGCGGGCATGAGCGTTTCAGGGACAAATTGTCCGCCGTAGGGACCGAATTTGTGGGGTAATAAAGTGGTCATGGATTATTCCTAATTTTGATTTTCAACTTCTCGAACTGCTTTCACAAACGCGGACATCTTCTCCGGGTCTTTCTCCCCTGGAGCAGATTCAACACCCGAAGCCACGTCCACGCCCCAGGGTCGGACTTGGCAAACAGCGTCTGCGACGTTTTCGGGGGTGAGTCCGCCCGCAAGGAGGAGCGGATATTGCTGCGCCAGTTTTGCGGCGGCTGACCAATCGGCGGTGACTCCGCTGCCGCCGTAAACGCCTTTGACGGCGGCGTCGATCAACATGAACGGAGCTTCGCTTCTTTCATAACCCGCGTTTGATTCGGGGATTCCGCGAAAGGCACGGAAGGCGTGCGGGGCAAGTTGGGCGAATGTCTCTGGCGTTTCGTCACCGTGAAGTTGGGCGAGGTCGAGGTGACAGGTTTGCAGGATGCCTTTGATTTCTTCGACTGATGAATTCACAAACACGCCAACGAGTTTGACTTGAGGATGTACACGCTTCAACGTGGATGTGATTTCATAGCAAGCAGTTTTTTCGATGAAGCGGACGCTCTTGGGATAGAAATTGAATCCTAAATAATCCGCGCCTGCTTCGATGGCGGCGAGAGCGTCTTTCAATGTTTTTATGCCACAGATTTTTACAATCGTCATAAGGTTTGAAGGTTGGCAAGTTTGAACGTTCAAACGTTCGAACTTGCCAACTCCCTCACTTTCGCAGGGATATCTTCCGAAGTGACTAATGCTTCGCCGACGAGGATTGCGTCTATGTTGGCTTTTTCCAAGCGTTCTACATCTGCGGCGGTGAAGATGCCGCTTTCGGCGACGACGGTAATGGTGGAGGGAATCATCGGGCGGAGGCGTTCGGTGGTGGCAAGCGAAACTTCAAACGTGGCGAGATTGCGGTTGTTGATGCCGATGAGTTGGATATTCGGGATTTTCAGGGCGCGTTCGGTTTCGGCTTCGTCGTGGACTTCAACCAAGACGGTTAATCCCAAACTTTGGGCGCAAGCGTGGAGGTCAGCGAAGTGGTTGTCATCGGGTAATGCTGCAGCGATGAGGAGGATGGCGTCCGCGCCATTTGCTCTTGCCTCGTAAATTTGTGTCTCATCAATGATGAAATCTTTTCTGAGCATAGGTAGTAATGAGTGATGAGTGAAACGTAAATCGTGAAGCGTTTCGAGTTTGCCTTGAAAGAATTTTTCGTCGGTCAGGACGGAAATTGCGGCAGCGCCGTTTTGGGTGTAGATGTCCGCGACTTGGAAGAGGTCGAGATGCGGGGCGAGGATTCCCTTCGAGGGTGAAGCACGTTTGAGTTCAGCGATCAGGCTTACCCTCACCCCTTGCCCCTCTCCCTGAGGGAGAGGGGTTGGGGTGAGGGCAGCAAGGAAATCTCTGGGTGTTGGACTCTGCTCAGCGGCGTGGCGCAAGGCTTGGGCGTCGAGCGCCGCAATTTCCAATCGTTTTTGGTCGAGGATTTTTTTAAGGATGTTTGTCATGGTTTGGTGGTTGTAGGGGCGGAGCAATGCTCCGCCCTTACGAGCGGGTGAAGTCCACAAGAGCATTGAGTTTGTTGAAGGCGGCGCCGCTGTCAAGAGATGCGGCGGCTTCGGCGAGCGCGGATTTGAATTCGCCTGATTCGGCGGCAAGGGCGGCGGCAGTGTTGAGCAGAACGGCGTCGCGGCGGGCGCCTGTGAGTTTATTAGAGAGAATATCTCTCATCATCTGCGCGGATTCGTCGGGAGTGCCGCCGCGAAGGTCTGCGACGGTGCAGGGCGCGAGACCGAGGTCGGCGGGGTTGAGGTCGTAGGTTTCGACTGCGCCATTGCGAAGATGACTGACACGATTGACGCCCGTGGGATTGAGTTCGTCGAGACCGTTGGCGCCGTGGATGATGAGCGCGGCTTGGCTGCCGAGTTCTTTGAGAACGTGCGCGAGCGGCTCGGTGAGTTTGGCGTCGTAAACGCCCGTGAGTTGGATGCGCGCGCCTGCGGGGTTGGTAAGCGGACCGAGGACATTGAAGATGGTGCGCTGACCCATCTCTTTGCGCGGACCGACGGCGTACTTCATGGCGGGGTGAAACTTGGGCGCGAACATGAAGCCGATGCCAACCTGCTCGATGGCGGCGGCAACTTTTTCGGGCGTTAGGTCGAGGTTGACACCGAGCGCGGAGAGAACGTCGGCGCTGCCGCATTGAGAAGACGCGGCGCGGTTGCCATGCTTGGCAACTTTGCATCCTGTGCCTGCGACGACAAAGGCTGCGGCAGTGGAGATGTTGAAGGTGTGCGCGCCGTCGCCGCCTGTGCCAACGATGTCGTAGATTGGGTCGGTTGAGTTGACGTTGACCTTCACTGCGACGTTCCGCATGGCGCGGACAGAGCCTGTGATCTCGGGGATGGTCTCGCCTTTCATGCGTAGGGCAGTGAGGTAGGAACCGATCTGCGCGGGGGTCGCGCCGCCTGTCATGATGACGGTCATCGCTTCTTCGGCTTCGAGGTCGGTCAGGTCTGTGCGGTTGATGACCTTGGCGATGAACGGCTTGAGCATGACGGGTTCGGTCGTTGGCGGAGGCGCGATCTTGATATCGAGGAAATTCTTGAGTAATTGCTTGCCGTGCTCGGTCAAGATGGATTCAGGGTGGAACTGCACGCCGTAAGTCGGGTGCTGCTTGTGTTTGAGTCCCATCACTTCGCCTTCGTCGGTTTGGGCGATGACTTCGAGTTCGGCGGGAATCGGTTCATAGACGACGAGCGAGTGATAGCGCATGGCTTCGAAGGGAGTCGGGATGTCTTTGAAGATGCCTTGCTGGTTGTGTTTGACAGGCGAGGTCTTGCCGTGCATGAGGCGCGGAGCGCGGTCCACTTTGCCGCCATAAATTGCACCGAGACATTGATGCCCGAGACAGACTCCCAGTACGGGGACTTTGCCCGTGAAGTGTTTGACCGCTTCAGGTGAGACGCCGCCATCTTTGAGCGGTTCACCTGGACCTGGTGAGATGACGAGATGATCGGGTTTGAGTGCGATGAGTTCGTTCAGCGAGATCTGGTCGTTGCGATAGACGCGAATGTCCGCGCCGAGTTCGCCAAAGTATTGAACGAGGTTGTAGGTGAATGAGTCGTAGTTGTCAATTAGGGCTAGCATATTTATTCTCCATTTCTTATGTCTTTGCAAAGAGGGCGTTTTTCCCAACGAAGCAATCTCCTGTTATTGGAGGTTGCTTTGGGCTTCGCCTTCGCAACGACATTTTCGAGAGTTATTGATTGAAATTGATTGCGGTATGTCCTATAATTTTCCAAAAGGAGATTTAGCGATGAATACTGAAAATCAGTCTTTGTTCAAACAGCCGACCGCCTGGATTCCTTTAGCGATGTCGTTCGTGGCGTTGGCGATGATCCTGGGTTATGTGGCGATGTTTGGCATTGTTCACAATAAAGATGAAGGCGCTCCTGCTCATATCTTTCAACTCATCATGGTGGCCCAGTTGCCAATTGCTGCTTTCTTTGGTCTGAGTTGGATAACAAAGAAACCGAAGGAGACGTTGGTCGTTCTGGTTATGCAAGCTATTGCGTGGATCATTCCGATTTTGACGGTCATGTGGTTTGAGAGTTTGTAACGGTCATTGCGAGGAGGGCGAAGCCCGACGAAGCAATCCCTGACACAAGGGGTGAGATTGCTTCGGGCGGAAGAGCATCGCCCTCGCAATGACGGGTTAGTCTTCATTCCCGAAAATATCCAATTCATCTGCGAACAAATCGAGCGAGTAGGATAAGCCCGTTGCTTCGCGGACAAGTTCCATGGTCTGTTTGGCTTCGGCTTGCATACGGCGGATGCCGTTGGCGAGGACATCACGCGGGATCATGGGATGGGAGAGGAAGTAGGCGCGTTTTTCGCGGATGGGTTCGAGGAAGTTGTTGATGGCGCGGGCGAGTTTTTCTTTCACTTCCACATCACCGACTTTGCCCTGGCGGTAGCGTTCCTTGAGGTCGTCCACTTCGGCGTAGGAGGGATTGAACGCGTCGTGGTAGATGAAGACGGGGTTGCCTTCGACCGTCCCTGGGTCGGTGGCGCGGAGTCGCTTCGGGTCGGTGTACATATTCATCACTTTTTGCTTGACCGTCTCAGCGTCATCCGAAAGATAGACGGCATTGTTGAGTGACTTGGACATTTTGTTTTGTCCATCCGTGCCGACCAAAAGCGGGACGTCACCAATGATGGATTCAGGTTCAGGGAAGACATCACCATAGAGATTGTTGAAGCGACGTGCCATCTCGCGGGCGAGTTCGACGTGCGATTGGTTGTCGCGCCCGACAGGGACAGCTTGCGCGCGCGGAAGGAGAATGTCCACGGCTTGCAAAACAGGATAACCGAGCAAACCAAACGGCATGGAGTCCATATTGGCGTCGCGTGCCATGTCTTTGAGGGTGGGCATCCGTTCCAGGCGCGGAACGGTGACCAGCATTTCAAAAAGCAAATTCAACTGATAGGTTTCGGGCACAGCCGATTGCACGAAGATGGTGCTGATGTTCGGGTCAATGCCGACGGCGAGATAATCCAACACGATATCTTTGATAAAGGCTGGGATCTCTTTGATGTAGTTCGGTTCGGGCTTGGTAGTCAGCGTGTGCAAGTCTGCGATGATGAAGAAGGAGTCGTATTGATGCTGCAAGCGCACGCGGTTCGAGAGCGAGCCGACGTAATGTCCGAGGTGCAGACGTCCTGTGGGGCGGTCACCGGTGAGGAGACGGGGTTTGGTATTTGACATGGTTTAGGTTCCTTTCATTCGGTTGTTGGTTGGTAGTTGATGGTTGGCAGCAATCCGTTAATAGCAAAGTTGCTACCAACTACCAACCGTCCACCGTCAACTATTTGATTCAGCAACATCAATCGCACGCAACATCGCACTCGCCTTATTCACCGTCTCTTGAAATTCGCTCGTCGGATTCGAGTCTGCGACGATGCCTGCGCCTGCTTGCACGCTGACGGTGTTGCCGCACCCGACCATGGTGCGAATGGCGAGGCAGGTGTCCATCGCGCCGTCGAAGCCGAAGTAGCCGACCATGCCCGCGTACGCGCCGCGCGCGTCGGGTTCGAGGTCGGCGATGATCTCCATCGCGCGGACTTTCGGCGCTCCGCTGACGGTGCCAGCAGGGAATGCGGCACGCACCAAGTCAAACGCGGTCAGTTCAGGTTTCAACTTCCCTTCGACATGCGAGACGATATGCATGACGTGTGAATATTTTTCGACCGTGAAGAAATCCGAAACGCGCACGGTGCCGTATTCGCAGACGCGCCCAAGGTCGTTGCGTCCCAAATCCACGAGCATCACATGCTCGGCGCGTTCTTTCGGGTCGGCAAGCAGTTCTTGCGCGAGCGCGTCGTCAGCGGTGTTGTCCTTGCCTCGGGGTCGCGTCCCAGCAATCGGGCGGAGCGAGGC
>JACZJB010000184.1 GCA_014860805.1 Anaerolineales bacterium
ATGCCGGAGCAAGAACCGCAGGACGGGCAGGCAAATTTTTCCAAAATGGATAATCGCTTTTCATCAATTTTCCCCGCTGAAAATGCACCCACACCTTCAAAGACGGAAATCAAGTCGATGGATTCACCATCGGGAGTCATGCCTGCTTTCATTGCGCCACCCGAAACAAAAATGGTCGGCACGTTCACGCGCATGGCAGCCAGCAGCATGCCAGGCACGATCTTGTCACAGTTGGGGATGCAAACCATGGCGTCGAATCTATGAGCTTCGATCATGGTCTCGACGCAGTCAGCAATTAGTTCGCGAGAAGGAAGCGAGTACTTCATCCCCATGTGACCCATTGCAATGCCGTCATCCACACCGATAGTGTTGAACTCGAAAGGCACGCCTCCAGCCGCACGGACAGCATCCTTCACCAACTTTCCGAACTCCTGCAAATGCACATGCCCGGGCACAACATCCACATACGAATTGACGATGGCAACGAAAGGCTTGTTGAAATCCTCGTCCTGCAGTCCTGTGGCACGCAATAGTGCGCGGTGCGGCGCTTTATCAAAACCTTTTTTAACTGTATCTGATCGCATACGACTCTCTTCCTTCAACAAATAGGTATAAAAAGAGCCGCCCGTGGTTAGGGCGGCTCTTCGTACTTACTCAGTGATTTACTTTGCTCTCACCGTTGCCATCCTAACCGCAAATAGATCCTTAATAATAAGGACCGCAAGGACGACTACAATAAGGGAGAGGCTAAACAAAGTATTCATGGGTTTGTGATTTCGCCCGATTATAGGCGGAAAAGGAAATCCGTCAAGGGTGGTGTTTTCCGATTCGGACATAAAGAACGATTACATTTTGTCCTTCGAGGATATCCTGCCACCTGTTAATTTCTCAAGCGAAACAGCCAGCACATTCACAGCTTTTTGATACTCACTTAAATGGACGTGTTCATTCGGTGTGTGATCCAACGCCGAATCGCCAGGACCATATACCAGCGCAGGACAGTTCCACACAGGCGCGACGATGTTCAAGTCGGCTGTTCCTGTTTTGTAGACGAAGCGCGGCTCCCCGCCCTGTGACCTGATACCACTTAATAAGCTTCGCACCATTTGATTATTTTTCTCACACCTCCACGCAGGGACAGCACATCCTACTTTCTCCAAGTCACTATCGCCTATTATTTTATGTAGTTTTGCATACCAATCTTCCGGCGAAACTTCCACTGGCAAACGGACTCCGATTTTTAGCTTTGCCCATTGCTCAAAATCTTTTGAGTCCGAATCCATACCGCGCAATGTCAGCAGTAATTTATCGAACACCTTTAGTTTGTCGGCGTTAAATGAATCGACATAGGCTTTGATCTTCAGCCAAATTTCCACAGCAGCTTCCGCCGCAGTCTCTTCCCCACTTGCCGAGTGTACCTGTCCGCGTTTGACCGTTACATTTGCCCACGCGCTGCCTTTGTATCCCAGCGCGATCCGATTCCATTGATTGGGCTCGCCGATGATAGCAAAGTCTGGTTGATATTGATCTACGATAAACCGCGCACCTTCTGAATTGCGTTCCTCTTCCACTGAGCCAATGACGACAAATTGCCAGCCGTCTCTGACCCCGACCTTCGCCACAGAGTCTACAAAACACGCCAGCGGACCTTTCGCATCCACCGACCCGCGTCCATATAAAATACCATTGTCCACATGCACTGGAATTTCACCAGGCACCGTGTCAATGTGACCGAGCAGAACGATCTGTTTACCGCCGCTTCCCATCACGCCGACAGCGTTGCCTGCTTCATCAATAAACGCCTCATCATAGCCCAGCGACTTCATCCGAGCCACAAGCCAGTCCACGGCTCTGCGTTCCTCTCCCGAAGGGCTGTAGTGAGAAACCAAACCAACGAGCGTATCACTCATCTTTTTGCTCAGCCGTGAGAACTTCCGAGAGAACTTCAACAAGGTGGTCTATTTGCTCATACGAAATCACCAACGGCGGCAGCAGACGAATTACCGTCATCCCCGCATTCAAGGCAATGATTCTTCGTTCCTGCAAAGCCTTGAGATACGGTGTGACCTTCTGCTTCATCTCAATGCCAACCATCAACCCAAGTCCACGCACTTCGCGGATGTTGGATGACTGAATCGCCTTCAACTTCCCCATCAAATACGCGCCCTTCTCTGCGGCTTGACTGGGCAAATCTTCTTCCAATATCACCTCCAGCGCAGCATTTGCCGCCGCACACGAAAGCGGATTCCCGCCAAATGTCGAGCCATGTGCTCCGGGCGTGAGGTTCTTCACTTTTGCCCCGATCAACACCGCCCCCATCGGCACGCCGCCTGCAATGGACTTGGCGCATGTCAGCAGATCAGCCGTCACGCCGAAATGTTCAATCGCGAACATTTTTCCTGTGCGCCCAAACCCGGATTGGATTTCATCCACGACCAGCAATGCGCCGCGCTCATCACAGATTCGCCTCGCTGCTTGGATGTATTCCAAACTCGCCGGATACACCCCGCCTTCGCCCTGCACCACTTCAAGGAGCACTGCGGCGGTCTCTTCATTCACCGCCTTCTCCAATACTTCGATATTGTTGTACGCCACATGTGAAACACCGGGCAAAAGCGGTTCGAAACCCTCGCGATATTTTTTATTGAACGTCGCCGAAAGTGAGCCAAATGTCCGTCCATGAAAGGCACGCATCGCCGCAATGAAATTCTTTCGTCCCGTGGAAATACGCGCAAACTTCAATGCCGCTTCCACGGCTTCCGTCCCTGAGCTACAAAAGAAAACCCGATCCAGACCAGGCGTCAATGCCGTGATCTTTTCCATCAGCATCGCGCGCTGATCATTCGGAAACGTTTCGAACAATGTCACCAGCGTAGATGCCTGCTTGTAGATCGCCTCCGTAACTTTCGGGTGAGCATGACCGAGATTCGCAACTCCATGTCCCGATGAGCAATCCAAATATTCCGCACCGTCCGCATCGAAAAGCAAAGCGCCTTTTCCGCGCACGATGGTCAACGCCTGCTTAAGATACACACCCGATGTATGTTTATTTTCGATGGCAATGATTTCTTGAGAGTTCATTGGATTACCGTTCCATTTCCTGCCAAAGCATTCGAGATCGGATCCTGAATTCGCCCATCCGCGATGATGACGCGACTCACGCCGCCCTTCAACGCCTCTTCCGCGCCGAGCACTTTCTTCTTCATGCGGCCCTGCGCCGCTTCACCCGCCGCCGCAAGTTGACTCATCGGCAGTTGCCGAATGAGGGTACTCTCGTCTGGGAAATTTTTCATCAGCCCAGGCACCGCCGTGAGCAACAAGAGATTCTCCGCCTTCAACGCAGATGCCACCATCGCCGCCGCGCGGTCGGCATCCACATTCAACGCTTCTCCTTTTTCACTGACAGCCACAGGCGCGATCACTGGCAAATAACCCGCGTTAAGCAACATCATCAGCAACTCGCTGTTCACTTTCTCGATCTTGCCCGTGTAATCATCGCGGATGATCTTGCGTTTGCCGTTCTCGATGGTTTGAACGGATTCTTTGCGTATGGCTTGCATCAATTTTCCGTCAAGTCCGCACAAACCAAACGCATTGACTCCCAGCATCTGCAACTGCTCTATCAGCAGTGAGTTGACCTTGCCATTGACCGCCATCAAAAAGATCTCCAGCGTCTTTCTATCGGTGTAGCGCGAGGTATAGCCTGAAGGTGACGTGATCATCTTCGGCGGCGTGCCTAATCCTTTGCCAAGTGCGTTCGCCTCCGCAGAGCCACCGTGCACAAAAACAAGTTTCTTACTCTGCTTCAATAATTCAACGGCATCCTTGCAGATCGCGGAAAAGTCCACGCCTTCTGTGCCACCAAGTTTTATAACAGTAATATCCATAAATTCTCCAGTTCATGTCATTGCGAGGGCGCTCTTATTCTTTGCCCGAAGCGATCCGCTACAACCATAGATTGCTTCGTCGGGAAAAACACCTTCCTCGCAATGACATATCAAATCGGATGCAATCCCATGAACTCCAAACCTGTCGTCTCATCCCACCCCTTCATCAAATTTAGACATTGCACCGCCGAACCAGAAGCGCCCTTCATCAGGTTGTCAATCGCGCACATCGCCACAATGTGACTGTTGCTCTCGTCGAGTTCAAAGCCGAGATCCGCGTAGTTCGAGCCAGACAGAATCTTCGGCTCAGGCACGCGATAAATTCCGCGCTGTTCCTTGGCCACGCGCACGAACGGATTTTCGTTCGCCACCGCTCTATAAGCTTTCCACAAATTTTTTGTCGTCACACCAGGCTTGACCTTGGCATGAACCGTCGCCAACACACCGCGGACGACATCCACTGCGGTCATCGTGAGTGACACATCTTTTACGCCCATTTCTTGAATCACTTCCGCAGTATGGCGGTGACCAAACGCTGAGAATGTGCGAATCACGTTTGCCCGTTCTGCATGAAGCGAACCAGAATTTCCTTCAGCACCGCTTTCAGACGAACCCACTTTGATTTCGATAATTACAGGGGAAGATAAGTCCAGCACATCCGCTTTGACCAGCGGCAGAAGTGCGAGATTGCCCGCCGTGGCATTGCACCCTACCCCGCTGACGTAACTTGCGGTTTTCAATTCTTCGCGGTGCAGTTCGGGCAAACCATACACGAATTTGCTCAGCCACTCAGGCGCGGAATGTTTTTCACCATACCATTGCTCGTAAAAATCTGCGTCCCGCAAGCGGAAGTCCGCAGCAAGGTCAATGATGCGTGGCGCGAGTTTGGCATACTCTTCGATATTCTTCTGTGCCTGTCCATGCGGTTGGGCGAGGAAGAGCACATCCACAGGCTCCAACTGTGACGGATCATTGAATTTCAATTGCGTGCGCTTTCTCAAATTGGGATGAGTCTGATACACATACTCACCTACACGCGAGCGCGAAGTAACTTGCTTGATCTCCACATTAGGATGCCCAAGCAGCAAACGCAATAATTCTCCGCCGCCATACCCCGAACCACCTACAATGGAAACTATAGTTTTCATTCCATCATTCACCCTTCCGCTTTGCTATTTTCACCACATACTCCACGATCTCACCCGCAACATCGATTCCGCTCAACGGCTGCATGGTGTGGAACTCCATCGTGTGGTTGATCTCATTGACCACGAGTCCCTTTTCAGGATGTTCGACCAAGTCCACGCCCAGCAAGCCGCCGCTGACAGCGTTCGAAGCGCGCAGACAGATATCCTCGATCTCAGGTGTGATGGGACACAACTCGCCGCTTCCGCCGCGTGCCGTGTTCGTGATCCAATGCTCTGAGTTGCGATACATCGCTGTCAAAACTTTATCGCCGATCATGATCACACGGATGTCGCGCCCAGGCTTCTCGATGAATTCCTGAATGTAGAACACCGAATGCTGCACCGAGCCCAGCGTGGATTTGTGCTCCAGCACCGCCTCCGCCGCATCGCGGTCATTAACCTTTGCCAGCAGCCGCCCCCATGAACCGACGACGGGTTTCAACACAACAGGATAACCAAACGCCTCAATGGCTTCGAGCGCCGCTTCGGGTGTGAACGCGGTTGCGTTATGCGGCTGAGGCACATCATCACGCGCCAGTGCCGCACTCGTCATCAACTTGTCACCACACACTTCCGCCACCGCCGCTGTGTTCACCGTCGGCACACCGAATGCGTTCAACAAGCGCAGTGCATATAATCCGCTGTTGTAACTGAGGCTGCGTTCCAGCACCGCATCATACTGTTGCCACGGCTTCGGGTTATTCAAATCAAAATGGATCGCTCGGTCATCGAGTCGGTCATAATCAATGCCGCGCTTCTCCATCGCGCCGAAGATCCACTTCTCTTCAACACGCACACGAGAATATAGGACGCCAATTCTTAATCGTTGTTGCACGTTATTCCCCCCAATCTTCCTGTTCCATCGGCGCAAGCTGCACCGCAGCAGGTTCAACCGACATGACTTCCAAATCCACGCCGCAATCCGAGCAGACGATAATCTCGCCCGCCTCGGTTCCAGCATCCAACATAACTTCCGCTTCACATTCAGGACAGACAACAGTAGACATAATTTATTCTCCTTTGATTTTCTTGATTTGATTTCTGACCGATTGCAGACTCGTGCCTCCAACCGTATTTCTCTTGTTGATCGATTCAAATGGATCGAACACCTGATACACATCCGCCTCAAACGGACCGATTGCCTGATACATTTCGAGGGGCATTTCCTCCATCCGAACTTTCCTCTCCCCTGCCGCGCGGACGACTTTCCCTGCCAACGAGTGCGCTTCTCTGAACGGCACACCTTTCGCCACGAGATAATCCGCCAAGTCTGTCGTCATCATCGTGGAATCGATTGCACTGCGCATTCGTTCAGGATTGATGGTCATCGTCCGCAACGCCGCTGCCTTGACTGGCAAAATCGAGAGCAGAGTATCTGTCGCTTGAAAGACAGGTGCTTTATCTTCCTGCAAATCTTTATCGTATGTGGATGGCAGTCCTTTGACTGTCGCCATTAATCCCATCAACAAACCAATCAGCGTCCCTGCCTTGCCACGCGTCAATTCAAAGACATCGGGATTCTTCTTCTGCGGCATCAGGCTGGAACCAGTTGAGAAGGCATCCGAGAGTTCGAAGAAACCAAACTCAGCCGTGGTATACAAGACCACCTGTTCGGCAAGTTTGCTCAGGTGAACCGCGGACATCGAGCAGACAAACAAATACTCCGCCGCAAAATCGCGGTCAGAGACGGCGTCAAGGCTATTTTGCGAAACCTCCGCAAAGCCGAGAGACTTTGCCAAGGCATCACGGTCAATAGTGAAGGGAGTGCCTGCCAATGCGCCAGAACCCAAAGGCAAAACGGAGACGCGCTTGGTTAGGTCGTTCAGGCGGTCAACATCTCGTTTCAACGCCCAGTAATGGCTCAACCACCAATGCGCGAGCAAAATTGGCTGTGCGCGTTGAAGATGGGTGTAGCCCGGCATGAGGGTCTCACCTGCTTGTTCTGCTTGCTCGACTAAGGCAAATTGCAAATTGTTAAAAGCAGAAGTCAATTCAGGAATCGCTTGCAACATCCACAAGCGGAAGTCTGTGGCTACTTGGTCATTGCGGCTTCTGCCTGTGTGGAGTTTTCCAGCAGTGGCGCCGATCAACTCGTTGAGTCTTCGTTCCACGGCGGTGTGAATGTCTTCGTCGGAGGGGACGAAAGCAAACTGTCCCGAAGCGAATTCTTTTTTGACGGAATCAAGCCCGAGTGAGATCGAGGCGTGTTCTTCATCCGTAAGAATGCCTGCTTTGTGAATCGCAGTTGCCCAAGCAATACTTCCGTCCACATCCTGAAGCGCCATACGTTGATCGACAGACAGGGAGGTGTTGAGCGCCCATGCAAGGCCGTCAAGTTTTTGGGAAAAGCGTCCGCCCCAGAGGGTCATGGTATCTCCTAATCTCTCTTGAATTTCGAATAATCAGGCTTTGGCATATCGAGACCTGAAACTGGCAGACCGTTCATCGCGCGGACTTTCATGCTGAGACCGTAAAGTCGAATGAAACCTTCAGCGTGACTCTGGTCGTAGACATCTTCTTCGCCAAATGTGGCGAAATCCTCCCGATAAAGACTGAACGGAGATTTACGCCCTGCGCTGATAATGTTGCCTTTGTACAGTTTGAGGCGCACCGCGCCGGTGACAGGTCCCTGCGTGGAGTTGACAAAAGCATCGAGCGCTTCACGCAGCGGCGTGAACCACAAACCATTGTAGGTGATCTCAGCATATTTGACGGCGACGACTTGTTTGTAATGCAGTGTCTCGCGATCAAGGATGAGCGACTCAAGTTCACGGTGGGCATACAGAAGAATTGTGCCGCCTGGAGTTTCGTACACGCCATGAGACTTCATACCCACGAGGCGATTCTCAACGAGATCCACGCGACCGATGCCGTGAGCCCCACCAATGGCATTTAGGCTTTCGACAATTTTTGCAGGCGACAGTTTTTCGCCATTGACCGCCACAGGATTGCCACTCTCGAATTCGATCTCAACGTACTCGCCTTGTTCGGGCGCATTCTCAGGCGAAGCAGACATTTGATACATGCTTTCTTCAGGCTCGTTCCACGGGTCTTCAAGCAGACCGCCTTCGTGCGAAAGATGCCAGAGATTTGAATCGCGGGAATAAATTGATTTGATCGTGGCAGTCACAGGGATGTTATGCTTCGCGGCATAAGCAATCGCATCTTCACGTGAGCGGATATCCCACTCGCGCCACGGGGCGATGATCTTGAGGCGCGGGTCGAGCGCCATCACAGTTAATTCAAAACGAACCTGGTCATTGCCCTTGCCTGTCGCGCCGTGCGCAATGGCATCTGCGCGAGTCTCATGCGCCACTTCAACAAGATGTTTTGCGATCAAAGGACGGGCAACCGATGTCCCCAATAAATACTTGTGTTCATACACCGCCCCCGCTTTAAGCATCGGAAAAAGATACTCGCTAACAAACTCTTCCTTCATGTCGTGGATGATGAATTCGCTCGCGCCGCTCTTAAGGGCTTTCTGCTCCAAACCAGACAGATCTTCATCACCCTGACCAACGTCCGCGCAAAAACAGACCACCTCACAACCGTAGTTCTCCTTCAACCACGGCACGATCACGGACGTATCCAGCCCTCCCGAATAGGCTAAGACAACTTTCTTCACTTGCGGTTTTGACTTTGGACTCATTCTTACTCCTTGAAGATGGAAAATAAAAACAGCCCATCCAGGAAGGATGGGCTGTTTGGGTTGACCTGTGAGTATGTACGATCAGTTCACAACTGCGTTCGCTCCGCCGTCAAAACAAAAAACTCCCAACCTTCTCTGGGAAGTGGGCTTCGGACGACGGGTACGAGGCAGTGCAAACAAGGTAAACATTTCGCGCAATTCTACTACCGAAGTGAAATGAGTCAATGGTTTTGAAAAACCAATTTATGATGGCCGCTCGAACGAGTCATCTTCATAAATTCATCCCTTGACATCAACCCACCGCTCGCATAGAATACCGCCCAATTATGAATAATCATTTGGCCCACTTCTATATGACCATGACCACTACCACCTCCGGTACACGCCGTGAGGCATTTGTGCATGGGACGAAGTAACCGAACAAAAGGTTAATCAAAAC
>JACZJB010000185.1 GCA_014860805.1 Anaerolineales bacterium
ATTTTATTTTGCTTCTCCCGAATTTGGATCCACCATCATCACCGAGGTATCCACAGCTTCAAAATCTTCACCCGTCAAAACATCCAATAAATGCAGCATGTCGTTATCCCAGCGCTCATCGGGTGCGCCGCTGACGTACCAGTTCGAGCCATTGTCCGCGAGGATGATCCCGTAGGTTTTCATGGCTTGCAAAATAACCTGCATTTCATTTGGGAAACCTGAAATATCATAGTCTGCGCTCAAACGGAAGCGCGCGCCAAATGGCGGAATTCCATCTTGCGGATCAGAAGTCTGATGGCGCGCAGGCCAGATGTATCCTGCGGTTTCTTCCGCAGTAAATCTTAGAGCGTGCTTGATCTCACCTGCTGCAACTTCATCATATCGAATCAGCCCGGGCACGATGGGTAATCCCGCCGCATCCGCAGATGTCCATTCATCGGGGCGTAGAGCATTCGAGTTGAGATCCCAGACCGCGCCACCGCCACCTGTTAATTGTCCGTTTTCAAGATTGGCGTCAAACACTTCGTACAAGATGCATGTTTCCGTATCCACAACCAGAATGTGGTGATCGCTGCCCCATTCACGCAGTGGATTTTCGGGCATAGGATATGGCCCTGCATCAGATTCCCCTGGATAATAAAACTCGCCTTCATATTTCGTGACAGTTGACCCTGCTACGACATTGAATGGGATCCCGATCAAGCCGCCATCCCATTCTCCTGAGCCGAAGTCCATCTTTAGATTTTCAGCGGAGCCAATGCTATTCGTCCATGAAGCAGATTGCGGATGAACGGGAAGCGAGTCCACGGGCGTGTTCCAGTAATTGTTTGCAGGGAACATCGGGCAATTCGCGATGTTTGCTTCAGACACAATTTGTTCCTGTGGGGATGGTTCAACGGCTTGGGCTTCTTCTTCGGTGGGAACGGATACGGTAGTAGGCACTCCTCTGTTGGGTGAAAAAAAATTACAGGCAAGGGTGGAAAGAAATAGGACTACAACGGATACCACTAAATTTCTACTCATAAATACCTCTAATTTTGGTCTTGTTGTAAGACCTTCTGAAATGCTCGCAGCAACACGCCGCGGCCTTCGAATCCAGATTCGCCCAAGTCGGACATTGCCAGAATAATTTTTTCTCTACACCTGCCAAGCAATCCGCCGACCAGCCTTGCGAGAGATTCGGTTTCTTTTGTGACTTCGTCTGTGTCTGTCCACAGGCGGCCTTGTGAAGCTTCCCATTCGCGAGAAAGCACATAGGGATGTGTGAGTGGCTGCGCGAGACGCTCCACCCATCCGCTGGAACCTGGGTCGATCCAGAATTGAACGGTGGCGGGGCGGTTCATCATCAGGAAGGTGTAGGCAGGTGCAACCAGCACAGCATCTTTGTTTTCACTGCGCCATGATTCCAAATATTGTGCGGCAATGACGCCGTCTGAGAGCATGGTGAGATATTCTCGTCCAAGGTCAAAGTCTGCGCCGCTCATGTGAGCGAAGGAAGGCTCCATTGCGTTGCGGAATTTTTTGATGGATTCGATCAAGCTGGAGGCAATGCGTACCGCGTCCATGTTTTCGTGGAAGCCATACCCAGGCTGAGAGATCACTTCGCCGAATAATTTTCGCAGGTAAAAATCCAATGGCAGCGGGACGTCTTCGCGGTAATTCATCAGCCATATGCGCAGGTTGGTGTATCGTTCGCCAAGGGCGTAGGTAATGCGTTCCTGCATTTCAGGTTTGATTTCGTCAAAGCTCGAAAGCCGCAGGTCTTTTTGACGATAGACAATATTGGTCAGCAGTTGCGCGCGCACGAGGTCGGTGTTTAAGGAAAACATTAATGCATGGGCAATATCATATTTATTCGGATGCACATTCCAATGCGGGTGCGCCAACGCGGAAAGCGTCAACAGGGTTTGGCTGGCGGTCTCGTCTCGTAGCGAGCGCGATGGACGATTGGTGCGCCATGGGATTTTCTTTTCTTCCAAACGATTCGTGATCGAAAATCGCAGCGCATCTGACAGATAGGGCGCGAGCACAACGATCTCAGATGGAGCCAAGCCTTCATCAAGCAGCTGCATGATTCTGCTCACCACCTGGTCCAGCATTTCGGGGTAGAAGCGCGAAGTTAAGATTTCAAAAGCACGTTCGTTGCTGGTGACGGGGATCTGTCTTTCGGTGGAGAGGATCGCACTGACAAGTCCATCGGATAGTTCGATGATTGATTCAGATGAGACAAAACTTTCGTTGAACGAGATGACCTGATCACAATCCGCGCTCAGGGCTGCGCCGGTAGCTGCATCTCCGCCGAGGAAGTTTCGATACCCCGCGTCATCGTCGTAGATCAATAATGCTGATTGAAAATCATGGATCCACTCATGGACAATGTCATGAGAGCGGGGGAGGTCTTCTTCCGCGTTGTCATAGATCAAATGCTGATATTGGCCTGAAAGATAATCCCGTACCTGTGGATGGGACCAAAGCACATTTGCAAACACTTCCAATTGAAGCGAGAAATCCAGTAGATTATTTTCGAGGCAATAGGTGCGGAAGAGTGTGGCGCATTCCTGCACATCCGCGTAAATGCGGCGCTGGGCGGGGTCGCCAAACCAGGCTGAATCCAAACGGGCTGATATCTCAGTGTATGGAAAGCCAACCACAGTGGCTTTGTTCAACCCGTCGATGATCTGGGAATACAGGCGGTTGCGGTTGATGGTAAGGGATTGAAAATATCCCTTCTCTTCGATCAACGGGCGCACCAGATGCGCCATGTAATATTGCGCGGTTTCAAGGGTGAGGAACGCAGGAGGCAGGTGAGGATTCTTGAATCCGGCGGCTTCTGCGGCGATGGGCCAGAACAGGTCACACATGCGCCTGGCAAGGCCGCCAATGGTCGCGGATGTGACTTCGCCGCCCGCGCTTCGTTCGGGGCTGTACAGCAGTTCAAGATACGGCTCCTGCAAGGTGCGTTGCGGCGTGAGCATGAGGATCGAGTCTGCGGGGATGCCTTGAGCAAGCAGATAGCGCATCCGCTCCACGCCTGTGGTGGTTTTCCCCGTCCCAGCTTTGCCGCGGACGAAGAGCTTAACGTCAAGGGGAGATTCTATGACTTGTTGTTGAATCAGGCTGAGGGGAGGCATGAGGCGGGTATCGAATCTTAAATTAAATGTTTTGCGAAGAATTTCGTTGCGCGTTCCCAGGCATCCTTGGATGCTTCAGGTATAAACACACTTGGGTCACTGTCACGGAAAAAGGCGTGACCCGAATTCGGATACATGATGATTTCATGTTCTACGCCAACTTCATCAAGCAGTTTATCGAATTCTTCCACTGTTCCCGCAGGGATGGATGCATCCGCATCGCCGAAGAGTCCAAGCACGGGCGCTTTGAGATTTGCGCGCAGTTGATCGAAAATGGTTTGCATTCCGCCGCCATAGAAAGTGCAGACCGCATCAACAGGGCGCAGTGTGCTCAGCGCGAGGGACATTCGTCCGCCAAAGCAAAAACCTACACTGCCGATTTTTCCGTTGCACTCGGGCAACGATTTCAAAGCGTCAAATACAGTTTCCAGTTCTTTTGCGGCGCTTGGTCCGTATTTTTGAACCAACTTCATGGCGGTGTCACCGTCGCCGAGTTGAGCGAGTTCACCGTGATACAGGTCGGGCGCAAAGGCGAGATAGCCTTGCGCGGCAAAACGGTCTGCAATTGATTTGGTTTGCGCGTCCAATCCCCACCATTCCTGAATCACGATCACGGCAGGAAAGGGTCCCGTGCTTTCTGGTTTTGCAAGATACCCGTTGACGTTGCCAAGTTGAATTAATTCTTTCATGGTTTTATCCTTGAGGAGTAGCGGTAGCTTCTGGTTCGGGTGTGGCCGTGCCCGTGTCTGTTTCCGAACTGCTCTCTGTATACGTGCCGCCATATCCTGCGCTGCAAACTGCCATGGTATCTTGCAGCAGGCAGCCGTCCAGGCTTCCTTTATTTAAGGTATCCATCAATGTGATTGTATCTTCGGCGCTGTTCGCAAGCATGATGAACTGATTCCCATTGCTGTTTGCATTGAACAGCAGGATACTGTTGCCGTAAATACCAATATCGCCGAATCCGGGCAGGTTGATGAATTCACTGCCTTCTTCAAAGGTGATATTGAACTTATTTGTGTAAGGTGTGATTCCCTCGGCAGGAGCGAACGTCCCAAAAATGATCGTGTCACCCGTTTTTGGAAATTCATTCACGAACTCCGCATTGACGTTTATGGACCGCAGGGAGGTCTGGAGCCTCCCTAACGCGTTGACCATTTCTGCTGTCTTTGTCAGATCAGATGTGAGATATACCTGCACGGTTCTGTCATTGTATAAAAATGGAAAATTATTAAGCGTGATCTTTTGTTCGCCGGAAAGGGCAAAGTCGGCCAGATTACCGATCAGCAGGGCGTTATCCGCATAATTATTGTAAGGTGACGATAGGAATGTGAAATCGCCGAACGCGATGACATTCCCTTCCGCGCTGAGCGCTGCGCCGCCCTGGGCTGGGTCATTCGCATCATTTGCCGACGATAGAGTGGTTTCTGTTCCTCGAAGCAGGATCACCCCTGAGGGCGATTCGACCGAATGCGTCCCGTACAACGCAACCTGTTTAAGCCCAAAGGTTAATTCGCTTTTGAAAAATTCATCAAACAAAACGTTACGGAAATTGCCTTCGTTCTGTTCAAGGTTGTAAAGATAATCGTTGTTGATGGAGATCCCAAAAGGCGCCAATAGTGGATTTGCCGCATTTACATCACCAAAGGTGATCGGATTTCCGCTGACGTAATCGTAGTACAGGGAATATCGTGTGGCATCTGTGAATACCAATAGCCGTCCGCCACGCTCTGCAAAATTTTTAAGGATGCGGATTTCATCCACCGTATATGTGACCGAGGGGGAGAATGCGGCAAAGGAATTGGCGTATTTCAATTTATATTCCAGCTGGGTTGCGTCCGTTAACAATTCGATCTGTCCGCCGCGCTGTTTGATGGCTTCTGTCAGCGATTCGATCTCCGTCATCGAAAATTGATTGCCGTGGATCGTGTCCATCAAAACCATGCCGCCATTTTGCTTCAGGTCTTCCATATTGACATCAACAGGATTGAAAGGCGCTTTCGGCGCACTTAAGGATTTAAAGTCTGGAATGGAAAAACCAGGCCGCTGGGTAACCCCACGATAGAACCATAGTCCGCGCAAAAGGGCGGGGAGGATGAGTGCGGCTAACGCGATGTAGATTAAATTCTTTTTCATGTCAGCCTCCGTTATTTGAGCGGCAAGGGGGGGATGTAAAGCAGATAGGTGCCTGCCTCATTTGGATACGGCAAGAGCATCCCATCCGCGCTTTGAAAGAAGAAGGGATACGCGGGCACAGAGACAAGCCCCGAAAGTTCATACAGGTCTACGGCTTTGTAGTTGGCAACCTTGGCAAGAGATGCGGCTTTTTCAATGGCGTCCGTTTCCGTTCCGATCTCATCTGCGATTCCGAGGTGGACGGCTTCCGTGCCTGCCCAAATTTGACCGGTGAAGATAACCTCAGGTCCCGCGTTGAGACGTCCTTCGCGCCCAAGTTTTACAGCTTCAAAGAATCCCTGCTTTACCATTTCAATCTGGCGCATGTCCGAATCGCGCGGCGCACCCCAAAGTTTATAGGGACCTGTGGAAATGATATCTTCGATAATAAAAGGAGCGGGAGGCAGGTAGCCGATCACGCCGATGTTTCCCACAAGCGATGTCGGCTTTGTATAAATGTAATCAGTGTTTACGGAGAGATAGTATGCGCCGCTGGCAGACATGCCATTCACAGCCGTGACAACAGGTTTCTTTTCCCGCAGCCGCGTCAGTTCCAGATACACAGCTTCCGTGTCCACTACCGTGCCGCCGGGGCTGTCAAAAGCAAGCACGACTGCGCGGACTTCAGGATGGTCAATGGCGTAATGGATCTGAGTGATCATCTCCTGCGCGGTGTACGCATAAATGGCGTCATTGAGATGGATCACTCCAATCACAGGCTGAGGCACAGCAGCCGCAATCAGAACACCGACGATCAACGGAAGAACGATCCATAACAAGCTCGTGCGAATATTTTCCCATTTCAGTGCGGATGTATCCATACCTGCTCCTTTGGGTTGTGATTAACTTTATTGAGCATATACGAGAAAAGATGCTTTGTCAACAAGGTTGTTTTTGAAAAAGAATTAAAGTATAGTTGGAAAATTCAAGCCTATCCCATATCATTTTTCCCAGGAGATTCTCTCATGCCCACCCCATTAAAAGCCACTCCAAGAGCAGGCGCAATTGTTCCAAAAGCCGGCCCAACCTCATACGTCAAGTTTTCCGATAAGTTGACAGGTTCGATCAACGACATCGTCAAGATCATCGAACAGCACAAGGAAATGATTGACTCGATTCAGGAGATCGCGCTTGAATTGACCTCCTCTATCGGTTCGCTGCACACCCTCACCGTCAAATATGCGCGCACTGCCAACGGCATTTTGGATGTCCTGTTGCCCATTCTCAAAAATCTTCCCCTCATTCCAAAGAACGTCATGCAAATGCTTGTCAACCTCGAAAGCCTCACCCAGAAGATCATTGACAACGAAACTTCCACTACAAAAACTATCACAGATGTCCGCTCCGGTCTGCAGACAGGGGATGCGAATAAATTGAAAGCACACGCGGGTCAGCTTCAAGCGGTGACGAGGTCGATCTCTGCCATCATTCCGAAGCAGGGATAAAGCGCCTCTTCCTTCCCTGCCGCCTGATTCTTCCCTTTAGCACGGTCAACGCCTTGGTTTTTCCACCCCAAAATCGTTGACAGGTGTGCCCACCCGCATGTATAATATCGTCCGCTTCAGCCCCGGCTGTAAAACCGGGGCGGTTGTCTGTAAATAACCCAGCTTCCCCGAAAGTAGGCGAAGGGTGTACGTACCCCGCAAACTGCGCGGCGAAGTGATGACTGGAGAATATAAAAAATGAGAACCGCAATTGTTGAAAGTGGCGGCAAGCAATACCGCGCCGTCGAAGGCTCCACGATTGATGTGGACCGCCTTGCCTACGAAATAGGCAAATCGTTTGACTTTGACCGTGTGCTAATGGTGCTTGATGAAGACACTGTCTTGGTCGGCACTCCCACTGTTGGTGATATGAAAGTTTCAGCCACAGTCGTGGAACATGTCAAAGGTCCCAAAGTTGTTTCCTTTAAATACCGCCCCAAGAAACGCATCCGTGTTAAGGGAGGGCATCGTCATCAATACACTCGTTTGATGATCGACTTCATTGGCAAGGCCGGTGAAGAGCGCAAAGCCCCCAAGAAACAGGCTGCCCCAAAGGCTGAAAAAGTAGAAAAGGTTGAGGCGAAGGAAGAAGCCAAGGTCGAGAAGAAGGCCAAGGCGCCGAAAGAAGCGGCTGCGAAGAAGCCGTCAACCAAGAAGACTGAGAAGAAGTAGAGGTAAATCATGGCACATAAAACAGGTGGCGGATCAACCCGCAACGGTAGAGATAGCAATGCCCAGCGTTTGGGTGTAAAACGTTATGCCGGACAATTTGTGCTTTCCGGCAATATTCTTGTTCGCCAGCGCGGTACCAAGATCAAGCCGGGCATCAATGTTCTGGTTGGCAAGGACGATACTCTTTTTGCAATTGCGGACGGAATCGTTATGTTCGATGTCGTTCACGGACGCAAACGCGTCAATATCATCCCGGCTGAGGCGGAATAATGAAAGCAGATATCCATCCTACAGTGTATGAAGCGCAGGTAACATGCGCTTCCTGCGGCAAGACTTGGGTGACTACATCCGTCAAGAAGGAATTGCGTGTTGACGTGTGTTCCAACTGTCATCCGTTCTTTACCGGTGAGTCCGCAAGAATCCTTGATGTGGAAGGTCAGGTGGACCGCTTCTATAAGAAGCTTTCCGCCCGCCAGACATACGTGGAACAGCAGAAGGTCAAGGAAGAGTCTTTGAATTCTCCCGATCGTTCGATTGACGACCTGGCTCTTGCTCCCCGTGCCGCTGAGTCCCTCAAGAAGGCTGGTGTTTTGACCATTGGCCAGGTGCTTGAAAAGCTTGCAGAAGGCGATGCCTCTTTGTTGGCGATTGCTGGCTATGGTCAGTCTGCGCTTACCACCACAAAGAAGAAACTGCGTGCCTTGGGCTTTGAACTCCCTGAAGCTCCCAAGCCAGTCAAAGCTGAAAAGACCGAAAAAACCGCTGAGACTGAAACTGGCGAATAAGAAATCAGCCCCGCCGGGGCTTTGTCAGAGATAAGTTTCTCAGGTAAACTAGACAGGCAGATGATAAAACATCTGCCTGTTTTTATAATTCATTGACAGAGGTTTTATGCGTCATACACACGGTTCCATTGAAGTTGTCTGCGGTTCGATGTTCAGCGGCAAGACGGACGAGTTGATCCGCAGGCTGGTACGAGCAACCATCGCAAAACAAAAAGTGCAAGTCTTCAAGCCTGCCATTGATGTGCGCTACGCAATCGAAAAGGTGGCTTCGCACACAGGCTCAACTTTTGATGCGATTCCCGTCGAAAAAGCTGCCGATATCCGCTCAAGATTGGACAAGGATACAACAGTCGTCGGCTTGGATGAAGCGCAGTTCTTTGACGCCGAAGTGGTGACCATTGCTCAGGAGTTAGCCACACGCGGCGTCCGTGTAATTGTCGCAGGTTTGGATATGGATTTCCGCGGCGAACCGTTTGGTTCCATGCCAGTCTTAATGTCCGCAGCGGAGGATGTTTTGAAACTTCATGCCATTTGCATGGTTTGTGGAGATAACGCTTCACGTACCCAGCGTTTGGTCAATGGCAAGCCTGCCCGTTACGATGAGCCGATTGTAATTGTCGGCGCTTCGGAGTTGTATGAAGCGCGCTGCCGTCAACATCACGAAGTCCCGCACTAGCAGGGGAGATCTCAAAAGGAATTGTCGATATGCAAGATTACAAAGATGTACTCTCTGAAATATTGATAGATGCAGAAAGCTTGCAGATGCGCGTCAAGGAACTCGGCGCTCAGATCAATGCGGATTATGCCAGTGAGGACCTCTTGCTCATCTGCATCCTGCGTGGCGGCGTGCCTTTTATGGTTGACTTGAGTAGAAGCATCACCGTACCGCACATGATGGATTTTATGGCTGTCTCATCTTATGGAGCAGGCAAACGCGAGTCCGCAGGTTCAGCGCGTGTCACTCTTGACCTGCAGACGGATATTCGCGGCAGAAATGTCTTGCTTGTGGAAGATATCGTCGACAGTGGACATACCATCGCGGCCGTGCTGCAAATGCTTGAGACCCGCCAGCCAAAGACTCTCAAAGTCTGTGCCTTGCTGGACAAGCCCGAACGCCGTGAAGCCCAGGTCGACATCCATTATCTCGGCTTTACCATTCCAAATAAATTTGTATTTGGTTACGGTCTCGACCTGGATGAATACTACCGAAACCTTCCCTTTGTCGGCGTTGTTGACTTGGAAAAATACGACCCCTCCTTCTAATGGATTTGGCTTGGGGATAAAATGAACGAAGAGACTGCCAATTCCAAAAAACAAAGTTCGCTGTATGCAGGTCGTTGGGTGGCACTTGTTCGCGGACGTGTGATCGCACAAGGCGGCACGCCAGAACAGGCACTGCGCGCCTCATTGTCCAGCCGTTATAAAGAAAAGCCAGAGATCATTTTTATGTCACTTCCATTTGAGTTGCCGCCTTTAATCAATACGATAAGAGAAATCCTGCCTCCTGAACAGGAGATTTATCTTGTCGGCGGCGCCGTGCGTGACCTTTTAACTTCCCGCCTCTCACCCGACTTTGATTTTGCTTTACCGTCGAATGGCATTTCCCTCGCTCGAAAAGTTGCCAACGCACTTGGCGCTGACTTCCTTCCCCTGGATGACGAACGCGACACAGGCCGAATTGTCCTAACCAATGAAGACGGCACGCGCACCTTCCTTGATTTTGCCACCTATCGCGGCGCCACTTTGGAAGAAGACCTGCGCGCCCGCGATTTTACGATCAACGCACTGGCATACAATTTGCACGATAACACCATTCTTGACCCGCTCGACGGGGCAAAGGACCTTCGTGCCAAGATCATCCGCGCATGTTCTTCAACTGCGATGTCCGATGACCCAGTCCGTATTTTGCGCGCAGTGCGTCAAGCCGCTGCTTTTGGCTTCACCATAGACAAGCCCACCCGCGAATGGATGAAAGAAGCTGCCGATCAACTTGGGCGCATTTCTCCCGAGCGCCTGCGAGACGAAATCTTCAAAATCCTGCAGGGTCCCAAAGCGGATGCCTCCATCCGCGCCTTGGAAATGCTTGGCGTGCTTTCGCACTTAATGCCTGAGTTGGTCAAAATGAAAGGCGTGGAACAATCCCTGCCGCACATCCATGACGTTTGGACTCACACTCTTTCAGTTTTGGATTATCTCGATCAGGTCATCTCAGGCTTGCGTGTCGGATACGAAGCGGATAAAACGAACGACATGTTTACAGGACTGCTTGGTTTGCGCCTCGGACGTTTCCGTGAGCAGATCGCCCGCCATTTCGCCCAGCCGCTTAATATAGACCGTTCTCATCGCGCACTCCTTTTTTTTGCCGCACTGTATCATGACGTTTGCAAGCCTGACACAAAGACCATCGATGAAACGGGGCGCATTCGCTTTTTCGATCATGACATGCAAGGCGCTGAAGTTGCCGCCGAGCGGGCGCGCTCCTTCAACCTCAGCAACGATGAAGTGGAACGAATTCATGCCATTGTCAAACATCACATGCGGATTCATTTTTTTGGCACCCGTTTGTTAAATGATAAGCAAACCCCGTCGCGAAAAGCTATATATCGTTTCTTTCGTGATAGCGGCAAGGCAGGTATTGACCTTATATTGCTTGGGCTTGCGGATCTGCGCGGCACTTCTGCCAACGAACTCACGCTCGAAACGTGGACGGCTTATCTCGATGTTGCACGCATCCTGCTGGAGAATTATTGGGAGCGTCCCGAAGAGGTGGTTGCCCCGCCGCGTTTGATAGATGGGCACGAACTGATGAAGGAATTGAGTCTTTCGCCTGGCCCTGTAATCGGTCAATTGTTGGAATCGATCCGTGAAAATCAGGCTGCAGGAAAAATCGAAAGCAGGGAGCAAGCCTTGTCTTTTGCTCGCGCTGAAATTGCGAAAGGATGTACAGGTGACACATGAACTATGTATTCTTTGACCTTGAGACTCAAAATCTGTTTCAGGATGTTGGTGGCTACGAAAATGTATCCAAACTGCTTGTTGCATGCGGTGTCACCTGGTCCACACAGAAGAATGATTTTTCTGTGCACTGGGAGCAGGATGTGCCTGCGTTGATCGCTGAATTAAAATCCGCGACGAAGGTAATCGGATTCAATTTAATAGGGTTTGATTATCGTGTCCTTCAGCCGTATTCACCTGAGACGCGTTTCGCCTCCATCCCGACCCTTGACATGCTCCTCGACCTGCAAAAGATTCTAGGATTTCGCATCAGCCTTGATACCATTGCCAGTGCCACGCTTGGTACCGCCAAAATTGCGGACGGGGCCAATCTGTTGAGTGGTTTCGTAATGGCGAACTGGATAAGGTTGCCGAATATTGCAAGGCAGATGTGGACATCACCCGCCGCGTCTATGAATTCGGGCGTGACAATGGGTATATTTTTTATAAATCAAAATTGGGCAGCAAATTGAAAGTGGAAGTCAAATGGAAGTAAAGAAAGAAAGAGGAATGTAAAATGAAAAACCCGCCAGAGAACAACATAGACTTGTCCTACGAACGCCACGGAACAGGCACTCCGCTGGTCTTAATTCATGGATTTCCCCTTGACCTGTCCATTTGGGATTCCATTGTCCCCCTGCTCGAGAGCGACTTTGACCTGATCATCCCTGACTTGCGTGGATTCGGTGAATCGTCCACTGTGGATACACCTTACACAATGCTGGATTTTGCAAACGACATTGCAGGTTTGCTTGATTTTCTAGGTGTGGAAAAAGCCTTCCTGGCAGGGCATTCAATGGGGGGATATGTAGCCTTGGCTTTTGCCAGGGAATATCCAGACCGCGTGAATGGATTGGCACTCGTCTCCTCACAGGCGGCGGATGATGCGCCCGAGCGAAAAGCTGGGCGTTACAAAACAGCAAAGGATGTTCTAGAAAAAGGGGTGGATGTTGTGGCTGAATCCATGACGCCAAAACTCTCGGCGAATGAAAAAGTGCAGGAATTTGCGAATCTTTTGATGAAGGCTCAGAGCAAGGCAGGCGTTATTGGCGCATTGAAGGCGATGGCGGAGCGGGAGGATTTCACATCCATTTTGCCTGAGTTCAACTTTCCTGTATTGCTTATTCATGGAGATGCCGACGCGCTGATTCCCATTGATCGGGCGAAGGAAATAAAGTCCGTTTTGCCTGCGGCGCAGTTGATCAAGTTGAAGAAGGCTGGTCACATGCCGATGATGGAATTTCCGAAGGAAACGGCTGAGGCTTTGAAGAAGTTGAAATGAAATAAAAAATTGTCCGCCACTTTGATAAAGGTGGCGGACAATTCGTTTAAACAGAATCAGGCTGAAGGTCAAAATGGAAGCGGTTGGGTGTTGGAAAGTGCATCAGTTTTTTTTAGCTTGGATCGGTCCAGCGAACCGGTCCGCCGTACCATTTTCCTAATGTGAGCCACCAGAACACCGCTGGGCACAGGCTTGACTAGGAAATCGTCGGCGCCTGCGTCCAAGACACTGGCGACCATCCGCGGATCGTTGATAGCTGAAAGGATCAGGATGGGGACATTGCTGAATGCGCGGATCGATTTGGCTACCTGCCAGCCGTCCACCTCGGGCATCATCAAATCGAGGAGCACAACATTGGGGAGATGTTCCCGCGCGAACTTAATTCCATCAGCGCCGCTGTTGGTGGTAATTACATCAAAGCCATGGGTTTTGAGCAGCATACTCATTAACTCTGTGATGGCTATGTCATCATCAATTACAAGGATTTTTGTCGTCATAGTTTTTACCTTGAGCCTATTATCACCTAATACCGCCGCAATATACTTTGCAATATATTTACAGCTTGATATGCGGATTGACGTCAGATTATCTGGTGATATTTGTCATGTGTAAATTAGAGTGTTTTTGGTAAAATATTTCACAATCGAAAGATTTAAATATAAAAAAATTTAATCCTTATAGGAGGCTGAAATGACCAAATGGGTCTATCTCTTTAATGAAGTAAAAGAGGCTGAAAAGGTTGCTGGTGGTTCATGGGATGCGGTAAAAGCACTCGTGGGCGGCAAAGGTTCGGGTTTGTTGGATATGACACGAGCAGGTGTTCCAGTACCGCCGTTTTTTACAGTGACGACTGAGGCGTGTAATGCGTATCAGAAATCGGGGAAATTTCCCAAGGGTTTGTGGGAACAAGAATTAAAAGCGTTGAAAGCAGTTGAAAATAAAACAGGCAAGAAATTCGGTGACCCCAAGAATCCCCTTTTGGTTTCCTGTCGCTCTGGCGCGAAGTTTTCCATGCCGGGCATGATGGATACGGTCTTGAATCTGGGGCTTACCGATGTAACCGCTGCGGGCATGGTTAAGCTGACCGGTAACGAACGTTTTGTATACGACTCGTACCGCCGTTTGGTGGAAATGTTTGGCTCCGTGGTGCTGGGCATTCCGGATGAGTCTTTTGAACAGCCGCTTCATGAATACAAACAGAAAAAAGGATATAAGCTTGATACTGAAATGAACGCTGACGACTGGAAGGCAATGGTTGAAGCTTTCAAGGCAGTCATTCGAAAAGAGAAGGGATTTGATTTTCCACAGGATCCTTACAAACAATTGGAGCTGGCAACTGAGGCAGTGTTCAAATCCTGGAATGGCAAGCGCGCCATTGACTATCGTAATGCCACCGGTATCTCCCATACTCTGGGAACCGCAGTCAATATCCAAACGATGGCGTTTGGCAATATGGGTGATGATTCGGCTACTGGTGTGGCTTTCACCCGCAACCCTTCCACGGGTGATAAGAAGATGATGGGTGAATTCCTGTTCAATGCCCAGGGGGAAGATGTAGTGGCAGGTATTCGCAATACGAGCCCGATAGAGACATTGAAGGATCGTATGCCCAAGGCGTACGATGAATTCATGAAGATCGCTGCCCGCCTTGAAAAACATTACAAGGACATGCAGGACGTTGAATTTACCATTGAGCGCGGAAAATTATGGATGCTGCAGACGCGCAATGGAAAGCGTACCGCTCAGGCTACCGTCAAAATGGCAGTGGATATGGCAACTGAAGGACTGATCACAAAGGATGAAGCGGTGGAACGTGTGACTCCTGAAAACGTGGACACACTTTTGCATCCGCAGTTCGATAATGAAGCCAAGACAAATGCTGAACGATCAGGCAAGTTGATTGCCAAGGGTGTGAATGCCTCACCCGGTGCCGCTGTCGGTCAGATCTATTTTGATGCTGATATGGCTGAGAAGATGGCAAAGGAAGGCAAACAGGATACCATTATGGTGCGCCCGTTCACCAAGCCCGATGATGTGCATGGAATGATCGCCTCCAAAGGTGTGTTGACCAGTGAAGGCGGCGCCACCTCACACGCGGCAGTCGTTGCCCGCCAATTCGGTATCCCCTGTGTGGTGGGCGCCTCTGCTATCAAGATCGATCTTGAGAAGCGTTTGATGAACGTCGGCGAAACTGTCGTCAAAGAAGGCGAATGGATCTCTGTAGACGGAACCACTGGCAGCATTTATGTCGGTAAAATTCCTGTAACCATCCCTTCGATTGAGGAACAGGTTGAGTTAATGACTTTGCTCAAGTGGGCAGATGAAATTTGTGCCCGCAAAAATATTCGCTCTGCTCCAAAGGGCTGGCCGACGTGCGGTCTGCAGGTGTGGGCAAATGCAGATTATCCAAAGGATGCCCGCCGCGCACGCTCCTATGGAGCTGTAGGTATCGGTCTCTGCCGAACCGAGCACATGTTCTTTGAGCCCGAGCGTCTTCCAATTGTTCAGGAAATGATCCTTGCTGATTCTTCCGAGGGACGCACCTCTGCCTTGAATAGGTTGCTGCCCAGTCAGCGCAAGGATTTTGACGGTCTCTTTGAAGCGATGGACGGCTACCCCGTTATCATCCGCTTGATCGACCCGCCGTTGCATGAGTTCATGCCCGATGAAGAAAAACTTCTCGAAGAAGTTGTGACCATGCGCGTCAAGGGTGAGACCGCTGGTTTGAAAGCCAAGGAAGATCTGCTCGAGTCCGTCAAGGGCATGCACGAATCCAACCCGATGATGGGTCTGCGCGGTGTTCGCTTGAGCATCGTCATGCCTGAGATCGTGGAAATGCAAGTCCGCGCCATCTTTGAAGCCGCCGCTGACTGCACCCTGCGCGGCATTGTGGTGAAACCTGAAGTCATGATCCCGCTCACTGGCACTGTCAAGGAATTGGACTGGATTCAGCCGCGCCTCGAGCGCATCGCTGCTGCCGTCATGAGCGAAAAGAAGATCAAATTTGAATACAAGTTCGGATCGATGATCGAAATCCCGCGTGCGGCGGTCACTGCGGCTGATGTGGCCCGCAACGCCGAGTTCTTCTCCTTTGGCACGAATGACCTTACCCAAATGACTTACGGCTATTCACGCGATGACGCCGAGCGCAACTTCCTCATTACTTATCAGGAACAGGGTATTCTTTTGAAGAACCCCTTCCAAACGATTGACCGTCACGGCGTGGGTACGCTCATGCAGTGGGCGATCTCTGAAGGCCGCAAGACCCGCCCGAACCTCGAAGTGGGCATCTGCGGTGAGCACGGCGGCGATCCTGATTCCATCGAATGGTGTCACATGATCGGCAATAACTACGTTTCCTGCTCTCCCTTCCGCGTGCCGATCGCTCGTTTGGCTGCGGCTCATGCGGCACTCAAGCATCGCCCGGTCAAAGCTGTTGCGAAGAAGCCTGCTGCTAAGAAAGCTGCTGTCAAGAAAGTTGTAGCCAAGAAGGTTGTGAAGAAGGCTGCCAAGAAAGTTGCAAAGAAGAAGTAATTAAACAAATCGCATGAAGACTTGATTTCCCAACAGTCTTCCGCGTTTAGTAAGCCTGTAAACCTCCGAGGTCTCGCCGTTTTTTGGAGCCTCGGAGGTTTTGATTTCAAGCAGCCCATTTTTGACAAGCTCTTCGATTTCCTTGGGATAGACATCCAAAAGCCCGCTTCCGAATCTTAATCTGAAATCTGAGTCTGCAACCCCAACATTCGTTAGTCTGAGATTATTCAGCATGTACTCGGACATATCATCCTGAAGCGTTTGTTTGTGCTGGTTGACGGTGGCAAGGGAAAGAGGGAAAGGATGAGAGATAAATGATGAAGGATGAAGCAGGCGTTCGATGTAGGTTTTGATTCGCAGGGCGTTTGAGTAGCGGTATCCGTTGGCGTATCCGTGGGCGCCTGCGCCGAAAGCAAGATAGGGGAGGCTGCGCCAGTATTGAAGATTATGACGACAGGCATATGATGGCTGAGTGCTGATAGTTGAATACTGATTTTTATCTTTTGCCCAGTTCGATATTTCGTAATGCACATATCCATTTGTCTCCAAAAACTCTTCTGCATATTCGTACATTTCAGCAGCCAGGTCTGGGTCGGGGAGAGGAAGCAATCCTTTAGAAGACCAGCGTCCAAAGGGGGTGCCGTGTTCGAGCGTGAGAGCGTACGCAGAGATATGTTCAGGATGAAGGTCAACAATGCGGTGAAGGGTGGTTTGCCATGATGCGAGCGTTTGTTCGGGGAGGCCGTATATCAGGTCAAGGTTGAGGTTGTCGAAACCTGCTTTTCGAGCGGTAGACACGGCTTCGATGACGGTGAAAAAATCATGGATGCGTTCAAGCATGCGCAATTCTTCAGTGTTGGCAGATTGCACGCCGAAGCTGATGCGGTTGATTCCAGATTTGCGGATCGCACTTAATTTTTCAGGTGAGATCGTGCCGGGGTTGGCTTCGATGCTGATCTCCGCGTCAGCGGTGAATGTGAAGGTGGAAGACAATGCCTTTAGTATGGAATCAAATTGCAGGGCGGAAAGAAGCGAAGGAGTCCCGCCGCCGAAGAAAACAGTGTGGACGTTCATCTGCTTGGCGCGGGAGCCAACAAATTCAATTTCCCGAATCAGCGCATTGACATACGCAGGAATCGAATCTTCCTGCCCCGCGTAGGTGTTGAAGTCGCAGTAGGCGCAGCGGTGCTTGCAGAAGGGAATATGAAGATAGATTGAAAGACTCATCCTTGAATTTAACCACACTTCCCATTTTTTCTTGTCAATTTTAGGCTGGTTTCAAATCATGCGCTGGAAAGGCATTTGAATAATGATTATGAATTGCAGATGGTCTGTGATGATGATTTTGATGTCAATGTAGTTCTGCAATAAAGAATATTCACTGTCTTAAAAGATTGACGCTCCGCCGTGCCATAGTATAAATGTGTACACATAGAGTCTGCTCGAGAACAGTTTCACGCGTTACGCAAGGAATACATCTTGCGGATCGTTTTGAAATGGAAAAGATCATGTTCTCGAACGGGTTCTTTCATTTTTTAACCCTGGAGGTGTGAGTGAACGCGACTTTGAAATTGGGAGAGCATTTTATTTTTGATCTCTCCGACTGCAATCATGAGATTCTCATGGATGGCGAGCGAGCTTATTCGCTGTTTGCGCAAGCCGTGCGTGAAAGCGGCTTGACGGTTGTAGATGAAGGCTTTTACAAGTTCAGCCCGCACGGCTTTACCTGTTTTTTGCTTCTCGCAGAGTCGCATGCAAGTTTGCATGCATGGCCCGAGCATAACTACTGCGCCATTGACCTCTTTACATGCGCCATTGGTAAGGATATGATGCCTTTGTTGATGCGTATCAAAGAGGCGTTTGGAGCAGATGATTTCTCGATGCGAAAACTCGACCGCGAAGCATCGGTTGAAACAAGACTCCCAATCGCAGTTTAGGAACTTGAATGAGCATTTGGTTTACGGAAGAATTGCATCCATATTACCGCAAGGGGATTCGAATCAAGAAGATTCTTGCGGATGAACAGACTCAGTTTCAACATTTACAGATCGTTGAAACTGAGTTTTTCGGCAAAGCCATGATCCTCGATGGCATCATCCAATTGACCGAGCGTGACAATATCGGCTATCACGAAATGATCGTGCATGTGCCGATGCTTGCCGTTGGAAAGCCGAAGCGGGTTCTTATCGTTGGAGGCGGTGACGGCGGTTCGCTTCAACAGGCATTGCGATATCCCTCCGTGGAAGAGGCTGTTGTCTGTGAGTTGGATCAGCGCGTCGTGGATCTCTCACGCGAACACTTCGCCTCTTTTGGCGACCCGTGGGCTGATCCTCGTGCCACATTATTAGTTCGCGACGCTTTTGGCTTTCTCGAGGAAAACCCAGGCCAGTTCGATGTCATCATCTCGGATACAACCGATCCCATTGGCATGGCGGAACGGTTGTTTTCGGATGAGTTTTACAGGCTCATGGTGCGGGCTTTGACTCCCAATGGAGCCGCCGCCACACAATGCGAACAGCCTTTCTTTGACACTGAGTTGATCAAGCAGATTTACCGGTCAGCAAAGATGTTGACGAAGAATCCCGCGTATTACTATGCCAATATCCCAACCTACCCAGGCGGCGGAATTGGTTTCATGTACGTTTCCAATACTCCCTGGGAAACGGGCTTACAAACGCCGTTCCCGCCCGGAGTGAATAATTACATCAACGCCGAAATCCACAAGGCGGCGTTCGCCTTGCCTGAGTTTTTCAGAAAAGAGCTGTACGGATGAACACTTTGCAAAATGAACGTGAAACAACGGCGGAAGAAACAACTGATTATTGGGGCGTATCCTCCGCAATTGACTTATATGAATGCGATCTTGCACTTATGCAAAATGCAGAAGCGATCAAGGATTTTGTAAGAATTCTGTGTGACCGAATCAAAATGCGCTGCTATGGAGAGACGCAGGTGGTTTTCTTTGGGGACGAGCCGCGCGTGCAGGGATTCAGCATGACACAGCTTATCGAGACTTCACTGATCTCCGCTCACTTTGCAGATGCCAGCCGCGCCATTTATTTGGATGTGTTTAGCTGTGCACCTTACGACCCGGAAGATGCTGCAAAGTTTGCGATGGAGTATTTCAAGGCCTCTCATTATCACTTGAGCGTCTCTTATCGCCGATAGACCCCGTCTGGGTATTCGGACAGGAGAACAAAGTCCCCGATATAAACCCGGGGACTTTTGTTTGTTATGTTTTCGGAATTGAAATTCGCGATCTTCGTGCTATATTAAAAGTACGATGAAATCCCGACCCCAAGTCATTCCTTGGCTTTACCGCGCGACCTTATTTGCCCTGATTCTGGCTTTTGTATCTTTTCCAGCCAGCCAGGCGAACGCAAACACTGCCCCTTCTTCATTTAGCCAAATAAGCTTGTATCCAAACATTGAGACCGCAGGAGTTGTCGTGAGCGGCGTTGACCTGCCAAAAACCGCGCAATTGATGTACCGCCAGAGCGGTCAGAGCGCTTGGCTTACAGGGCATGCCCTTATGCGGATAGATGACGGCCGCTTGGTCGGAAGCCTGTTTGGGCTATTCCCGTCAACAACTTATGAAGTCAAAGTGATCGATGGCGCAAATGAGGTAACGGGTTCTTTCGCAACCCAGCCTGACGAATTGCAATTCGCTCCATCTACCATATTGCGTGTGGATGATGATGCCCAGCCCGGCGGAGATGGTTCTGCTCTCGCTCCATTTAAGACCATTCAGGAAGCAGTCAACCGTGCTACCCCCGGTACACAGGTGTTGGTTGCTGATGGTGTTTATCGCGAAGCGGTTACTTTTCCAGTTTCGGGCACGGATGGGAATTGGATTCAGGTCAAGGCGGAGGGGAGCGGCGCAGTTCTGGATGGTTCCATATCCCCCCCTGCAACTGCCTGGGAATCGTACCAATCAAGAAATCATATCTGGTTTATGCGGCCGGGTTGGGGAATTAAATATCTGGCGCGTGACCAGCAGCGTTTTTATCAATATGACAGCTTGAATAAGCTGATCGAAGGCGCCGGTCATAATGATGTCCCAATGAAAGAAGGCTGGTTTTATGAACCAGCCACTGGCAGGCTTTATATTCGCATCCAACAGGACCCGGTCGATTATTCCTTTCAGGTGCCTCAATTCAACGGGGCATTCAACGTGGATGGGCGTGATTGGATATGGATCGAAGGTTTTGAAATGCGCTTTTACGGCACGGGTTTTGGCTGCGGCGCATGTTTGAATAATGCCTCGCATATTGTGGTTCGCAAGAATAAAATTCATAACCTGCAAAATGGCGTCTTTGTCTCATGGACGGGCGGAGAGGATCGCGGTAACGATACGCGCATTGAATATAACGAATTTTATGACCCGCCATTAAACGAATGGCCGTGGGACGCGGTCAAAGGGACAGCCATGGAAGCCACGGCAATTGTCCTCAGAGGGCATATTGGCACGATCGTGCGGGGAAATCATATTCGGAATTATTTTAACGGGATCTATACGAGCTCGTCGGCTGAACTGAACAACCCAGGCGTCGCCTTCGATGTGGATGTGTACAACAATAACATCCATCATATCGCTGATGACGCGCTCGAACCTGAAGGTACCAGCGTTAATCATCGTTTTCGGAATAACACCATTGATTCGATGCTGGTTGGCATCTCATTCGGGCCTGTTACCATGGGGCCTGTTTGGGTAATGCGCTCCACATTCACGAACTTTACAGGAAGAAGCATTAAATTTGACAAGAATTCCGATGGATGGGTTTTCTTTTATCACAACACAAGCTGGACAAACAAGGCGAACCGAAGTTTGATGGAGATGATAAGCACAGTACACAATGCCGTGCTGCGCAATAATATTTTTCAGGGAAACGGCTACTCCATTGAAGAACAGCAGGTGGGCTCCACCGGACATGATTGGAATTATGATAATTGGAATACCAGCCGCGGAACCTATCACTTCAAATGGGAGAATGTGAATTATGCAACGACGGCCCAATTGTGCCGCGCCACAGGACTTGAGTGCAATGGCCACGAAGACTTGCCAGGGCTTGCCAACCCGGGCGGCGGAGATTTCTCCCTTTTGACAACGAGTCCGAATATCGACCGCGGTATAGTGATTCCCGGTATCAATGATAATTTTTCGGGGAGCGCTCCCGATATTGGCGCCTTCGAATCATCATTTGGCTCTCCGCCCACTCCGCTTCCTGTGACAGATACGCCTTTGCCTCCTCCAACTTTTCCCACTGTTGTTAATATTTTGCGGACTGATATAAGCCCAACTGCTGAAAACGTGATGCGTTTTCAAGTTATGTTTTCACAGGAAGTTAACGGTGTGGATACGAGTGATTTTGTCCTCACCAGAACTGGAACCATTGCGAATGCAGCCATTGCCGAAATAAATGGTTCTGGAAACATATACAGCGTCACCGTTGCTATCGATTCCGGCGAAGGCACTTTGCGTCTGGATCTGGTGGACGACGACAGTATTTTGGATTTGGCATCCAACCCATTGGGCGGATTGGGCGCGGGCAATGGAAATTTCATCAGCGGCGAGCCGTATACGATCAACAGAAACGCTCCTTTCTTAATCTCGAGCCTGAGAGCTGACCCAAGCCCTACCTCCGCTGGAAACGTCCGCTTCACGTTGACATTCTCCGAACCCGTCAGCGGAGTGGATGCTGCCGATTTTACGCTGCCATCTTCCGGCGTGGTTGATGCGAGTGTGGTATCTGTCAGCGGTGTGGATTCGGTTTACGTAGTCACGGTCAACACCGGCAGCGGCAGCGGATTCTTCCGCCTTGACCTTATCGACAATGACAGCATTATGGATGCCGGCGGACTTCCGCTGGGCGGTGTGGGGGCAGGGAATGGAAACTTTATGAGCGGTGAAATCTATACTATCGAAAGATTTACCCCCGCAATCCTTTCTGCGACATTTTCTTCGGATGGCGGCGATGACGGGTGGGTGTTGGAGTCGAAGGAAACCAGCAATCAGGGCGGCACCAAAAACTCAACCGCTGTCACCTTCAGAATTGGTGACAATGCACAGGACAATCAGTATCGAACTATTTTACAATTTCCAACGGCTAGCTTGCCGGATAATGCTGTTGTTACTCAGGCGATTTTGATGATCCAGTTGGAGAGGACGGTCGGAACAAATCCATTCATCACGCATCGAAATATTTGGATCGACATCCGTAAAGGTGCATTTGGGAGTTTTGGCCCGTTTGCGATTGGAGCATTGCAGACCTCGGACTTTCAAGCGCCAGCCAGTTTGTACACTGCGGGGATGATTCTCAATAATCCTGTTGGCGGCTGGTATTGGGCATCCCTGGATGCTAAAGCATACCCGTTCATCAACCCGACCGGCGTGACACAGCTCCGTCTGGGCTTCCAAACGGACGATGATGATGACATGCGGGACGATTACCTGTCATTTTTTAGCGGCGATTACAGTGTGGTTTCTGCTCGTCCGCAATTGACAATTAAGTACTATACGACGAAGTAGCAAGGAAAGAGCGTACATGGGTGGATTTTTAGAATGGTATTGAAATATTCCTTTACCATGCTGTAGTTGTATGATGAGATGTGGAGATAAGGCGGGATGGACTCCATTAGTGAAGGAGTAAGCATGAATTCCAAGTCCTTGAAAATTTTTTGGAGAGGAGTTTGCGTGTTCCTCTTCCCCCTGATTTTGGCATTTCCCAAAGGGATGGGTGTTGTTTATGCAGCGCCAGGAGATATTTCGCGCGCCTCTGTGGATTCAACCGGCGTGCAGGCAAATGGCAGCTCTCACAACAGTCAAATTTCAGGCGATGGCCGATTCGTCGTCTTTGAGTCTGATGCAACGAATTTGGTCGGTGGAGGTGGAGGGCTTTTTCTGAAAGACCGTCAGACTGGAGAAATCACCCGCCTAAGCATTGATGGTGAGAATCCATCCATCTCTTACGATGGACGCTATGTGGCTTTTGAGTCGTTTGCTGCCGACCTGGTTAGTGAGGATACGAATAGCGTATATGATGTTTTTGTTATTGACCGCCAGGGCGGAGTGACAACCCGCGTTTCTGTGGATTCGAGTGGAGCACAAGCCAATGCTGAAAGTACTGCTCCCGCCATCTCAAGTGATGGACGCTTTGTAGCTTTTCAATCTGATGCAGCCAATTTAGTAAGCGGGGATGAAAATGGTGCCACAGATATTTTTGTGCATGATAATCAAACTGGAATGACAGAACGAATCTCTCGCGCCAGTGATGGCGCAGGAGCAAATGGCAGTTCATTTGACCCGTCCATCTCTTCAGACGGGAGTGTTGTGGTATTTACCTCGAATGCAAGCAATCTAGACGGTAACGACACCAACAACAAGCCTGATATTTTTGCGCGAACCCGCTCAAATGGACAGACACTTCGCATCTCCATTAACTCAAGAGGATACGGAGCAGATCAAGGGGCTAGGAATGCCTCCATCTCTGGGGACGGTCGCTATGTTGTATTCTTATCTTCTTCAGGTAATCTTGATCCCCGAGCTAATGAAACAGCAAACAAAGAACTCGTTTACGTGCATGACCGTCAGATTGGACAAACCACGCTCGCTTCAGTCTCTTCAGATGGGATGATCCTGACAGTGGGCCTGTTCGACCAGCCGGCCATTTCCAGAGACGGACGCTATGTGGCATTTTCCTTTTATGATAAAGGCAACAATAATGGGATTATGCATGTCTGGGTCAGGGATCTCCAGACGGGCGAATCCAAATCGGTTGAGGGCGGTAATGATTCGTCGTTCGGCTCATCGCTTTCCGCTGATGGAAAGATTGTTGCCTTTTGGTCCGGCGCCTCGAATCTGGTCAGCGGCGATACGAATAGAGCCTCAGATGTCTTTGTTCGCGAGGTTGTCTATGGACCTGATCGCAACCCTACCGTTGCGTCGGTCACTCCTGATTGTGGATTTTCTACGCCGGTATGCACATATCCATCCCATGCGAGCATTCCCTTCATAGTGATCTTTTCAGAGCCAGTTAGCGGCGTTACCCCTGACGATTTCTCGCTGGAAATGCTTGAAGGCATAACCGGTGCCTCCATTACAGGGGTCAGCGGATCTGGAGTTGAATACTTTGTTAATGTGGATACCGGCATAGGGGATGGCAAACTGCGCCTGAATATCCTTGATAATGACAGTATTATTGACACTGCTCTCAATCCATTGGGCGGCGTTGGAGCTGGTAATGGGGATTTCACTACAGGAAAAACATATCTCATCGAGAAGAGTGTCCCCGCCGTCATAAGTATTCTGCGTGCCGACCCCAATCCAACCGTTCCCGAATCTGTGCGCTTCACGGTCACCTTCTCTGAAGCGGTCTATCCTGTTAATCCAGATGATTTTGTTCTATCCACTACAGGGGGCATATCAGGCGCGAGAATTGCATCGATTGATCCCAGAGATGACCAATATACCCCTGCAACAATATATACCGTCACCGTCGATACCGGTACGGGTGAGGGTACTCTGCGATTGGATATTGTTGATGATGACAGCATCTTTGATTCTTCGAATAACCCACTGGGAGGTATGGGCGTTGGCAATGGCAACTTTACAGTTGGCGAAGTTTACAGTGTGGGCATAAATGTTGCAACTGTAACTGGAGTTTTGCGCGTTGATCAGAATCCATCTTCAGGCGGCATTCTTCGGTTCGCAGTAAATTTCTCCGGGCTGGTCATAGGTGTGGGTGCTGGCGATTTCCTGCCTGTAACGACAGGATCGATCATCGGTGCGGCTGTCACCGAAGTAAGCGGTTCGGGGAATGCTTATATTGTTTCCGTCAACGCGGGGAGCGGCGACGGGACTTTGCGCTTGGATATTTTAGATGATGACAGCATTTTGGATGTGAACGGCGTCCCGCTCGGCGGCGCGGGTATTGGAAATGGAAATTTCACCGCTGGCGAAGTGTATTCGATCAATGGATTTGCTCCCAGCGTCCTCAGCATCCTGCGCATGGACTCGAATCCGACTGCGGCGGCAGTTGTTCATTTCAGTGTGACATTTTCCGAGCCTGTCAGCGGAGTGGATGGCAGCGACTTCCTGCTAACCACCAATGGCGTTTCCAATGCTGCCATAACGGAAATCCTTTTTTCAGGAAATACATATTTTGTGACGGTCGCTACGGGGACTGGTAACGGCACCATCCGCCTCGATGTGATGGACAATGACAGCATTGTGGACGCCTTCAATCTCCCGTTGGGCGGGATGGGGGATGGCAGCTTTACCGTCGGAGAATCCTATGCGATCACAAAGATAACGTACGTTACCATGTCTGAAAAATTAAGGTCAAATGGCGAAAATGACGGCTGGGTTCTTGAATCAAAGGAAAATAGCAACCAGGGATATACAAAAAATTCCGGTGATGCGCTTTTAAACATTGGTGATAACTTGGCCAATCGTCAATACCGCGCTATCTTAAGTTTTCCCACCTCGTACCTGCCTGATAACGCTGTTGTCACCAATGCCATTCTCATGATAAAGCTGCAGCGCCGCGTTGGAACGGATCCTTTCACCACACATGGCAATATCTTTGTGGATATTCGTTACGGTCCTTTCGGTTCTTTTGGTCTTTTTGGCATGAAGGCATTGCAGTCTTCCGATTTTCAGGCGCCTGCAAGCATGTATTCTGTAGGGCAGATCCAGAATAACCCGGTTGGCGGCTGGTATTGGGCAGTATTGGATAGCTCCGCCTTCTCTTCCATTAATTTAATTGGAGTGACCCAATTCCGCCTTGCTTTTCAATTGGAAGATAACAATGACTTCGGAGATGATTATTTGATGTTTTACAGCGGGGATTATGCCGATCAAAAGGACCGTCCGCATTTACTGCTTGAGTATTACGTTCCGCGATAGTGATAAAAAAACTTCCGAAGCTTTAAGCTTCGGAAGTTTGCTTTTACACAAGCATTCTAACGGGATTTTCGAGGAAGCCTGCCAGCGCTTGCATGAACTGGGCGGCTTCGGCTCCGTCGCTGACGCGGTGGTCAACAGAGATGGTTGCTTTCATTCGCCAGCCAGCTTTGATCTGACCATTCTCAGCCACAGGGACTTCCCTTGCCGAGGAAATTGCGAGGATGGCGGCTTCGGGCGGGTTGATGATGGCGATGAAATCTTCGACATCGTACATGCCGAGGTTGGAGGTGGAGAAGGTCGAACCATCCACATCCTCAGGTTTGACCTTGCCTTCGCGGGCGCGGCCTGCCATGGCTTTGACTTCGCTGGAGATCTGGCGAAGCATCTTTTGATCTGTGTCTTTCACGACAACTGTCATCAGTCCGCCGGGAACTGTGACTGCCACGCCGACATTGACATGCCCGAATTGTACGATCTCGTTGCCTTTGATGGTCGCATTCAAGTTGGGGAACTGACGCAGCGAAAGAGCAACCGCCTTGAGAATAAAGTCATTGACCGACACTTTTTCGTTGTCGGGTAAATATGCATTGACTTGCTTGCGCATGTCCATCAACGCATCCATCTTGTATTCGTGAGTGACGTAAAAATGCGGAATGGTTGTCTTCGATTCAACCAATCTGCGGCCAATGGCTTGGCGGAGTTTGGTGGTTGCCACAACTTTGTCATCATGTGAAACAATGACTGTGGACGATGAACCAATGTCAGCAGATTGATGGCTGACAGCCGACGGCTGACCGCTTGAAAGCGCTGCTTCAATATCCTTGCGGACAATTCTTCCACCTGGTCCAGTGCCTTTTATGTTGGATAGATCCACTTTTTGGTCGCGGGCAATTTTCTTTGCAAGCGGCGAGGCTTTGACGGAGCCAGAGTCAACAGGAGATGATGTTTGAGTAACAGGAGCAACTGTGGGTGGAGTCTGAGCCGCAGGCTTTTCATCCGCTGTAGCTTCTGCTTTTGGCGCAGCACCTGTTGGCAGATCTACTTTTTCACCCGCAGCACCCACAACAGCGATCGGCGCATTGACAGGAACCATTGTGCCTTGATCGACGATCAGTTGCAGAACGACACCGCTCGCAGAAGATTCAACTTCAACTGTAGCTTTATCCGTTTCAATTTCAGCGAGCACATCGCCTTTGTTGATGGTCTCGCCGACTTGTTTCACCCAACGGACCAGCAAACCCTCGGCCATATCGAAGCCGAGCTTGGGCATGGAAATTGTTTCGGCCATTATTTTAAGACCTCCTTTACCGCCGCGGTGATGTCGGCCACCTGTGGGAGTGCGGCTTGTTCGAGCGTGCGGTTGTAGGGGAGCGGAACTTCTTTTTGCGCCACGCGGATGATGGGCGCATCCACATAATCAAATGCTTCTTCGTAAATGCGGCTGACGATCTCGGAGCCGACGCCGTAGGATTTCCATCCTTCTTCAACGACAACTGCGCGATTTGTTTTCTTAAATGATTCGATCACGGGTTCCATGTCGAGCGGGCGCAGGGTGCGCAGGTCAACGATTTCCACTTCGATGCCATCTTTTGCGAGTTCGTCGGCGGCTTTCATGGAAAGCTCAAGACCTTTGCAATAGGTGACGATGGTGACATCTTTGCCAGCGCGTTGTATTTTGGATTTACCAATTGGGATGATGTATTCGCTTTCCGGAACTTCGCCGCGGACTTGGTACATGGTTGCGTGTTCGATGAAAAGGATCGGGTCGTTCGACCTGATAGCTGATTTCAAAAGACCCTTGGCATCTTCCGGCGTTCCAGGGCTGACAACCTTGAGGCCTGGAAAGTGCGCGAAGATGGCATCGGGAGTCTGTGAGTGTGTTGCGCCAAGCTGACGCCCGCCGCCGCCGACCGCACGAATGACCATGGGGAGAGTGAATTGTCCGCCGAACATATAATGCAGTTTTGCGGCTTGATTTACGATGTAGTCCATTGCGGAGAAACCAAAGTTGATCGTCATCAATTCTGCAATAGGGCGTTGACCAACCATCGCCGCGCCAATCGCGCCGCCGATGATGGCGTTTTCCGCGATGGGTGTATCTTTTACACGGGCAGCGCCGTATTTGTCATAAAAGCCTTTGGTGACTGCATAGGTGCCGCCCCAAACGCCGACCTCTTCACCCATAATAAAAACTGCGGGGTCGCGGTCCATTTCTTCCATAAGAGCTTGCGAGATCGCCTCGCGCATTGTGATTTTTGCCATGTGTAGTTCCTCTACTATGTCATTGCGAGGGCGTTAGCCCGAAGCAATCTCCCTGCTAATGAGGAGATTGCTTCGCCGGGAATAGCGACCTCCTCGCAATGACATAAATTTAGTCTGCGTAAATATCCGTGAACAATTCTTCAATTGCAGGTTCGGGAGAAGCCTCGGCGAATTCAACCGCTTTGACAACTTCCTCTTCCACGCGGGCCTCGATCTCATCCAAGCCCTTGCGTGTAGCGACTTTCTTGTCCAACAGGTATTTGTTGAAAATACCAATGGGATCATTTTCCTGCCACTTCTTTACTTCTTCTGCTTTGCGATAGCGCTCGGGGTCGCCCATGGAATGTCCACGGAAGCGGTAGGTGTCGATTTCAAGCAAGTACGGCTGGCTTTCCTTGCGGACGTAGTCCAGTGCTTCCTTTGCCGCTTCATAGACTTTTGTCACATCCATGCCGTCCACCTGGCTGTTCTTCATGCTGTAGCCTTCAGCCTTCTGGCGGATCTCCGTCACGGCAGAGGCGCGGTCAACCGCAGTCCCCATCCCATATTGGTTATTTTCACAAACCCACAGTACGCGCAATCCCCATGTTTTTGCAATATTCAACGCTTCGTGGAAATAACCGATATTGGTCGCGCCGTCACCGAACATACAAATGGTGACGTTGTCGTTGCCGGCATACTGGTCGCCGATGGCAAAACCGGAAGCAATGGGGAGGTGCCCGCCGACAATGGCATGCCCGCCCCACATGTTTTTGGATGTGTCTGCCATGTGCATGGACCCGCCCTTGCCCTTGGACATGCCTGTTGACTTGCCAAGCAATTCCGCCATCACTTCATTGGCAGAAATGCCGCAATTCAATGCTACGCCATGGTCGCGATAGGCAGTGATCACACGGTCACGTGGCTCGCGGGCTGCGATTAAACCTGTTGAAACGGCTTCCTGCCCGATGTACAGATGCATGAAACCGCCGATTTTGCCAGCCTGGTACAATTCCGCGCCGCGTTCTTCCACACGGCGGATCAATACCATCTGGTGATATAGATCTAACAATTGTTCTTTCTTCATTAGGTTGAAGCTCCAATAATATGTTTCGTACGCCCAGGGCGTGACGGAATTTGAATTAATGCTGGAAAAAACAACACCAAAAGTCTTCCAGCGTTGTGATTCCTGAGAACCGAATCGGGGATTATATCAGAGAAAAATTACCCTAATTCAGAATGGAGAGTTTTTGAAAGCAGTAAATTACGAAAAAATATTAATATCAAAGATGTTGACTTTTCCCCTGCGTGTGCTATAAATAATACATCCGCCAGAGTTGTTTAGTTATTTATTTTAAAGGAGAGTTAAATGAAACTTACACCGCCCAAAATGATTACCTTCTGGATTGCCATCGCCCTCGGCGTACTCGGTTTGCTTGCTGAACTTGGTACTCTTAGCATCTTGCCTATCGCTGCCTTCTGGCTTCTTTTCATCGGTTTTGTTCTTCTGGTTCTTGCCCTGTTGGTCAAAGGCCTCTAATTTTTTTATTCACTGGCGGATGTACAAAAACTCCCTGCGCAACGCAGGGAGTTTTTGTTTAGTGTTGAAAATCTTATCTACAGGCGGGCACAATCTGCGCTGCCCGCTGCGAAGCGCCGTTTTCATTTACAGCTTCGATCTCATAAGTGAGATTTTTGTTCAAAGGGGCAAAGTTATCCTGATGGATGAATTTGTTAGCCTTTAATTCAACGATCTTCTCGCCGTCACGATAAATTCGGAAACCCACCTCATCCGAACCGCCGCTTGTCCATTTCATTGTCACAATGAATTTTTTTATACCGGGCTGACAGGATTGATTTGTGATAAAAAACTGTCCGGGAGGGTTTGGCAAAGGGAGAGGCTCTTTGATTTGAATGTTGCTGAAATCCGTATTCTCGTCAGCGTTTTCGTTGAAGATCCAGCATTCCCTCCCCGTGGCATTGACTACTTGCCACCAGGTGCTATCGTCATTGCGGCCAATGACCCGCATGACCTTCTGCTCTGAGATCTGGTCTACAATGTTATAAAACGTACTGGGTCCCATGCGGCAGTTGGAATTCTTTGTGAGTGTTATCTCGGCGGGGATGGATGGAGTATCAGTCGGCGGGATAGGCGTTTCGGTTGGCATACTGGTGGCTGTGTTTTCAACAACAATCGCAGCGACAGTCTCTGTGGGGATGATGGTAGGCGCAGCCTCAGGTTCGGCAGACCTCGGGTTTGTGCCTGGCAAGTTACAAGCCAGCATTGCAAGGATCAAAACTACAACAAAAAATAAAGTCCCTTTTTTTACCTTCATGACTCATCCTTTG
>JACZJB010000186.1 GCA_014860805.1 Anaerolineales bacterium
TATATAGTGAATATGGCAATATAACAAATGAAATATATAAATTAAAGTTAAAAATATATACTGCGTAAGATAATCATTAATAAATATCCATTACCAAAAGGGATTTGGCATTGCGCCAAGCTCCCTTTTTTCGTAAAAATGGTCCGACAGGCTAATTTATGGCTCGCGGACTGATTTGTGTGGGTTAAGTTGCGAGCAGCAGAATCTTCTGGGCTAGTACCTCCATAGGTCGCTCAATTTTTTCTCGAGCTCAATTTCCTCCGGAGTTTTTTCCGAGGTTGGAGGTGGAGTCTCGCAAAGGGGATCGATCCTATCAGCATGGGATAGGGCCCACCGGCCCCATTCATCTTCGACACCTGCCTCCAAGGAGGCTCTTACGAAAGCACGGATCCGCTGTGCCACGTGCCAGGCATCCGTGTGGGCGTTCAACTCGGCGATTCGGCGTTTCGCGGCTTCCCGTTTTGCCTGGAATTCAGCGAGGCGAGCGCGAATAGCCGCCTTCTCTTTTGCCTTTCGCTCTCTCTCACGTTTTGTCGCCAACCTTTGCGCGACATAGTACCGGATGGCTTCTAGGAACTCATCGAGTTGCTCCTCCAGCCGATTGCGAGCCGAGTCAGACCAACTTTTCCTAAGGCCGTCCCCGTACCCGCACTCCTTGATTCGGATTTTAAGCCTGCCTGACGGGTGGTAGTCCCATTTGACTTCACGGACGTACTCGCCGCGTGCTTTCTTCCGTTCTTCTTGCGGTGTCAGAACGTGCTCGGTCCGATCTAGTTCCTCCTCAATGCCGAACTGGATCGATTGCCCTTGGACGGCAACGGATGTGTCGTTGTGGCACTCGCCCGTAAATTGGACCTGCCACCCCAGCTCCTCGGTCGATTTGATCAATCCATCGCAGATGCGCAAGGCCCGGCTGAGGGAAGCGCGGCTGACCCGGAGGTCGAGAGTATTCTGTTTCCGCCAGAACAGGCCATAATCGTCTGGCTTGAGATCCCCATATGTTTCTCCGGTCTGCTGAACGAGGGGGTGAGGATTACGAAGTCTTTCCGGAACGGGAACGGGCGAGGGGATGGTGACGTTGAGGTCGTTTTCAAGAATCTGATCTACTTCTGGCTGAAGCGGATCCTCGATTACGTGAATTCTCGACGTCAACGTTTTCTGCCCACGGTAGGGCGGCAAGGGTGTTCGAGGAACTTTGCGATTAGGTCGAATCTTGGCCCAGAATCCTCTGGGTGGAACAGGGACCGCAAGTTTGCGACAGGTCTTTGCCAAGGCGACGCCAGAAACTCCGTACCGCTTCGCGACTGTCATCACCGGTTCGGCCCAGACCTCCTGATACAGTTTTTCCCGCTCATAGGTATTCGTGCGCCAAGTCATTACGTCCCCCTTCGCCATAGTCTGTTCGCCTAATTCTAAGACGACGGGGGTTCTGGCAACCGAATTAACAGCTGGTGACGGACCTGAGAGCGATCGGGTGGGATCGTCTAATGTCTAATAGCTTCCCCTTGGCAAGAAATCATTTCAAGGAGATTATCGTCTCGGTCAGGAATCTGCGGTATTCTCATGGCGATATTCAATGGATTGGGTTTGAACCGAAGGAGACTTCTCCCGAGGATCTAGCATAGGGGGATCTCATTTCGTATTGAACATCCCAGTTAAATTTCGAACGTTGCGTTTCCTTAGGTCTACACAGACACTGGTTTATAGGGTATCTATTCTTCGAGCCAAGGGCGGTGGTAACTGGATTGAGCGGCTCAATGGACTTTGAGACCCTTGAGGGGATCAAGAGATTCGGGTTCCGGGGTTTTAGCTCTGTTGCGCATCTCTAGGCAACTCGTTGCGAAGACGTGCCGAGGGTACCCGGGATCTATCTTGTCCTGCGAATGGAGAAGGAGAAGCCAGTTTACCTCGAAAAGAGTGTTGGTGGTTTTTTCAAGGGTAGCGACCCGACGGTTCCCGTTCAGGATCTCCACGACAATTGGGTTGACGGGCCGATTGTGCTCAAC
>JACZJB010000187.1 GCA_014860805.1 Anaerolineales bacterium
CGTTCGCTTACATCGTGAATAATGGCATAGTAGACAGTCTGCCCGCAGACATTAACAAGGGAAACATGAGCCTCAATCGTTCGGATATCTCCGCCGGCAAGTTTATGAGGAAAAATAAGATAGCCTTTTCCCCCGTTAAAAAAACGCTCCCACTCCGCCGATAATTGCTCGGGCGAAAGGGCATTGATCTGTGCAATATTCATTCCCTGCATTTGAGCAAGGGAATATCCATAGAATTTTTCGGCGGCCGGATTTGCATTCAATATCTGCCCCGTTCCCGGTTCGATCAAGAGCATGACCGCATCATGCTTCTTGAAAACATCAAGAAACGAATCGTCATTCTTTGCAGATATATCTTCCGGCATCAACTTCTCCTGCGGTTCCTTCTCTCCTTCATATACCATACATTTGGCTAATAAAGACAAAAAGACCGACAACCTGTAATGATTATCGGTCTTTTCAAGAGTTTCAAACTAATCGTCATTCAGGGAGGCAATTGCCCTCAACAGACCAAAAACCAGAACCCCGAGTTTCAACCCTTCACCAGTGGTGATGGCGGTTTCGCGCTCATTCTTTTCTGCGCGACGGGAAAGAAGCATGGCGGCAATCAGACCCGTCAGCGCGCCGACCAGTGTTCCGGCAATAATTATTCTGCTTTTATTCATGGTGTCATCCTTCCAAAAAATGCTTTGATGCTTTCCAGCCAGCCATCCAAGAGAAGGATGGGTTTGACTGCCGTATCCGCCCCGCGGATAATGTATCCACGAGCCTTATGGACATAATTCTGCGCGATGCCTGTGTAATAGGGCAAAGCGCCAAGTGCACGCGCCATCAAATAGATCAGCCCGATAAGAATAACAAGAAATATCAACCCGGCGATCAAAATGGGGATGATGATCCAGATCGTGGAGATTGCCGCCCAACGACCCACGTCCCCGCCCTGGTTGAAAGTGGACAGGCTGATCAAAACGATCATGCCAACAAAGACCAGAGCGCTTATGATGATGGGCAAAATGATCTGCACATTGCGCTGTTTGCGATGCAACTGATAAGAGTAGTGCTCAGGGGAATGCAGTTTAGCTTTCATTCCTCATATTTTAGCATGAATCAAAAATCCCCAAAGGAGCAAAGGCCTTTGGGGATTTTTTTGTTGATGATTAGCGTCTATTTCTCAGGAAAGTCGGGACATCCAGATCGTCGGCGTTGATGCTTGGCTGTGGAGTGGATTTTGCATCAGTAGATGAGCGCGTTTCCGCGTTCACGCTGACGGATTCGCTCGGGCGGGAGAAAGGTGTGTTGGCAACAGAGACAGGTTTCTCGTTAGAGCGAGGGAGGCGTTCCAAAGCGCGGCGTGTCACTCCGCTGCGTTCAAATCCAGTAGCAATGACCGTACAGCGAATCTCGTCGCCCATTTCAGGATCGATGACCGCACCGAAGATCATGTTGACATCAGGGTGGGCAGTCTCGCGGATGATGGCTGCAGCCTGATTGACTTCGAAGAGGGTCATGTTCGGGCCGCCCGTGACGTTAAAGAGCACGCCACGTGCGCCGTCAATGGTGATGTCGAGCAATTGGCTGGAGATGGCTTGTTCAGCGGCGTTCTTTGCGCGGTCATCGCCAGTGCCGCGGCCCACTGCCATCAATGCGGCGCCGCCTTCAGACATGATGGTGCGAACATCGGCAAAATCGAGGTTGATCAAACCAGGGATCGTGATCAATTCGGAGATACCCTGAATGCCTTGATGTAAAACTTCGTCTGCCATACGGAAGGCATCCTGCAGGGAGGATTTCTTATCAGCGAGTTGGAGCAGGCGGTCATTCGGAATGGAGATGAGGGTATGGGCATGCTCCTTCATCTTGGAAACGCCAGCTTCAGCGGACTGTGTGCGCTTGCCGCCTTCAAATGTAAATGGACGGGTGACGACACCGATGGTAAGCGCGCCGCATTCCTTGGCTACTTGTGCAACTACAGGAGCCGCACCTGTGCCTGTACCTCCGCCCATGCCCGCGGTGACGAAGACCATATCTGCGCCTTTGAGCACGTTATAGAGTTCGTCGGAGGATTCTTCCGCGGCTTTGCGGCCGATTTCGGGGTCACCGCCCGCGCCAAGTCCGCGTGTGATCTTATCGCCCAGCCTCACACGAATGGGTGCGCGCGAAAGAGTCAATGCCTGCGCATCGGAATTGGCAGCAATGAATTCGACGCCTTGAATGCCTTCTTCCATCATACGGTTGACGGCGTTCTGACCGGCACCACCCACGCCAATGACTTTGATTCGGGCGAAGGCTTCGGATTGCAGATTTCTTTTATTTGAGTCCATTTGTTCCTCCTGGCAAGGAATATGCCATATATCTTAAACGAGAATGCTGATTTTTAAAAGGTTTTAAATGATGTTTGTGAATCTTTTCTCTTTGGTGTTTTTTGCAAAAAGAAAAGAAATTTCCTAGGGCAACAACCGTTTCATCCAATTTTTGATTGCATCAAAATTCATACTGCTCTCTCCTCTCGATCTGCGGCGTTTCTTATCGCCGCCTGAATATGCAACATCATGTTCACGCATGGAGGTGGCCCAGCGCAGTAAACCAACACTGGTTGAATACGCGGGTGAGTCCAATTTATCCACCAGCCCCGTGAGGTTCTCCGGTTGAGCGGTGCGCACGGGCATTCCCAATACTTCGCTGGCAACATGCTTGATACCGGGCAAAGCCGATGTCCCGCCAGTCAACACCATGCCTGCGGGAAGCAGCCCATCATAGCCTGAGCGTTTGATCTCCTGCAGAATCAAGCCAAATGTTTCTTCAATGCGCGCTTCGATGATGTGAGCAAGGTCCTGGCGATTGATTCGCACGTCATGATCTTCACCAAATGGACGGATCGAGAAAAATTCCTCGCTTCCAATTTCGGACCGAATGGCATACCCCTGCTGCTTTTTCACTTCCTCCGCCTGAGATATGGGCAAACGCAACCCATGAGCAATATCCTGAGTGACATGGTTGCCGCCTACAGCCAGAACCATCGTATGCCAGACATCACCATCCACATAAATTGCCAGGTCAGTTGTCCCGCCGCCAATATCACAGACAGCCACGCCCATCTGACGCTCCTGCTCGGTCAACACGACTTCTGCAGAAGCGAGAGGATTCAAAACGAATTGCTGAATATCCACACCAGCAGCGCCAACACATTGACGGAGGTTATCCACCGTTGCGGCGGCGGCGGTGATGATATGCGTCTCTACTTCCAATTTATAGCCGTGCATCCCAATTGGAGTCTTTACGCCTTCCTGTCCATCCACAGTGATGCCGCGCTGAATGACATGCACGATTTCGCGGTCATGCGGAATGGCAACGGCTTGCGCTTGATCCAGGGCATGGGCAATATCCATCGCGCCGATGATTCCGCCCGGTACACCGGTTGCTCCACGGCTGTTGACCGATGAAACATGCGCACCTGCAAGGCTGACAAAACCGGTTGTAATTTCCAAGCCGGAAGTACGTTCCGCTTTTTCCACAGAGCGTTTGATGGCTGCAGATGCAGCCGCAAGGTCAACGATAATGCCTTTGCGAATACCCTCTGAAGGCTCAATGCCCACGCCAAGAATGCGAATGGTCTTTGCATCCTCCACGCGTCCCACGAGGGTGCAAACCTTGGTTGTGCCTACATCAATGCCTACTACGATCTCTTCCATGGTTTATTGTCCGCTATCCACTGTTTCTTCTTCAACCGAATCTTCTGTTTCAATCACAGCCAATCGATAATAGGGCGCATCGGGATAAACCACATTGATGTAAATGGGGGTCAGGCTGCGTGCCATTAGCGAATCAACCAGTGATTGATAAACACGTGCTTTCAAAGGCATATCATGTGCGCTTGTGCCGAAGACAGTTTTCCATCCGCGTGGGTCTGTCCACCCCAGACCTTGAGCGGGGTCAAATGTCATCGTCGTGCTGGCAGGCAACAGCGGAGAAAGAGCGAGGATCGCATCCACCAATTCCTTTTGCATGTAAGGTGGCGGGCTTAGCAGGTCATCTTTCGGCGCGATACCAGGAAGCGGATCTCCCACAGCGACGACCGGCACAAGCCCCGCTTCCAAACCTCGCGGACGGAATGCCACGCCTGTCGTATCGATCCATGTATAGCCTTCGCCCTGCTGCCAAATGATGACGGGCGTGCGCTCCTTCACCGTAACGTAGACATGATTCGGCAAGTAGACTTCGACATCCGCTGAAAGCAATTCGGGATAATTCATCCGCAGGCGGGTTTCAAGCTCGTCAGGCTGAACGGTGAAAATAGATTGACCTGTAACTCCTAACACAGCCGTGATCTCTTCACGAGTTATCCGAAGGTTGCCCAGCACCGTTGCGCTCGGGACAAAAAAGTAAGGCAAGCTGAACGCCAAATAAATGGCAACGCCAAGCAAAAGTGAAATGATGATAGACGCAAGCCGCCAGTTCGCATGCAGGCGCGGCATGATGAATTTCGGTCTGTGTAAATGGAATTCCGGCAGACCAAGCGCTATGTTGAATCTCCGGGGCTTCACCACGAAACGAGGCTTGGATGAAACTGGAATGGTCGGCGTACGCGAAGTAACGGACACCATGGGTTTAACGGCGCGTTTTGTGGTCTGCTCCATTTCTTTTGCAGCACGTTGAGCTCGTCGTTGGCGGGCAATTTCCGCGCGGGTCAATTCCGGTTTCCCGCTCATGCAGACCTCCGATGTTCGGTGCGGTCACGCTGTGATTTGCGTTCAAGAGCGAGTTCGATTAATCGGTCCACAAGCTGCGGGTAGGACAGACCACTCGCCTGCCAAAGCTTGGGATACATGCTGATGGAAGTAAATCCGGGCAAGGTGTTCAATTCATTCAAGTAGATTTTGTGCGTATCGCTTTCAACGAAGAAATCCGCGCGTGCCATGCCTGCACAGTCGATGGCTTTGTAGGCACGGACTGCATACTCACGGATTTTTTCGGTCACTTCATTTGGCAGTTGCGAAGGGATAACAAGACCGGAAGTGCCGTCCACATATTTTGATTCGTAGGAATAGAATTCACGGCTCGGCAATACTTCTCCGCAGACGGATGTCTCTGGGTTTTCATTACCAAGCACGCTGACCTCCACTTCACGGACATTGCCCACACCGCGTTCAACAACGATGCGGCGGTCATAGCGGGCCGCTTCCATTAATCCTTCAGCAAGGTCGGAGCGGGAATTACATTTGCTGATTCCAACGGAAGAGCCGAGATTGGCGGGCTTTGCAAAAAAAGGATAGTCACCCATCTTTTCAATTCGTTCGATTACGCCATTCATGTCATTTTCAATATCACTGCGCAGAATAAGAACGGAATCTACGATGGGAATATTGTTGGCGCGCATCACATCTTTAAATATACCTTTATCCATGCCAACGGATGAACCAGCCACGCCTGCACCCACGTAGGCCACATCTGCCATTTCAAGAAGGCCCTGCAGCGTACCATCTTCGCCAAAAGGACCGTGTAAAACCGGGAAGAAAACATCAACTGCCGCAAGCGTCTCAAGCTTTTCGCCCATTTTTGTGGAACGGGTCATATAAAGTGATTGATGGGACGGCTCGGTTGGCGGAATGACGCGGTCCAGATCCGCAACAGTGCCTTTTTCAAAAGAATCAAGAGTGTTCGCACCAGCCAGCCAGTCACCATCCAGGGTAATGCCGACCTGGGTTACTTCATATCTATCAGAGTCAAGCGCTGCAAGCACAGAACGCGCCGACATGAGCGAGACATCATGTTCGCCGGAACGTCCACCGAATAGTACTGCAACGCGAAGCTTTTTCAAACTACCATTCTCCTACGAGTTCAACTTCCAACTCAAGCTCAACACCAAATTTTTGTTCCACTGTCGTACGGGTTAAATCAATCAACTCGCGAACATCGCTCGCGCGAGTTTCGCCGTGATTTACAAAAAAATTTCCGTGCAGCGTGCTGATCTCAGCGGTGCCGATACGCGTGCCTTTCAGGCCCGCGGCTTCAATCAAACGACCCGCATGCTCACCCACAGGGTTTTTGAACATGGAACCCATGCTCGCACCAGGCGGCTGCGTGGCTTTTCGGCGTTCACTGAACTGTTCGATTTTAACAGACACTTCCTCTTTTGTTGAATTTTTTAACCTCAATAAAGCTGAAAGGACTATTGCTTTTATCTCGCCGCGTTTCATCACACTCGTGCGATAACCATATCTCATTTGTTCAACAGAAAATTTTTCACGCCCATTCTTTGTCAACACCTCGGCATGGATCAAATTACCAGACATATCGCCGCCGAAGGCGCCCGCATTTCCATACACTGCGCCGCCCACCGTGCCGGGGACAGTGGCTGCCCACTCCAAGCCTGCCAATCCTTTGGATGCGCAGCGATTTGCGAGATTGCTAAATACCACTCCCGCTTCACACCAGACCGTGGGGCTGTCACCCGTTTCGAAGCGCACTTCCTTCGTCTTGTTCAAAACCACGATCCCGCGCACACCTTTGTCACTGACCAATACATTCGAACCGCCGCCAAGCACATAATGCGGAAGGTCATGCTCCCAGATCAACTGCATCACATTTGCAAACTCGTCCGCCGATTTGATAGTGACCATCACATCCGCAGGTCCGCCGATACGTGCAGACGTATAAGGCGCAAGAGGAACATTCTCCTGCACGGCACCGCCAAACTTCTGGCGCAGCATACTCACTGCATGTATGGGACTGGTCATAAGCATTACGATCAAACTTTCTTCTTCAAATGTTCAATAATCTTCTTCAAATCCTGCGGCTCCACGTTTTCGTGCGGTTCTGCAGATTTGATCACAGCCGTCAACGCGTTCTCGCGTTCATCCTTTGCATGGACGAGTACCATTCTCAACGGAGGCAGGGCAATTACCTCGGTCTGGTCTTGAAGCGGCTCGTGTTTTTCGTCAGGCATGTCCATTTCATAATTCCTGTAAAAGTTCGGAACTAATCTGGTCTGCATCGCCGGCAGAAAGCACAATGACCACATCACCCGAATGAACATGTTCCAATAAATACTTTTTGGTATCTTCCAGCGACCCTGTATATCGCGCAGAGGGATGAGGCATGGCACTGACCACTTCTGCAGAAGAGAACCCTTGCTTGGCTTCACGGGAAGCATAGATTTCAGTAACGAGCACTTCGTTGGCATCTGTAAATGCGCGCGAGAATTCGTAAAACAGGGTTTGCGTACGGGAATAGGTATGCGGCTGCCAGACTGCCCAAATGCGGCTGTTTGGATAACGCATTTTTGCACCCGCCAGCGTGGCAAGGATCTCAGTGGGATGGTGGGCGTAATCGTCGATCACCACCACGCCATTGCGTTCTCCACGGATTTCAAAGCGGCGGCCAGTACCGGTAAATTGGCTCAACGCATCAGCAACTTCCTGCAATGAAAGCCCGAGCGTAGCCGCAACCGAAAGAGTGGCCAATGCATTGCGAACATTGTGTTCGCCCGGCACTTGCAAGGAAACATTTATTACCTGAGAAGATGCTGCACCCATATTTGTCATCACGGAAAAATCCAACCCGCCGCGGTCATTGGGCTTGATGGTCCGCGCCTGCATCCATTGCGGGCTGTTGATGGTCATTTCACCCTGAACGCTGTAGGAAACAATATTCAATCCCTTGCGGCGCGCATGGGTTAATAAGGTAACTGCGCCTTCATCCTCTGCGCAAACGATGAGCGTTCCATCAGGAGGAAGCAGGTCAACAAAACTTTGAAAAGCCGCGTACATATCCTCAAATTTTGGATAGATGTCGGGATGATCATGCTCAAGATTGGTCACCACTTCGATGCGAGGCTTGAGACCGAGGAACATACGGTCGTATTCATCCGCCTCAATCACAAAAAGTTCGCCTTTGCCGGCATGGGCATTGACCTTTAAGTTGTTTAACGTGCCGCCCACAATGAAGGATGGATCGCGCTTCATGGCATACAAAGCCCAGGCGATCATGGCGGTAGTGGTGGTCTTGCCATGTGTCCCGGCAACGGCAATACCGGTTTTATCAGACATTAATTGGCCGAGAAAATCCGAACGCTTGTAGACTGGAATACCAGCACGCTTCGCTGCATCGACCTCGGGGTTGTCATCTGCAATTGCAGAGGAGCGAATCACCAGGTCTGCTCCACCCACATTGCGCGGATGATGTCCAATATAGATGACAATGCCTTCATTCTGTAAATCCACGGCAAATTGAGAGAGTGTGCGGTCTGAACCTGTCACTTCATATCCGCTCTCCTTGAGAAGACGCGCAATGGCAGAAAGCCCTGATCCGCCAATCCCGATGAAGTGAATTCGTTTCATAGTTATTAGATGTACACCACAATAATAAAGATAAGAATGATGATGACGGCAAAGTATATGCCCGGCTCTCCTAAAAAGCGGGGTGGCATGTACAGCATCATTCTTTCAATAACCTCTGCAATGGTAGGGTCTGTTGCCCGGCTAACGATCTTGCTATAGGGATAGTTTGCCACATGGTTATAGTACAGGACGGTCCCTGCAATGAAATAGCCATTCAAAGCGCCCAAGACCGCGCCGAAGAGGGCATCCTGCAAACGTTCACGCGCCGCTTTGGAAGCAAGCCGCGGAATGGACACAGTTTGATACCCAAAATAAACCAAAGCTGTCAGGATGATGGTGCGGATCCAAAACACGGAGCTGCTGGTTTTGTCCAAATCGCGCACCAGGGGAATATACTTTTCCAAAAGCAGGTTGACTGCCAGTGAAGTGATCACGCTGAATGCAACGAGCAACTCCTTTGCCCAGCCGCGCATGGCACCGATCACCGCAAAGAGCAGGACATACATCCAAAAGATATAAACGATACTCATCATAGGGGTTGTTCTCCTGCCAGTTCTACCAACTGGCTGGCAATCACACGCGCCGCACTGGGATTGGATAATTTTTTCATGGCAGCGCGCATGGCTTCACATTTATGTTCATTCTTTAATACATCTTTGACGACAGGCACGAGTTTATCTTCCAACACTTCATCCTGCAAGATGACAGCAGCGTTGTGCTCAGCAAGGTAATCTGCGTTCACTTTTTGATAGCGCCATGCATACGGGTAGGGCACGAGTACGGCAGGCAGACCAAAGAAGGGATACTCGCCCAAAGATGAAGCGCCTGCGCGCGACACAACCAAATCTGCGGCGGCGAGGGCAGCGCCCATTTCATGCGAGTACGGCATGGCATGGTAATGGGACTTCAAATGCATTGGTAATTCCCGCGCGGCTTTTTCAACAACAGGCCAGTCGAGAGTGCCTGTGATGTGGATGATCTGTGTAAAGCTCAGCAATTCTTCGAGATGATTTAACACGGCTGTGTTGATCGAACGCGCACCCTTGCTCCCGCCAGTGACCAGCAAGGTGGGTTTGGCAGAGTCAAGCCCAAAGTGCCGGGTCGCTTTTTCGCGGGACCAAGCCAAAAGGTCTGCACGAAGCGGGTAGCCTGAGAGGATGAGTCGCTCGGGATGTGAAAAATATTTCTTTGAGTCGCGCGCTGTTACAGTGATGACATCCGAAAAATTGGAAAGGAACTTGAGCGCAAGACCCGGCTCAATATCAGGTACATACAATACGGTTGGAATATTTCGGCCAGCCACAGCCATGGGAGCAGCTACAAATCCGCCGGTGAAGAAAAGCACATCGGGCTTGAAATCGCGCAGGATGCGGCGCGATTCAATCACTCCGCGTGTCAGCTTGGCAAGGTTGCCGGGCAGGGCGCGCAGACCGACGCCATGCACGCCTGCAGCTGGAACTGAACGATAAGCAATGCCTTCGCGTTTCACAAGTTCCTCTTCCATGCCGCCTTCACCGCCAACCCAAAGCAGGTCGGGGGTTCGGCTATTGGCTTTCAACGCTTCGAGAACGGCGAGTGCGGGATACACCCCGCCGCCCGTTCCACCAGCGCAAATTAGCAACCGCACTGTACGACCTCCATTCTTCATCTGTTGTTGTGCCATCCCCTGCCTGACGTGAAATGTTAAAGATAATGCCTAACGCGGCGAGCGTTGTCACAAGGTTTGAACCGCCCGCACTGACGAAAGGTAATGCATTGCCGGCGAACGGCATTAGACCAACCATTACCGCCATGTTGATGAGCGCTTCCATCGCGATCCAGATCACCAGCCCGGAAGCGAGCAATGTGCCAAGCATGTCTGGTGCGCGGCGGGCGATCACCAATCCGCGCCAGACGAGGAAACCATATAAACAGATCAATGCAACTGCGCCAAACCAGCCAAGTTCTTCAGCAACCACTGCAAAAATGCTATCCGTTGGCGGCACAGGCAGCCCAGTGAGTTTGGATTGCGACTGTCCCAGCCCGACACCAAACCAACCGCCATTGACGATGGCTTCGAACGAACGACGCACATGATAGGAAGCCTGCAACGGGTCTTTGATCCCTGCAAGAAAATCACCCACGCGCTGTTGACCTGTGAGACTGACGGAAGAAACCACCCACGCGGCAATGGATGCAATGACCAGCAAGCCGCCAATCTGTTTCAAGTCACCGCCTGCCAAAAAGAAAAGCAGACCGCCCAAAACAAGAACGGTGGCAGCAGCGGAAAGATCAGGCTGCTGATAGATCAACCCACCCACCACACCGAGGATGACACCGAGTGGAATTAATCCCAAAGAAATATCATGCAGCTGCTGTCGTTTCGCATACAACCAGACAGCAAGGTACATGATCGAGATCAACTTCGCCAGTTCCGAAGGCTGCACCGAGCCGGAAATGAAGGAACGTTTTGCGCCAAAACGTATTTCGTTCATCAAGAGAACGCCCATCAGCAAAACAATGGTGAATGCCATGGCAGGCACAACCAATTTCCGCCAGTGATGATAATCAAAGAACGCGAGAAAAGTCGCCACAACCAAACCGAGACCAAGCCAGGTCAATTGGCGGGTGAACATGTACATCGGGTCTTGATAAGCGCCAAGAGAAAAATCCCAGGAAGCGGAGTACAACATCAACAACCCAAAGACCACCAACGCCACCACGGAGACAAGCAATGGCATATCGAAGCCGCGCAAAAATCCCGCGGGGTTTTGTGATGAATAAGATTGCCTTTCCTTTACGAAAGTTCCAGTACCCATTTTCTAAAAAATTCTCCTCTCTCTGCGAAATCCTTGAACGCATCATAGCTCGTGCCGCCCGGCGACAATAAGACGACATCACCAGCGCTGGCAACATTCGCAGCAAGCGCAACTGCTTCTTTAAGAGTCTCGGCGCGATGAATGTCCACGCCTCGTTCACCGCCGGCAGCTGATACTGTTTTCTGAATCATATCCGCCGCCTCGCCAAAAACCACCAAATGATCCACACGTTCACAAATCAATTTTGCAATTTCGCCCCACGGCAGATTCTTATCGCGTCCGCCGAGCATGAGCACGATCGGCTCCTCAAAAGCATGGATGGCAGCCATGGCGCGTTCAGGAGCCGTGGCAATCGAGTCGTTGTACCAGCGCACGCCATTCAACTCGCGGATAAATTCCAGCCTGTGCGGCACGCCACGGAATTCCTCCACGGCTTCAAGCATGTCATCCAGTTTAAAGCCTGCAGCATGGCCAATGGTGAATGCGGCAAGCACGTTGGCAACATTATGGTCACCGCGCAGTTGAATTTTTTCACGCAACAACAAAGGCAGATATGCATTTCCATCGCGCAGGTTCAACAGTCCATCGTGCAAATATGCGCCATTCAAACCTTCTTCGAGATCGTGCAGGCTGAAGGTGAATAAATTACCTTTCACTTTATTCTGCAAAGCCCACGCGCCTTTATCATCCCTGCCGAGGATGGCGGTATCTTTTTCGGTTTGAAATTCCAGGATGCGCGCCTTGGCAGCGGTATATGCTTCCATCGTACCGTGACGGTCCAGATGGTTGGGCGTGATATTCAAAACAGCAGAAATATTCGGCGAAATGGTCATCTGCTCCAATTGAAAAGATGACAGTTCAAGAATGGCAACATCATCGGCGGTCATCTCATCTACATAATTAATGAGCGGGTCGCCAATGTTGCCCCCGACAAAAGATGAAGGATGAGAATTTTCTGTCTTCTTTCTTCTGCCTTCCGTATCTTTTTTCGCCATCTCTCCTACAAGGGTCGTTGTTGTGGTCTTGCCTGCCGAACCGGTGATGCCAATAGTTTTACATGGAGCAATTTCCATGAAAATTTGCGAATCATTCGAAAGCGGAATGCCGCGCTTGATGGCTTCCTGAACAATCGGTAATGTCAATGGGACGCCGCCAGACAGGCAAAGTACATCCGCTTTATCCAGCAATTCCAAGGGATGCCCGCCCACCACCCACTGCACATTCGCGTCTGCGAGGGCTGCACGAGCAGAGGATAATTCATCCGCAGAGCGAGAGTCATTCAAGGTCACGTTTGAGCCGTGACGGGAGAGCCAACGAGCAAGGGCAAGGCCTTGTCTAGCTGCTCCGAGAATGAGTACGTGGGTATTTGTCCAGTTGGTCATAAATATGTGATCGATAATTTCCAGATTAAACCTGAGACAGTCCAATTCCGATCAATGCGGCCATCAAACCGATCAGCCAGAAACGCTGCACGACCTGGGTTTCGCTCCAACCCAGTAATTCAAAATGCAAATGGATGGGAGCCATTTTGAAGAAGCGCTTGCCTTTCGTCATTTTGAAATAACCGATCTGAATGACCACACTGAGCATTTCCGCAAGTGGGATAATGCCGATGACCAGCAGCATGGGCCATTGACCTGTCATCAACGCAATGACTGCCAGCACCGAGCCCAACGCCATCGAGCCCGTGTCACCCATGATAAGTTCTGCAGGATGAACGTTAAACCACAAAAAGCCAAAGAGCGCGCCGACCAAAATAAAACAGAAGCGTGCGAGATAGACCTGTTCCTGAATCAATGCAATGCCGCCGAAAGCCGCAATGGCGGTTGCAGCGATCAACCCTGCGAGGCCATCCAGACCGTCGGTGAAATTAACCGCATTTGATTCTGCGACAATGATGAAAGCAGCAATCGGCACATAAATCCAGCCGAGTTCAACTTCAAAGAACAAACCAGGGAAATACATATCGGGCACGTCCACCATGTATTTCAAAACATAGGCGGTACCTATTGCCAGAATCACCTGGAACATGAACTTGGTACGGGCGCGCATCCCATCGCCTTTGCGTTTCCCGTGGATACCTTCCCAATCGTCCGCTGCGCCAAGGATGGCAAACCCGACCATGACGAGCAGCGGCAAAAGAATGGAGCGCCCCACTCCGCCCGCGGAGATGCCAATCAACGCAACGGCATTCAACAAACCTGTAAGCAGCAGCACCGGCAAAATGAACATCACGCCGCCCATGGTGGGGGTACCCATCTTCACACGGTGCGAATCGGGTTCCTCCACGCGGATGATCTTGCCAATTTTGAAGTGATGGAGAATACGAAGAAGAGGTCCGCCCCAGATGGCGGTCATGATAAAAGCAAGCCCGGCCAGACTCAAAGAGAGTGCGATCTGTCTCATGACTTGACCTCCAAGGCGGCAGTGATGCGGTCCATGCGCAAGCCGTGAGAACCCTTAATAAGAACAGCGTCGTTTGCAGTCAGGTTTTTATTCAGCCAATCCACAATCAAGTCAGATCGTTCAAATTCAAAAATATTGGCAGATTTCATACCAGCACGACGGGCTGCATCTGCGATCATATGTGCACGTGGACCAAGGGTAAGCAATGTCCTTGCTACTTGTGCGGCTCGCATACCTACCATTTCATGTCCCTGTTTTTCGTAGGGGCCGAGTTCCAGCATATCGCCGAGCACAGCAATCTTCCGTCCATCCATTTCATCGAGCAGATTCAAGGCGGCCAGCATGGATTCTGGGGAGGCATTATATGTATCATCCAAGATCAACGCGCCGCTGCCGCTGCGAACCGCCACAAGACGTAATTGTGCATGTCCGTGTGAAAGACCTTCAAAGATTTCCTGCCAACTTAAACCGTCATTCAAACCAACAGACGCAGCGCGCAATGCAGTGTGAACAGAATGCCGCCCGATCATGGGAATATGCGAGTGCAGGGTCTCTCCCTTGAAGTGCAGACGAAAACGAATCCCATCCAAACCCAAGCCTTCGATCTGGTCAGCCCATAAGTTGGCTTCAGGAGAAAGGCCATAGAAAAAGACTCGCGCCTTGGATTTCTCCTCCATTTTACGGACCCAGGGATCATCAAAATTGAGAATAGCAACCCCGTTCGATGGAAGTGATTGAATCAATTCGCTTTTTCCTTTTGCAATGGCTTCCTGTGAACCTGCGCGCTCGGCGTGGACAGTTCCAACGTTCGTTACCACACCAATCTGGGGCTGGGCAATGTCACAAAGGAATTGAATCTCGCCGGGGACATAAAATCCCATTTCCAGCACGGCACGTTCATAGCCGGCGCCAAGTTTTAAAATGGTAAGCGGCAAGCCGATCTCGTTATTCAAGTTGCCAAGAGTTTTCAATGTGCGATAGCGCGTGCCCAGCACTTCGGCGATCATTTCCTTTGAGGTGGATTTTCCGACACTGCCGGTGATGCCGATCACACGCAAATCCAGTTTCCGACGCCAGAAACGCGCAATCTGCTGCAGAGCGGAGATGGTATTGTCTACGCGCAAGCAGAGAGGAGAATCAAACTTGTGGGGCAGGTCAGCTGGTAAGCCGCCACGCAGGTCAAGGGTCAGGAAAGAGGCGGGAACATCTTTTTGAATTAAAGCAAAAGATGCCCCCCTCTTGAATGCATCAGCAATGAAATCGTGTCCATCCACACTTTCACCGGGCACAGCTACGAAGAGCGACCCCGGAATGACCTGCCGAGAGTCAATTGCAGCTTCGGTAATGACCGCGCTGATGTTCGGAGGGCGAACCGATGTGAGGGCTTCGAGGGCATCTGCAAGTGTGAGCATATTATTGGGAGGCAAGTTGTTGACGAATGTAGTCCGGGGGAATATCCAATAGGATAACAGTTTTCTTTGCCATTTCAGAAAAGACTTCTGCTGCGGTTTCAGAACTCCAATTGGATTCAGTAGGACGTTCAAGCCAGACGTAGATCATGAACTTGGGATCGTCCACAGGTCCCCACCCGATGAAGGAATGATTGGTATAGGAACTGTCATAGTAGCCATCCACAGGGATTTGCGCAGTGCCTGTTTTTCCGGCAATACGATAGCCAGGCACGAGGGCAAGAGATGCTTCAGCTTCCAGTGAAATTGCCAGCATTTCAGAGAGTGTGTCCGCTGTCGCTTCAGAGACGGGTGATCCGGCAAATTGCGCAGGAACATTATATTGATGCCCCTCACGCACCATCGCATAAAGTGCATGGGGCACAACCATCTGCCCGTGATTGGCAATCGAAGATACTGACATCATAACTTGCAGCGGGGTTGCGGTAACACCCTGACCAAACGAATTTGTACCGAGGTCAACAGGATACCAATCCGCATCACCCGGGACCTTGAGCCTGCCCGAAACTTCCCCATCCAAATCCACCCCTGTGAGATGGCCAAAGCCAAAGGCATCCATATAATCATAAAATGTGCTCGCACCCATCTGCGAAGCAAGGTTGACCATGCAAACGTTGAGTGAATGCTGCAAGCATCCCACCATGCTCTGCACACCCCACGGCTCACGGTTCCAGTTTTGGATGGTCACTCCGCCGATGAGAACAGAGCCTGTATCCAGATAGGTTGTGTTGGGGGTTACGATGGAACTATCCAACGCGGCTGCCATGGTGAGAACTTTCGTCACAGAGCCAGGTTCGTATGGCGTTGAAATGGCAGGGTTGAATTGGTTGGATTTATCGTAGATTACGTTGTAATTCCAAAACTGATTCAAATCCATGCGGCGGGAGGATGCCATTGCCAGCAGTTCTCCGTTGCTCGGATCCATGACAACAATAGTGCCGCCCTGTGCTCCATAAGTGGATAAAGATTTATCCAGAATTTGTTCAGCTGCAGACTGCAAATCGCGATTGATGGTTAAGATGAGTGTTGTGCCATCGGACACGCGGGGAATTTCGAAAGCTTTGTTTGGGTCTGTGGGGACAAGCACCTGTACCGTATTGCCTGCCAGCAAGGTGTCATATTTCCCTTCAATGCCAAAATAGCCGCGTCCTTCACGGGTGACAAAGCCGATAATGTTCGATGCAAGCGAATCTTCCGGATAACTACGATGCGGATGCGGCTTAAACTGTAAGCCTGTCAAGCCGCCCATGGTGCCTTCCGCAGCAATATCCTGCAGCGCTTTTTTCAATTCTTGAAGATTGACCGCCTGCTGTGCTTCGATATAATCCGCAATGACGATATAGGAAAGCCCATCCGGCGGATTCTGTATCGCATCCATGAGCTGGTCATAATCCATATCAAGTTCTGCGCTGACAGCGAAAGCAATGGCATGAGGGTCTTTCACGGTGTTCAAATCCACGCCGATTTCGTATACGGTTTTATTGCCCGCCAATAATCGTCCGTTGCGGTCGTAGATCTCGCCGCGGTCTGGATAAAAGGTTTTCAATTCATACGCGTAATTTTGTGCCTGTTGACTAAAAACGGCAGCTTCAGCGCTGTTTTGAATACGTGCCATTTGGACGATGATGGCAAGCGCAACAAGCCCGAGCACGCTGGTCAACACCTGGGTGCGGCGCGCATATTGCTGTCTCATTGCATGCCTCGTGTGGAGGAGATCTTTTCATCCATCCAATCCAATAATGACTGGTTATATTCCGGGGCAATGGTCAATGCACTCAATTGCAAATTCTGGGTTTGGCTTAAAACAAAAGCTTCGGGTTCCGCATAGCCCGGCACGACCAAATATTCAACTTCTTCGGGCTGCATGGGGCGGAAGCCAAGTTCAATTGCGCGACGCTGCATGGCACTGGCGGAGGTGAGAGAAGCAAGCTGCATTTGCAAGTCACCGCTCACCTGCTGGCTGACAGTAATCGAATAAGTCAGGTCTTGAATTTCTCGCCCGGCAATCGCCGCACGAGATGTCACAATCAGATAGAGAGTTGCAACCATGGCAAGCGCAACCACCGCAAGCAAAGCCGAACCAATCCATTGGCGTTGAATCCGCCACGGGGCAACCTTATAAGCATGGATATAGTGGTTTACATTTGGTATGTTCATAGTTTTTCTACAACTCTAAGTTTTGCACTGCGCGCTCTTGGGTTTTCTTTCACTTCCTCATTCGTCGGCAATATCGGTTTCTTGTTGACCAACTTCACAACAGCCTTGCGTTCTTCTTCATAAATTCTTTCGTAAGGCGGATTGACAAGTTCCTTGCTCTGCTCTCGAAAATATTCCTTGACGATGCGGTCCTCCAACGAGTGGAAGGAAATCACCGCGCATCTTCCTCCCGACCGTAAAGCTGCCACAGCCTGCGGAAGCGTAATCTCCACTGCGGCCAATTCCTCGTTGACGACGATGCGCAGGGCCTGGAAGGTCTGTGTGGCAGGGTGGACGCGATCCCCTCTTCGGGGAGATGCCTTCTCGATGACGGCAACCAACTCACGGGTAGTGCGAAGCGGTCGATTCATCACAATGGCTTTGGCGATCTTGCGCGAATCTCTATCTTCGCCGTAGCGGAAGATGATGTCGGCTAGTTCCTGTTCATCAAAGGTGTTGATGATATCTTCCGCACTCATCGCAGCCTGCGGACCAAAGCGCATATCGAGCGGGCCATCCTGCATGAAGGAGAAGCCGCGTTCGGCATTATCAAACTGCATGGACGATGCGCCGAGGTCGAGCACCATGCCGTCTATGGCGTCCCATTTTAAAGAAGCGAGTTGTTCGGCAAGGGTGATGTGGGAGGCTTGCACGAGATGAATGCGCTTTTCGTAAGGAGCCAAGGTCTCACGAGCGAGCGCCAAAGCCTGCGGGTCTACATCGAGACCCAGCAAAAGCCCATCTGGCGTGCAAGCCTCCAGGATCCCGCGAGCGTGACCGCCCGCGCCCAAAGTGCCATCCACATACCTCCCGCCGTTGCGGGGTTGCAGAGCGTGTATAATCTCTTGGTAAAGTACTGGTTTGTGAGCATCCATAACACTGGTTATGATGCGGATTTGGCTTTTGAAAGATCAAGCGTGGAGAAGCGCGCGTTGTTGGCTTCGGTATCCTGAAGTTGGGTCATTTGTTCAGCCCAGGTTGCAGGCATCCACACTTCGAAGTACTCGCCCTGCCCCGCTACAACCAGTTCGCCGTTCTCGATACCGAGAAAAGCACGCAGGTTCTGCGGAACAAGGATGCGCCCAACCTTATCCACTTCAATGGGATACGCGTTGGATAGGATCAAGCGGCGCAGCAAACGGGCGGTCGGGTCGGCCAGGTTCATGGCTTCGATACGTTCATAAACCTGCTTAAAATATGTTTCGGTCATTACCATCAGGCACTTATCAAAGCCTTGGGTGATGAACGCGCCGCCTTCCAACATCTCACGAAAGCGCGCTGGAATCATCAAGCGCCCTTTGTCATCGAGATTGTGCTGGAACTGGCCTAAGAACATATGTGCTACTTATCCTTTTAATGCGACGAACGCCGGGCATCCCGGCGTCCTTACCACTTTTTACCACTTCTTCCCACATTATACGCCTTTTGAGGGAAAAAGCAAGTGGCTGGTACCTATTTCTCGTTTCAAAGGCATTACTGACTCATGAAACCCTCCCCTACGTTCACCCTGCTTGAAGCCAGCAACTGGCACGACTATGAATTACTTGATTCAGGCGATGGCCAAAAGCTCGAACGCTTTGGCAAATACGTTTTTTCACGCCCCGAGTCCCAAGCCATGTGGAGCCGCGCTCTCTCTGCCTCAGAGTGGAACAATGTCCACGCCGTGTTTCAGCCTTCGGGCGAAGAAAGCGGCGGTCATTGGGATTTCAAAAAGAAAGTCGACGAAAAATGGATGATGAACTATGGGGATTTAAAATTCTGGGCGATGACGACGCCTGGCCGCCACCTCGGCGTATTCCCTGAAGTCGCCTCTCACTGGGACTTTATGGCTGATTCTGTCCGAAAGGCAGGCCGCCAGCCAAACGTTCTCAACCTATTTGGTTACACGGGGCTGGCGTCTCTTGCAGCGGCGGCGGCGGGCGCATCAGTGACCCATGTGGATGCATCCAAAAAGTCTGTTAGTTGGGCGCGTGAAAATCAGGAACTCTCTGGATTAAAAGAAAAGCCCATCCGCTGGGTGGTGGAAGATGCCATTAAATACGTCCAACGCGAAGAAAAGCGCGGCGTGAAATACGATGGAATCATCCTTGATCCTCCGAAATTTGGGCGCGGACCGAAAGGTGAGGTGTGGGAAGTGTATAAATCCCTGCCAAACTTGTTGGATATGTGCCGTGCCTGCTTGAGCAGCAATCCCCTTTTTGTGATCGTCACGGTTTATGCGGTGCGCGCCTCTGCCATCCATGTAGCGCAAGCTGTGGATGAGATGATGAAGAAATATAACGGCGAGACTGACAGCGGCGAACTGGTGACGCGCGAGAAAAGCGCAAACCGCCTGCTTTCACAGGCGGTCTATGCAAGATGGTCGGCAAAATAAATAAAAAATCCGAGGTGTTGAGCCTCGGATTTTTTATTTCCGTATTACCCGCTGCTGCTGCTTGAAGAACTGCTGCTTTCCCCGCCGCTGCTTCTGCTGCTGCTGGTACTTGTAGCGGGCGATGTTATTTTCTTTAACAGGTCATACCAGAAGGATGAGCCTTGCGAAACAGCTGCCGCAGTCAAGCTGAGACCTAATGCCTTCAACAGAATAAAGGTGACCCAAGTCATCACATCCGCACCGACAGCAGGGTGTTCCGTCTGCCACCAGCCAATCTTGATGGTTAGATCACCCAATTCCTTTATCAAATCATCGACCGTTGCATCTGCACCTTCCTGCTGCACAACCATTTCCGCTTTTGCAGCTGCGAGAGCGCGCAATTCTGCATTGGTCCATAAAGTTTGGGCAAGCTGAATGCTGTCTGTGCCAAAAAGGGCGGTGACCGCAATGGACAATATGATGACAAAACTGCGGGCATTCGAACGGAACGTTGCAGAGGCTTGCTCCATCAAACCCGTGAAATAGGCCGTGGTGCGCTTCCGCAGATCATCAATATTGGTCACACCCTGATTGATCCATTTGATAAAAGCCTGTTTTCCGTCTGAGTCAGGCAGTTTGTCCACCAGTTCAGCAAGCTGTGCCAGATTCAAATCCTCTCTGGTGGTCAGTCCTGCAAGGTCAAAATACGCATCCACGAGAGTGGCAACAGGAACCTTCTCTAATTTTTTGGGCTCCGTCGCCGAACCGAACACACTTAGGAAATTCTTGTATCGGATCGGACGTAACGCCTGCAATTGCGGGAGTTTGACCAAGTCTTCAAGTTTTTTATCGCCCACGATCTTGATCAAATAACGCTCCAGCGCCTTGCCGCGCGTTTCCAAAGATTCGTTGATCCATTGGGTGATCAAAGAAACAATCGAGCCTAAAACATAATAAACAAATATCAGACCAATAACAACTTCGAGCGCCTGCGATATGGACATACAGATTTCTCCTTGTTACTTCAATGATTTTCCTGCTCAAGTTCTCTGAGCCAATCCAATGGTTTTCCCCAGCGTTTTCTTTCTTCCACGCCAGGTTGATCCTTCTTCGGACGATCCCATTTTGGCCCGGGCGGACCGGACTCTTCCTTTAACATGCTTTTTACACCCCATAATCCTTTATATTGTACCCATTCCGGTTCAGGATTCAAGAGTACCCGCCTCCACTCCTTTATTTTTGGGCGAGTCGTTTTACGGTCCGACATGATGCGCTTTAAATAGCTGCTGGATTTAACAACTCCCTCCTGCAAATTATCCCCTTGAAATCCCAGGCGAAACCCATCTCCGGAAGCGATTTCCATGGGCAGGCTTACCACATAATGATCCGCCTCATCCCTCATGTAAATGAATGCGTCTTCTGCAAGGAAATGGGTATTTTTGGCTTGCAGCTCTTTGATGGCGATCTGCCTCGCTTTTTGGCTGGGATTGATGAGCATGAACAAATAATGGATCCAGCCGTCCACTTTAAAAAGGATGCGCTGCAAACGGCCCGGCTTATACATACTCGGCGAACGTATCACCTCGGGTTTGCTGTAATTGGCATGAGACCCCAACGCCACATAGACTACGGGGTGAGTCGTTTCTTTTCCCTGCCTGTCCAAAGCCTTGTTCGCCGTCTCCCATTTTTCAATGTTCCCAGCGCCGTGTTGTGAAAACAAAACAGCATAAGGAATGTCATTTTTCAAATAGACTGCTGTCATCTCCCAATCCCCTTCATGATGATTCATTCCATTCGCCGCAAGACGCCAGTCATTAAAGGCGTAGAAAAAATGATATTGCAGGATGGCCACTGATTCCCGGCCTTATCCATTTCACGCACCACGCGTCCATAATAAACCGGCTGACTGTCCTTCTCCAAAATCTTTGCATATTGCTGATATGCCTCCTGCGCAATTTTTTCCGTAGCCAGCGACAGCATATCCATAATGAGACCAGGACCTTCGGGAATAACGCGGTCCAGAATAAATTTCATCGTCCGAACGGACAAATAAAATAGAACCAATAGATAAACAGGAAGCAAAACCAGATATTCCACTGCAATGCCGATCGTATCATTTGGATGAAGAAAGAACCAGATCGGCGCAATTTCCAGCCCGATAAAGAAAAACGCCGCCAATGCGGCAGGGATGATCCTTAATCGAATTGGAGATGCCGCCATAAAAATAATAAACGCCGCGATCAAAGAGATGACCAAAGCAATCTCTGCTCCCGCCAGCCCGCCAAG
>JACZJB010000188.1 GCA_014860805.1 Anaerolineales bacterium
AATTGACTCATGCACAGCACGATGTCGCCGCCCGCATCAACCTCTGACCTTCGTCTCGAAATATATAAAGCACTCGGATCTCCCCGAAAAACGCAAAGAATTGTGGCACGATGGTGTATCGGAATGTTTATTATTACATAAAAACACCTGTGCTGGCTACTTTGCTCATCCGCCCGGAATTGAGCGGTAAAAGAAGGTTATCATGCTATTTTACCCTCATAATTTTCTGGGAGGAGCAAAATGGGCAAAATCCTTCGTTGGCTACAAGAGCGCGTCAAACTCTGGACAAAACCGGCTACATCAGTCCTAATCATCGGTGCCCTTTTAGATCTGACACGCAGCCATGCTGATCTGGTTGTAGAAAATGCATTGCTTCGCCAGCAATTGATTGTGTTGAATCGACAGATCAAACGACCACAGCTAACCAACCTTGATCGTTTTCGCTTGGTTGTACTTTCCCATTTTACGAAGTTCTGGAAACAAGCCCTACACATCGTTCAGCCCGATACTCTTTTGCGCTGGCATCGGGAATTGTTTGGGGTGTATTGGCGGAAGAAATCGCAGGGCAAGCCAAAGATTTCTGCCGAAACGATCGCGCTGATCGAGAAGATGGCAGAAGAGAATCAGTTATGGGGAGCAGAGCGGATTCGTGGTGAATTGTTGAAACTGGGGATAGAAGTGAGTAAACGAACCGTCCAAAGATACATGCCGAAAGATAGGAAGGAACATTCAACGAGCCGCAACTGGGCGACATTCTTGAAGAATCAAGCCGGAAAAAATCTGGGCATGCGATTTTACGGTAGTAAATGACTGGTTGTTCCGGCAGTGGTATGTATTTGTGGTGATGGAACTGAAAACGCGGCGGATAGTGCATACAGCAGTGACAAAATATCCAACTGATGAATGGACGGCACAGCAGCTACGGGAAGCGACGCCATGGGGAACAGGACCGAAGTATCTGATTCGCGATCGTGATGGTAAATATAGAAGGCACTTTTCGGCAGTAGCCGGAAGTATCAAAGAAGTGGAGACGCCGTTTCGAACGCCCCAGGCGAATGGGGTCTGTGAAAGGTTCATGGGCAGTCTGCGACGAGAATGCCTGGATCATATCCTGATCCATGAGGATAGGCATTTAGAGCGAATAACCAAGGAATACATAGCATACTTCAATCAGGAACGACCGCATCAAGGGATTGAACAGCGGATCCCCGATCAGTATGAATTGCCAAGATCAAAGCCAACCAGCGGACGCATCACCTCGAAGGCAATCCTTGGGGGATTGCACCACAGCTATTCGCGTACAACATATCTGAACTAACCGATATCCAGTTATCCTTTGCATTAAAACTTTAACGAACAAGGGTGCATAGCGCCTATCGATCATCAAGTTGCGAAGCCGTATCGTGTTTGGCTGCTTGTGAATAGCGCATTTCACTAAAAGAAATCTTGCAGGTCATCCTGGTGAATGGAAAAGGTTCGAGGGCTGGCAAGGATTGGCAAAATTTCTGTTTAAATTTCAAAAAGAACTGACAGATGAGTTAAGTAGCCAGCACAGGGGGATTTCATGCCGCTGAGGGACTGCTTTCGAATCAATCTCCAAGTGAATTGCATGACCCCAGTGACAAGGAAGGAAAGGAATACAAGCAGGATCAAGGATGGGATATTGACATCGGGTAAAGCCCAAAGGACTGCCATCCACAGTTTGGCATCTCCGGCGCCCATCCAGCCGCTTGCCCAGGCGGAAAGCAAAAGGAAACATGCCAGCCACAAATCCATATTCCCGGGGAAATGGGCGATCATGCCCGCAAGGATCAATGGATAGGTGGACCAGTTCGGGATACGACGAGTACGCAGGTCATACAGGCTTACAGCCAGAAGATAAAAAAGCAGCCAGGTCATTGGCTGCTTATGATATAGGGATCAATGGAGGGGTATAGAGAAAGTGTCGTTATAAAACAGACTATTTTTACGTGTCGAACAACTTAATTTTCCCCATTTTCCTTCGGCTCTGTTGGCTTTCCAACTGGCAAAGAAACTCGAAAAGCCAGTTGAAGAATTATTTTTCCGAGAAGGAGATGAAAAATGAACAACTAATCTGTAACTGGAGATGAGCGCACTGGCGCAGTCGAAAATATAAGTTATCGCATTGCATACCTTTAGAACATATCAGGACCTGGGGCAACAATCAGTCCCACGAAATGCCAATGAACAAAGCAAATTTTGTTGGTTCAATCATCTATTCCTCTGTACAAGGCACTAATTTATAAATGAATACTAACCGTCTAGCGGTTTGCGTACTGGCACGTGGGCGGGTGCATCGACAAGCTCAGTACAGGCTGGACAATGCTGGCTCTTCACTGTTCATTAAATTTTGTTTCTGATTTAAATCTGCACACAGATACTGTGTATTATGGAATTGAGGTTGGTGTAGCTGTGCAGAGTAGCGGTGGAGTTGGGGTCGGCGCGAGAAAAGATAGGGTGTTATTGTCTTCCTGGCGCTCGACTACTTGGTTAGTTGCATCGGCAAACCCCTCATACCGCCCACTCGGTGTGGTGCCCATAAAAAATAAACTAATGAATTGGCCAGCCGCCAGACCGTTGTCCACCTGTAGTCTCGCGCCATTCATGTCAACCACAAAGGCCCCTGCGCTAGCCAAACCGATGTTTTCAACCAACACTACGATCCCATAAGTTGAATAAGCCTCAACACAATTAGCATGTCTTCCTTCCATTTCAAGATACATGCCTTTGATAATCAGGTCAGGCAGTGAGGTGAGCACTAATGTGGATGCGACAACAGTGTGGGTGGGGGTTACTATCTCTGTGGCTATCATTGTTACGGAAGGAATAGGAGCCATTGTTGGCGAAGTGGTAAGAGTATCTGTGCCAACTTCAATTTGTAATGGCAGGCAGGAAGCAACAGGGGTTGCTGTAGCCCCAGAATAGGTGGCGCTGTTATTGCTTTCGTTGCTCTCAACAATGATATTTTGTGGGTCTGCGATGACTGTATAGGCTCCGCCCGTTGCCTTCGCAACGAAAGGCATAGATATGCTTTGCAGTGGGTCTAAAGTCCCAATGTGGACTTCTTGCCCTGTGTTGGTTTCGGCAAGTATCACATCTAGTGCGGAGGCGTTGCCTTGATTGACAACCGTTACGTTGAATCCGTAATAGGGAAGACACTTTCCGTTGGAATCAACCATGCTTACATATGCAGAAGTTATCAGCAAATCAGGGAGCGATGATACGTCTGTGGGCACAATTTCTGACCTCTGAACAGGCGAATTGACAAGAATAAGCACAACAATCAATGCAATCGCCAATATACCACCGCCGATAATCGCGAACAATTTATTCACAGAAATCCTCCACGTTGGAATAGGTTGGACGCTATTGTCGACGTTTTTACCATTCATTTCAACTGTGGATTTCCCTAATTCACTCGTGACATTGTCACCTACGGATTTCCCCAATCGCAAAACGGCTTCTGTTCTGGAATTTACTTGAAGTTTTTTGTAAATATTCTTCAAATGATATTCAACGGTACTTGCCGAAATACCGAGCGCCAGAGCAATTTGTTTATTGCTTTTGCCCTGCATGAGCAGTTCCGTTACTTCTTTTTCACGCTCACTAAACTGGTTGTTATTACTCACTTTTTGATTTTACTTGAAATATGGATTGTGC
>JACZJB010000189.1 GCA_014860805.1 Anaerolineales bacterium
TTCTAATAGTTCTTGATTAAATTCCTGTTTATGTATTGCACAGGTAATGTCTATATTTTATACATATTGCACAGGTTGTCAATGCAATTCCCCCATCACTAATAAAACTCTTAAATTCGGATACTTTTTATCTCTTATGGACTTATCCATTTCTAAGCTGGTAAGATTGCCGCATGCCAAAACCTTTAAATCAACTTTATGCGGACCAGGCTGTTGCCATCTGCTCGCGCGAGCAAGCCGGGCAATTGCTGAATTATGATCATCATGTTGTCACGATTAATGGCCGTCCCGGCGTGATGCTTACCAATGAGTGGATGCCGCTCGAAGAGCACTCGCCTCCCTTCTTGCTGACAGTTGTCTTCCGGTATGCGGATAGACATCCTGCTGCTCCAGCGGAGATCCAACTCCTTGTCGATGGACTCAGGTTCCAGGTCCGCGGGCAGGCGCGTTGACTTTAATCCGCGAGTGATCGAGCAATGCAAATCCGTGTGGAAGCCGAAGACAAAATGACCGAGCGTCAAATTGCTGCCAGGATGTAAAAGATAATTCCTGAAATTAAATACCCTCCGCTGGGAGGGTGTATTGGCGGTTCTCTGCTCCTATAATCTTGTAAACCAGATGATGAGGAGAATGCATGAGAAGAATTGCTTTGGTCGTTTTATTAATTTCCCTTCTGTTAGGCGGGTGCGCAAAGACAACTCCGATCCCAACTTTTACCCCAAGTCCTGAGCCAACCCCAACATTCACTCCCGAACCCGAGGTAAATATGAATCCTGAAGTTTTGCTTGAAATCACAAATCAAGGCGATATTATGCAAGACCCGTATGGCATTGCGGTCAATTCCGCTGGAAATATTTATGTGAACGATGCGGGCAAAAGCCGCGTTTTGGTCTTTGACCCTCAAGGCAGCCTGCTTAACAAATGGGACGCCAAAGGCAGCGGCGAAGGCGAATTCAATTCCCTCGGCTTTGGCGGCCTCGCCATTGACCTTAATGACAATGTCTTCGTTGTGGATAATGAAAATTTCCGCATTCAAAAATTTGACAGCGAAGGAAAGTTCATCACCATGTGGGGCAGCGAAGGCAAGGAAGACGGGCAGTTCATCCGCGCCATTGGCATCGCCACAGACAAGGACGGAAATGTCTATGTAACTGATGACGCTGTCCCGTTCGTTCAAAAGTTTGATAACGATGGAAACTTCCTGATGAAGTTTGGCGGCGATGGCGTGAGCAAAGGTCAATTCAGGCACGCCACCGGCATTGCTGTGGACGCGAATGGGAATATTTTCGTGGCAGATTATGAAAACAAACGCATCCAGAAATTTGACGCGGAGGGAAATGTCCTTGCCGCCTGGTACATGGGCTCGGATATTAAAGTAAAAGGCACGCCTGAAGCCGTCGCCGTGGATGCGAATGGGAACGTTTACGTCACAGACTACGACCTTGGCCGTATGCAGGTCTTTGACAATAACGGTGAGTTCCTCTGGGCCTGGGGCGATGGAAGTTTTCCAAATGCCCCTTTCAAAAGGCCGGTCGGCATTGCTTTTGATTCCAATGGGCGGATTTACGTTACAAACCAGTCAGGCGGTAATGTGCTGGTGTTCAACCTGCCTTGATCGCCCCTTCAAAAGTACGGTAAGATTGGCGCACTCAAAAGGTGCGCCAATTATGTTTAACATCGCCAATGCCCGCTTCGCTTTTTTGGATATTGAAACCACAGGACTTTCCCCCTGGTTCGGGGACCGTATCTGCCAGATTGCTGTTGTCTTTACCGAAGGCAAACGCATCAAATCGACCCTGGACCTGCTCATCAACCCCGAGCGTGAGCTCTCACCCTCGGCAGTTCACGCCAACGGCTTGGACGAATCAAAACTGTCAGTGGCGCCGAAGTTCGCAGAAATTGCCGACCAGCTTGAAGAGCCATTAAAAGATGCGGTGATCGTTTGTCATAACGCCAAATTCGATATTCAATTCCTCGATAACGAATTTCGCAAACTGGGACGGACGGTTGAAATCCCCAACCTGATTGATACGCTTTTGCTGGCTCGCGAGTTCTACGAATTACCATCCTACAGCCTGCAGCATCTGGCACAGGATTTTCACGTCTCTACTACTGTGCCGGGCTCACGCGCTCTTGCGGATGCCATCACTGCCAAGAACCTTTTCTTTGCCATGATGGACTCGCTCAAGCCCATGGAAAAATCTCTGGATGATTTCATTGGCATTTATAACTCGCCTGCCTGGCCTGAGGAAGGCGTGTACCTGCCCACGGAACTTAGCGAAGCCATCCACAGCGGCAAGCGCTTGTTCATCAAATACATGGATAAAGACGGCGAGACTTCCGAACGCTGGATCTCCCCGAAGGATGTGATCGGTTTATCGGATTATATTTACCTGCAAGCCTATTGCCACACCCGCGAAGCCGAACGGACATTTCGATTGGATCGGATCGTAAACTTGGAAGTGGAAGCTCAATAATTTTTTTGCCTTAAGAAAAAGATAAAGCCGCGGATACTAAAATCCGCGGCTTTATCTTTTCCATTAAAGGTTCCGCCGCCAGCCAGCATGGGGGGGACATGCTAGTCTGACGGCGGTAGACACCTAAATACCAATAAAGGGGAGGGCAGGTGTCAATGCAGATAATATACACCTGATTAGTCCTAAATACATTAAAGAAAAATAAGAAAGTGGAGTGGAATAGTCTGAATTAGCGTTTATTTTCACGAAACAACTTGAGCCACTCATCTACTTCCTGTGCTGAAAGCTTTTTATCGTCTGCTTTCGTTTTGGGGGTTGTCTGCATGGCATTGCGAGTCAGGCGCACGAACTCTTCGGATGAAATAGATTGGGCTTGGTTGGCTCGCGCCGCGCCTTGTACTTCATGGTCTGAGGAGACGACGGTCCAGTTCTTTGCGGCTTTGCCCATGTTGTTCAAGCGGGCGCGGATGGCGTTGTCGGCGGTTTGCCCGAGGCGGATAAAATGCGCTCGGACATTGCCCAGTTTGCGGGTCCCGGCAGAGCCGAGCGGCGCTCCATCAAAATAGACTTCCACTTGCTGTTGTTTCAGCCGCGCAAATTCCTGCAAAATGGAAACCAATTCCATTTCATCGTCTACAGAATCCAGGCGCAAGCCGAATTTTGGAATCAGGTTATGTCCGTCTATTAAGTAGGGCATGGGGAGATTTTACGATAAAAAAATTAGTGACAGATGAACTGTCACTAATTTCTGTTACGCGGCTTCCGTAACCACCGTCTTCACTTCAAATTTCGGCGGATTCTCCAGAGTCTTTTTTACTTTGCACAGCTCTGCAGAACGGACGAGCGCTTCATAATATTGGGCGGGGAAGGTTGGCGGGACCTGAATATCCAGGTCGATCTTCTCGATCATGCCCTGCGCATTTGGGTGGTTGCGTTGAATAATGCGGATGCCCTCGGTAGGAAGGTTACGCTGGCGGCAGAAGCCGAGCACGTAAATGCCTGCACATGTGCCAATCGATGCAAGGAATAGTTCGAAAGGCATGGGTGCCGAATCTGCGGGCGGCTGGTCGGTCTGAAAGTCGTGGCCGCGATAGTGAGCATCCACTCGCAAACCGCCGGGAAAATCAATGATCATGTCCATGAGAAGTCTCCAAATGTTGGTTTTTGTGTCATATATTTGTGACGGTACGTAACCTCAGGATATTACCTTTTGCACCCCTCCAGTTCTGAATTCGTATATCAAAGCGGTACGCAAACTAAATCGAATATAATGGAAACACTACAAAGGAGATTCCAAATGGCAGAAAAGAAACCCTCAAATATCACGATCACCCCGCAGCAAGGCGGCGTGGTTCGCAATGTACTAAACCAAATGAAACTAATCCTGCGCCTGATGGGCGACAGTCGCGTGAATTTCTTCGCCAAGCTCATCCCTGTTGGCGCGTTTATCTACCTCATCTTTCCTATTGATGCGATCACTTTCCCTGTCATCGGTGTGGTGGATGATGCCGCCCTGCTCTGGCTGGGGTCCTACATCTTCACCGAACTTTGCCCACCGGAAGTTGTGGCAGAGCATATGAAAGCATTAAGCGGCAATATGAATACCGATGATGCCCAGGATGATGTAGTGGACGCGGAGACTACAGACGTAAAAGAATAAGATGAAGCGACTCTTAATTTTATTAACTCTGCCAATTCTCGCATGTGGAGGATTGGCAGAATCTGTTTCTCCGACGGTTACGCCTCTTTCCCCGCCGGTCACTGCTGCGCCGACCCAAACTGAATCCCCGCCTTCGACAGACACCCCTTCCTCGCCGCCGACAGAGACACCTGTCCCAACCGTCAGTGGATTTCCCAATCCAATTGGTTATGAATGGCGTCTCATCGCCAGCGGACTGACCCGCCCTGTGGATGTGCAATCCGCCTTCGACGGCTCAGGCAGATTGTTCATTATTGAAAAATACGGCGTCATTCGCATCTATGAAAATGGTCAATTGCTCGAGCAGCCCTTCCTGAATATTGATGACCGTGTCAATGACGGCGGCAATGAGATGGGTCTGCTGGGTTTGGCTTTCCATCCCAATTATGAGCAGAACGGCTATTTCTACGTCAACTATACGGGGGAAGGTGGAGATACGCGCATCTCGCGGTTTCAAGCAAATGGTACTAGCGCCGATCCCAACAGTGAACAAGTTTTACTGGTGATTCGACAACCATATCCAAATCATAATGGCGGCGCATTGGCATTTGGACCGGACGGTTATCTCTACGCAGGGCTGGGTGATGGCGGTCTTGCCGGTGATCCACAGAAGAATGGACAGAACATCTCCAGCCTGCTTGGAAAAATATTGCGCATCGACGTGGACAACGGCGATCCATATTCCATCCCTTCAGACAATCCGTTTGGAAATGAAATCTGGGCGTACGGCTTGCGTAATCCCTGGCGCATATCATTTGACCGCCTCACCGGCGATTTGTGGATCGGTGATGTGGGGCAGAGTCAGTGGGAGGAGATCGATCATCTCCCGGCTGGTTCACCCGGCGGAGCGAATTTTGGCTGGAGCGTTATGGAAGGCGGTCATGGTTATGATGGCCTGGCTCAGGATGATATGTTGCTTCCCGCCGCCGAATACAGCCACAGTGAAGGCGGCTGCTCTGTTACAGGCGGATATGTCTACCGCGGCTCAATCCCTGAATGGAATGGCATTTATCTCTATGGTGACTATTGCAGCGGACTGATCTGGGGGTTGATCCTCACCAATGGCATCTGGCAGAATCAGGTCCTGTTCGATACGGACGCATTGATCACATCTTTTGGACAGGATGAGTCTGGAGAGATCTACTTAACTTCAGATGCTGGCAGTGTCTTTATGCTGATGCAAAAATAAGAAATAGGAAAGTGGGAGTTGAGCAATCCCTGCTTTCCTATTTCTTAAATATATAAGGACATATCATGTCCGATATAGGCACTTTGTCATGTGAGTTTGTGACGCCTGTCACTGGCGGGACAGGCGTTTATATTTTAAACTATCTCCATTGAAGTCAGGAGCTGTTATGGCAGAAAAGACTTGGCAGGTTGAAAAAATCAAACACTGTGAGCACGTTGGTCACGAAGTTGCCATTGAGAACGAAGTCGTCTACCCAGCTGAACATTTGCCAGACCAGCCGCCCAGAATTCTTGCACATCGCTGCTCCAATGCAGTCGAGTGCAACATGATTGACAAGGCAACCTGTGCCTTGTGCGGCACAAACCCTGATTTGGACCCTGTGTAATCGAGTAACCGCAAGTTACTCTTCCAAACTCTCTCCTCCCTCTGAGTTGGTCTATTGGCTGCACCGCGTGAGAACGCGGTGTATGCCGTTAAAAGGGGAACTGATCTATCAACGCTTCTCAGCCATGTAGGCAAAGAAACCTGCGCGCTTGAGCGCTTTCAAGGTTAGCCAACCCAAAATTCCACCGATAGCTCCAAAGATAACGTAGCTGATGAATGCACGCAGCAGCCCCAATGCCACGAAACCGATCGGCGCACCGGTGATAATTCCAAACAGCCACTTGGTGAGGAATTTTCCGAGGTGACCGAAAATTCCCACGCTAATTGCTACAACAACATTTTCGGTGTTGCCGCGCAGGATCCAAAGCATTAAATCAGAGACTACCCCCACAATGGCGTACGAGATGAAGGTGTTTAACGCGCCGAAATCGCCCAATCCCATAAAACTTGCCAGCAAACCGGATGTAACGCCGATGATCGAAGATGCACCCAGTTTTGGAACGACGCGCGCCCCCACAATGATGATCGCCATCCAGAAAATACCGGAGTGACCTGAAAGTTGAAGCGGGGTACGTAATGCAATTTTGGCTACAATAATGAGAGCGGAAAAGAGGGCGAGCAGAATTAATTGAAAGGTCGAAAAGTAGCGTTGTTTCATTGGATTACCTCTAAATTATGGGGATATGATTTCGATCTTATCCACGTCCTGAATCCAGGAGTCGCGAATGTCGAAGCCGGGGATGACGGATACCAGTTTGAGCGTGCCGCGTCCGGAGAGATCGAACATGACCATGTTCTTCTGATTTTCCACTTCGGCCCATGAGAGAGTCTTTCCCTTTTCGCGGCTGGAACTGGAGACGGTGACCTGCGATTGGTCTTGCAGGTTGTCTTCACCGAGATAGAGAAGCAATACATCCCGAAGCAGCCATCCATCCTGAGCCTTGCCTTCTTCCGCATCCACAAAGCTCACGGCGGGCAGTTGACTTAGATCATCGGGGATAAAACTGCCAACAAAATTGCCGTCCACGTAGATTGGGATCGATCCAGGGGGAATGTCTGCGGGAGCTTGAGTGGCGGCATTTTGGCGTTGAAGATAATCCACTCCGAGGACCACTCCCAAGGTCACGATCAGAATCACCCCTGCAATCAGTATTCGTTTTTTCTGGTCCATTTACCACCTCCAAAATAATAGAATGAGTAACAGCGTTGTTCCAGCCATCAGGAGGAAATCCAGGCGGGAAAATTCCAGGGTGTGATACGAAACACGATGCGGTGAGTCGAATCCGCGGGCGTAGGATGCTTCGGTGATCGCCCACGCGCGTTTCGTGGTCAGAACAATGGCTGGGACAGTGAGCGAGATCAAGTCGCCCACGTTGGTTACCAATTTCCAAAAAGAGGATGAATCAGGCAATGCCCCGCGTGACGACTGCGCTTCGCGGATGGCGCGCCATTCATCGTCCAGCAAGCCAAGGCTTTGAAAAGCGAGACTCAGACTAAAAGCATAGCGATAGGGTATATGTAATTTTTCCAATGCCAGGCCTAGCTCACGGGTGTTGGTGGTTGAGAAGAACAAGGCGAAGACACCAGTCAGCAAGATGAGGCGGATGCAGATCAATACAGCATGGTCAAGGCTGATAAGCCACCAATCAAAGGCGAACAGGAAGATCAACAGCCACTTGAGTCGCCAAACATGTTGAACTGTGGGAGAAAGAAGGCGTGTCCAAACCAGAAACAGCAAATACACGCCGAGAAAAATCAGCAGGCGTTCAATGGATGTCATCACCACGAGCGAGATCGCGAGGCTGAGAAATAATTTCGTGCGCGGATCTGCGCTGCGGAGAGGAGAATTTTCAACCAGCGTCAGTTGGCGAGAGGAGCGTCCTCCCCGATTGATTCTCATTTTGCAGACTCCGCTTCTCTTTGGCGCAGGAACCAATTGGGTAATATGATGCCTGTCTTTTGCCACGCTGATGAATCTTGCAAGACCACCTCAGTCAAACTGTCAGCGATGATTTCGCCTTCGGGACCGAGAAGAATCAAACGGTCCGCGTGTGAGGCGAGATTGAGGTCGTGAGTCGTCATCATCACCAGTTGACCTGCGTCCGCCAGAGTCCGCAGGAGGCGAATCAAAATCGTTTTATGAATGATGTCCTGCCCGAGGGAGGGTTCATCCAAAAGCAAACCGTGCGCGGGGCGACGCATGAGTGCCAGCCCCAACGTGACGCGTTTCTTTTCGCCTTCGCTGAGGAGCAGGGGCGGAGTGTTTTCGTAACGATCCAAACCCAGCGCGGAGATGAGCCAGTTGAAATAGGGAATGTCTGGGTTGGGGATGCGGTAGAGAAGTTCGTCGCGCACGCTGGCATTGAATAATTGCAGGTCGGGGTTTTGGAAGACCATGCCGAAATTTGGTCGCTGCTCTCCATCGGGTGTGATGACTTTTATATCTCCGTTGTGTTTTTGCAAACCAGCGAGAGATCGCAGCAATGTAGTTTTGCCAACACCATTTCGTCCGACGATGGCAACGACCTGTCCGCTGGTGAGTGAAAGATTCAGTTTATGAATCACTTCCTTCTTGCCCAATTGAACATGTAGACCTTCAATAATCAAATTGAAATTTTTCTGAATCAGCAGGTTTGTTGCGTGCTGTTGAAAATCAGTTTCCTCTTTATTTCCACCTAATGCAATGTGATCCACTTCGGGCAGGTCATCGAGATATTCGTGGCGATGCTCGAACATCACCAAAGATTTTCCACCTGCAACGAAACGTTCGAGATAGGCGATTAGATCTGTGGCGGCTGTGGTGTCGAGCATGGAAAGCGGTTCATCGAGTATCAGGGCTTGAGGTTGGCGAGCGAGGATGGCTGCCAATGCGAGCCGCTGTTGTTCGCCGCCTGAAAGAGTCTGTGGGTTGCGATGCCGCATGTGGGTCAGGTTGAAATCTTGCAGGGCAGTTTCGAGGCGTGATTTAATTTCATCACGAGCCAGCCCGAGATTTTCCAACCCAAAGATGATCTCATCTTCCACGGTGGGGGCGAGCATTTGCGCGGCAGGGTTTTGAAAGACCATACCCGCTTTTTCTGCCAACTGCCACATGGGAACATCCGTGGTGCGAAACCCGTTGAGCCAGACTTCCCCCAAAATTTCACCATTATATAAATGCGGTATCAAGCCCATCAAACAGCGCGCCAGCGTACTCTTGCCGCAGCCAGATGGACCTGTAACAAGGGTTAACCTGCCGGGTGCAACATCCAACGAAACAGGCGGCAAGCCGTGTCCTTCCTGCGGGTATTGAAATGAGACTTGTTTCGCGCGAAGCATGATTCCTGTTCGATAAAAATCTAAAGATGAATGAGCTGATATGAAATTCGACGCCAGCGATACTCTCTCATTAAAGTTCTTCCAAAAACGCTTTCACACTTTCGTCGGCAGGTTTTGTTTTTATTTGCTTTGGCACACCAACCTGCTTCAATTCGCCATCAATGATCACAGCCACACGGTCGCCGAATTTTCCAGCTTCCTTCAAGTTGTGAGTCACGAAAATTGTTGTGCGATGATCTTCCGCCAAAACTTTCGACAAGTCTTTGAGCAATTGCGCCCGCGTTTGTGGATCGACGGCTGAGAACGGTTCGTCCATCAAAAGCAATTCGGGATCGAGGACGAATGCCCGCGCCAGGCTGACGCGCTGCGCCTCACCGCCTGAAAGTTGGCCTGCTCTGCGTTTAAGAAGAGATCCACGCCCATGGCTTTGCTCCACTTAATGACCCGCTCAATAGCATCCTCTTTTTTTACACCGCGGAATTTCAAGCCCAGCGCGATATTGTCCTGCACAGACATATCCATCAACAGTGGGTCTTGAAAAACGAAAGCGATCTTCCTGCGATACTCGATGTCATCCCAATCTTTGAGAGGCTTGCCGTGAAATGCAATTCCGCCATCGACAGATTTGATCAAATGCGCCAGTGCAAGAAGCAATGTGCTTTTGCCTGCTCCATTTGGCCCGACAACAGCAAGCGTTTCACCTTTCTTTATTTCGAGCGAAGCGACTTTTAGCGCATCCCGTCCATTGCGTTGGACTCGCAGATTATTTATTGAGATCATTTGCGCGCCCCCTTTTGCTGAATGGATGTCAACGCCAGATTGACGAGATAGGTTAAAGTTAGCAAAAGTGCGGAAAGTGCCAGCGCCTTTTCAAATTCACCTTTGGATGTTTCCAAAACGATTGCTGTTGTCAGCACCCGCGTTTGACCTTTGATATTTCCACCCACCATCATGGACGCGCCCACCTCGGAAATGACAGATCCAAAGCCAGCCATGAGAGCAGCCAACAGCGGCAGACGTGCCTCTCGCCACAGGTGCCAGATCATTTGTGGGCGTGAAGCGCCGAGTCCCAAAAGTTGCTGCTGAAGGCGCGGGTCAAGCGCTTCCAGTGCGGCAGAAGTAAGTCCTGTCACTACTGGCGCAGAGATGATCGTCTGTGCGATGATGATAGCCCAGGGTGTGTAGATCAATTTTAAATTACCGAGAACACCGCTGCGCCATAACGTCATGGCAACCACGAGACCGACGACAACAGGCGGCAACGCCATGCCTGTATTGATGATGCTCAATAGAAACGAGCGTCCGCGAAAACGCCCGAGGGCGAGCCATGTGCCAAACGGCAGCCCGATCAAGAGGCTGACAAGGGTTGCAATGGTCGAGACTTGCAGGGAGAGAGAGGTGATTTCGAAAATATCAGACATGGAGACGAAGTATACAGGTATATAAGTAGACAGGTAAACAGCAGGGAAGTTGTTTACCTGTCTACTTTGTTTACATATTTGAGAACTTACAGTCCTAAATCAGCATCTGTCTTGTCTGCGTCCGGGTAGAAGAGCGGCTGGCCGAATTTGTCCACACCGAATTCACCAATGACAGCCTGTGTTTCGGGGTCGATCATGAAGTTTGCAAAGGCGAGCGCTCCTTCGTAATTGGCGGCTGTCCATTTCTCTGCGTTGACGGTAATGACGTGATACACGTTCAACAGGCTGTTATCGCCTTCGACGAGGATCTCAAGCTGATAGTTTTCCTTGTTGGCAAGGTAGGTGGCGCGGTCAGTGAGGATGTAGGCGCCTTTTTCTGAGGCAACTATCATGGAAGCGCCCATGCCCTGACCTGTTTCAACGTACCATTTCTGTCCAGCAGGATCAAGCGCAGCAGATTTCCACAACGCGAGTTCTTTCTTGTGCGTGCCAGAGTCATCGCCGCGGGTGATGAATTGTGCGCCCGAGTTGAAAATGGCGGTGAAGGCTTCCTTGGCGGAGGTCATGCCTTTGATGCCAGCAGGGTCCGCACTGGGGCCAACGACGATGAAGTCATTGTGCATGACGAGGAAGCGGTCAGTGCCAAAGCCGCCTTCCATGAAGGTCACTTCGGAGGCAGGAGCGTGAACGAGCAATACATCGGCATTGCCTTCTTCGCCCATCTTCATCGCTTCACCAGAACCGACGGCCACAGTTTGCACGGTGTAGCCAGTCTTCTCTTCGAACATGGGGACGAGTACATCAAGCAAGCCAGAGTCCTGTGTGGAGGTGGTGGTGGCAAGAATGAGAGTCGGGTTGGCGGGAGGTTCAGGAGCAACAGCTTCACCAGCAACTACCTGGATTTCAACCACGCCTTTGACCTGCAATTTACCTTCCTGGCCAGGCAGGACGGTGCTAAAGCCACCCTTGTCACGGAAGGAAACGATGCAGTCAGCACAGGCAGTTAATTCTGCGAGGCCGATCTCGGCAGTGAAGCCATCGTCAGCGACGAAGACCACAAGGTTGGCATCTGCATTGGGTTGAGCGAGAGCCAACAGATCGGAGAACAGCACGCCTGTGTAGGTGGCTTTCTCGCCGTTCTTGTTGGTGGCTTCCACGCTGATGGTGTTCATGGCTTTGACTTCATCTTCCGTCCAAGCCTGTTCGTTAGCGACACTGCCAGTTACTTTCAGTGCGACCTCGGCTGCAGGTGCCTCGGTGGGAGCTTCAGTGGCGGCGGGTGCTTCCGTAGCGGGAGCAGCTGTAGGGGCGGGTGATCCGCAGGCAGATAATGCCAGAGACAGGATCAGGCCCATGAGTAAGATAAATTTAATCGTTCGGGACATGTTTCAATTCTCCTTCTTTTAAAAAATTTTTTGCCATCCGCTTGAAAAACAACAAGCGGCATAAAGCCAAATTTAGTCGGCGCTCTCTTTTGTGAGAGACAATTGCAAAAATACAAAGGTTGCCAGCGCAATGAGAATTAGCAAGGCTGCCACAGGCTGGGCGGCAACGAGGCCGAACCCTTGGAAGCGTTCGAACACCAGCACGGGCACGATCTTCGGGTGATAGGCCAGAATGACGACTGCGCCGAATTCGCTGATGCCGCGCGCCCACATCATCAATGCGCCTGCCAGCACGCCGCGCCATGCCTGTGGAAGCGAAACGTACCAAAACGCCTGCCACGGAGATGCACCATCAATGAGGGCAACGCGCTCCAGTTCTTCATCCACGAGCGCAAACGACTCGCGGCTGAGGTTGACCAGAAACGGCAGGCTGACGAATAACATGCCAACCACGATGCCGTAGAAATTGTCGGTGAAGGTTATGCCGAGCGGCGTAAGCCATTGACCCAGCAAACCGCGCCTGCCAAAGACCAGCAGAAGCGCAACTCCCGCTGCCGTGTGTGGAATGACGATGGGCAAATTGACCAACGCTTCGAGCAAACGCTTGCCGCGGAATTTTCTACGCGCCAGTAAAAACGCCAACGGCACGCCCGTGAAAACTGCCAACAATGTCGCAACCGCCGCTGCGCTGAATGTGATGACGATGGAATTCAACACTTCTTCATCTATCAGCGCGAGCCACAGAGTTTGCGGCGTGGTGCCGAGCAGGATGCTCATCAACGGCAGAATGATGAAGAGCAACAGCAGCCCACCCAACAAGGAAAAAACGATGTTAAAGAACAGGTTCCTTTTTCTCAAAGCTATTCCAATGGAACCGTGAGCGTTTGCAAAATGGATGGAAGATTTTCGTAGCCATCCGCGATGAAGGCCTCGAACAGCGGATGATGATTCGCTTCCATCAGGCTGCGGCCTTCATCGCTCAACAGAAAAGCGATGAACTGTGCGGCTTCATCCGTATGCAGTGCGCTCGCGGGAACCGTGACTCCGTATCCGATGCGTTCTCCGCGAAACTGCGGAGCGAGCGAGGCAAAGCGTTGAAAATCCAAATTCACCTGAACTTGTTTGTAAAGTTCTTCATACTCCTGCTCACCTAAATTCACTTCGGCGGGCAGGCTCAACATCTTCAATCCGTGCTGCTGGATGACGCTTTCATATTCAAAGGCGTAATCCAGATCGCCCGACTCAAGCAGCGCGATCAACTGCACGCTTGCGCCGCGTATGACGATATGCGAATCGGATTTCGTTTCCAAAATTTCGGGCACGGTAATCGTCGTCAGTTCATCGCCGCGAAAGATCGTCACAGGAAACGAAAATTGCTCATCAAACATCGGGCCGAACAGCCCGTAGTTTTTAGTTGAAATTTCAGACAGCGCGAACGCCATCAAAGCGCGATAGCCTGAAGCATCAAAACGCGGGTCAGCGATGCCAATCTTCACATCAGGGTGGCTGATGATCTCCGTCCAGTTTTGCGCGTTGATCTCTTCGGCATACTTACTATCTTCTCCGTACGCGAGCGCAAGGTGATTGCTCGCAAAACGGATATACCAATCGGCGTACGGCTCGCCTGTCTCAGGCACCTTGCTCGCGTACATCAACATCGGGATCAGCGCAGCATCCGCTGTCACGACCACGTCAATTGGTTCGTGCATCTCAGTCGCGTGGCGGATGACTTGAATGCTGCCGTGATACTCCGCCCGCACATCGATGTTCGGATATTTTGCTTCGAAGGCTTTTTCGATATTCCCGAACGGGATGATCAAACTGCCCGCAGCGAATACCGATAAAGGAGTCTTCTCCGTTGATGTCACCGCTTCGTTCCCAGCCTCAACCTGCTGACTGTTACAAGAGCCGAGTCCCAGCCCAAGCAGGGATAAGACCAGAAGAATTGCAAAAGTTTTTCGCATTGATTCAAGCCATAGGTGACAGTCACTTCCAAAGTGACTGTCACCTTGATTATCTATTTCACTTCAATCTTGATCACGTCCTTGGCCCATGCGCTGCTGGGAAGGTTCGGCATGACCATCTTGAATTTCTCTAACGTGTTGGTGAAGCCAACCAGACATTCTGTGCAGGCACGTACTTCTTCCAGACTCACTTCGGAGGTGTACCCATCCGCGGCGATGAAGACCAATGTGGTCGCGCCGTCTTTCACGCCAGCCAGATCAAGCAGGGCATTCAAGGAAACGCCTTCATAATCCTGCTTGCCTTGCTTGGGATGCTCGGCATTGATCTTCAGAACTTCCATTGCACGCAGGGCCGCTTCATTCAAACGCAGTTCCTGATTCACGGAGCCAAATACTGTCAGCGTGGCATCTGCTTCAGAGACAGTAGCAGCTGCGGGTTCGGTTGAGGCGGCCGCAGGCACATCCGCAAGAGGCTCTACACCTACATGAATTTCTGCGATCATGCCGACCATTTCTTTTTTCTCAAGGTCAGAACCAACCAGCCGCAGAGGGAAGAATTCATCGGGTAGGGGATTCTCGTTGACCTTGTATGCCACGAGAATATTGTCGTTGCGGTTGAGACGTGCCGCATCAAATGTGACGGTGTATCCATCGCTGGCAATCACATCCACGCTGTAACCTGCTTCGGCAAGCGCTTCATTGAACGCAGGACCTTCGTGCTCGATCTCATCGTCCACTGAACCAACAAATAACCACAAGGGCACGCCTACCCATTCCTGTGCCTTGTCATCGGTCCATGAAGAACCGTGACATTGCGGCGCACCGCAGGATTCAATACTGGCGCGGTCTGTATCTTCGGAGAGAGCGCCAACCAAGTGCAAAGCCCATTCCGCACCGAGGCTTTTCACCTCCAGCTTGTTCACCCATTTCACCGACCAATGTCCATCGGTGACCTGATTCAATTCTGCGCTGATAATTGCCAGTCGCAACGCGCCATCCTGTTTGGCATCGAAAGGTTTGCCGTCCACTTCATAGGCAAGGATGGCGGTCAACTCGACAGGATTTTTTAGTTCCTCGCCCGTTGCGGGATCGTATGCGATGAACGATCCGTTTTGCAGTTGGTCGAAAGAATAGGTGATGCTATATCCATCTTCTGCAATCACATTGAAACCAGTGGTCTTATCCATCCCGCCGATGAACTCGGCGAGGTCTTTCAACGCCACGCCTTTGAAAATAACAGGCGGCGTGATCTTGCCCGTGCTGCTTTTGATGCCTGCGTAACCCTCGGTCGCAGGCATCGCCTTTAGATCATCCATCGTCAAAGACTTCGTTTCATTCAGTCCGACAATTTCCAAAATAGGTGCAGCAACTTCGGTTGGAACTTCTGTTGCCACAACTCGCGCTTCCGTCACTTCTGCCGCAGGCGATGGTTCCACCTCGGCTCCCCCCGAGCAAGCGGCAAATGTAAATGCCAACGCAATTAAAAGTGCGCCGCTCAGGACCAAACGTAGATACAGTTTCATAAAATTCTCCTTATGTTTACGCGGGCGTACGTGCTCCCGTTATGTTCGATGTTATGGAGAAATTTCAACTTGTAAAAGAACAAATAATGTCGAAGCTTTAATTTGAAAGGCTTTTGATGCGGTCCTTGGAAATGATGCGCCATTCCCGGTCTATCTCTTCCACATACAAAGTCGCTTTTCCTTCGCGCAAAATGGGGCGGATCCACTCACCAACATCCACAATGGCTTCATTGGAAAGCTCAACGTGTTCCACCGTGCAAACTCGGTCAACATGACCCAATGCACAAATATCTTTCACTTGATACTTGTCTTTCAACTCGCGCAAGCCAGGCAGCCACAGATAACGACCATCATTCCCGGCGCGATGCAGACCAATGGCGGACACAGCTCCGATGATTCCGCCGTGTGTACCTGTCAGTCCTTCGCAGCGCATCTTGGACCGTGAAGCAGTTTGCTCCGCAGCAGACATGGTCAACACCTCAAGCTTTGCCCTGCGCCCAAAATCCAAAACCTCGTCGCTGATCGAATTCCATTCGGCGAGAGTCAGCCCCGCATCCGAACCAACCGCGCTTTCCCGTAGTAGGAATTCGCGCGCGGCTTCCCAAACATCATCTGGGTTATCTGTTTCCACGGCTAAACAAGCAGAACTATTGTGAGAGGTGTAGGGGATGCCAGGGTCTACGAGTAGTTGATGGCGTGTGATTCCCGCTGGAACTGCCA
>JACZJB010000190.1 GCA_014860805.1 Anaerolineales bacterium
TACGTGAAGGGAATCAACGCAACGTGGAAAAGAAAATGGTGATCGTAAAACTCAGCTTCATTCAGAATACTCAATGGCAGCCATGGAAAATCAGGCTTCAAACTCTCTGTCCGCATCAGCCAGGCCAGTTTTATGTGATAAAAGCCGTCATTATCGGGTAGATCAGGTGTGGCAAATTGAACAACAGCCATAACCACAAAAAAAAGAACGAATAGAAAGACGGGGACAAGAAAGCGCTTTGTCATTGATTTTCCAGTAGTGATTTTCGCAACGATGGGCCGCCTGGACGGGTTTGCGTTATCCAGGCGACCCTCAAATTATTGGACAAGATCTGCCTGAAAATTAGTCATCGTTATCGTTGCCGCCGCCTTTGTCATCGCCGTCTTCATTATCGTTACCAGAGTTGCTGCCGTGATCATCATTGCTGTCATTGCTGTTACCGCCATGATCATCGCCATTGGAATTGGAGTCATTGCTGTTGCTGTTCACGTTGGAATTGCTATTGATATTTGAATTGCCATTGACGCCGCTGGTGTTGCTGTTCGCATTGGTATTGGTATTGGAATTGACGTTGGCGTTGGCGTTGGAATTATCATTACTCGTGGTGTCGGCTGGAGCGGGGGTTTCTACACGGGTGACGACTGCTGAGCCATCCGCCTGAACTTCCACTTCCACTTTGACGACATCCCCAACCTGATAGGGACCGTCACGCAAGACAGTAGCAGGGACGGTAATGACGGTGCCGCCCACTGTCCATTGTTCGCCATTAATGGCTTCAATAACTCCTGTAAATTCGACAAGGGCAGCCTGAGCTTTCCCTGCGCCAGCAGTTTGTGTGGCAGCCGCAGCTCCGCCGCAGGCACTGAGAAGCACAGCGGTCAGTGCCATAACGAACAAAAGAACCCGAGATATCTTTTTCATTTTCGCCTCTTTTTATTGTGATTGGTCACATCCAAATAGTCGCAATAGGGGCGAAAAAGTTACGGCTTATTCAAGATAATGTGGAAAAAATCCCTCGAGAAAAATTCATTGCGCCTGCCCGTATATCCTTTGGAATTCTTTCATGAATTGCGCGGCAATCTCTTCGCTGTAAATAACAAGCAGAGTCTCGTCATTTCGGTCTTCAGCGCTGTTGGTGAAATTGTAAGAACCAAAGAGCACAATGCTTTCGTCGATGATCATGACTTTATGGTGCATTTGACCCGGATTTGTGTCACGGTACACATCCAAGCCTGCCTGACGGAACGGGTCGAACTCCGTGCCGACGTTTGAGTTGACCTGTTCGGTATCCATCACCCCGGCCACAGTGACCCCATCCTCTGCACGGGCGCGGACTGCTTTTCCTATCGGGTCCGCTGTGAACGAAAACGCCATGAAGTAAATGCTTTCCTGGGCGGTATTGACGATGTCTACAAAGCTGGCTTGCACGCTATCGTCCGGGGAGAAATACGTATCAACAGGCGTACCGTCAATTGTCACCCGGGAATTCGGCGTCTCGGAGAGGATATTATCGCCAAATTTATCATCAATGAACATCTCTTCGAATTCCCGGGTGAAATTCTCAGCCAGTTTTACCGAGCGGATGCGGATCATATTGTTATTGTCCTCATACGCTCCAGAGTCTGTGAAGTTCGCGGATCCCGTCCACACTTCCGAGTTGTCGATGACAACAAATTTGTTGTGCATCAATCCTTCACGGCGATCCCCCAAAATGGGAATGCCCGCAGCTTTCAAAATCTGCGGGTCGGTACGGTCCATGTTATCGCTCTCCATCACCATGCGGACTCGCACACCGCGGTCGTGCGCACGCAGCAATGCGTTGCGGATGCTGTTCAAGCTCAAGCTATAAACGGCAACATCCACAGATAATTTAGCCGAGTCGATTGCCGCTGCAAGAGGACCGTCAATGCCGCCCGTTCTCTGCGACGCAAGCGGACTTTCGGGATTTGTAAAATATAACTGGAACCAGCCGCCATCCACGCCATAACCTGAGGGCAGAAAAATATCCGTCAGCGCCGATGATGATGGAGTAAGAAAGTCAGTTGTCGGCGGAGTCGGAGGCGCTGCTGTTGTGGAGTCACATGCAGTTAACATAATCAAAGTCACAAAAAGCAGAGCTAAAGTTTTTTTCATGGAAATCTCCCGAAAGGATTATAATCGCGCAACCCTATGACAGAAACAAACGCAAATCAACAGATCGCGCGCGCGGCTGGCACGGTGATGATCGCCATTGTACTTGGGCAGATCACGGGCCTTGCGCGCAGCATTATCGTGGCAGGCGCATTTGGCGCATCGCCCGAATTGGACGCCTTCACCGCGGCGAACCGTGTAAGTGAAACGCTTTTTCTTTTGGTGGCGGGCGGCGCGCTTGGTTCTGCTTTTATTCCAACGTTCACTGGCTTGCTTGCCAAAAATGAAAAGGACTCCGCCTGGCGGCTGGCTTCTTCGCTGGCAAATGCGGTCACACTTACCCTCAGCCTGCTTGCGCTGCTATTTGCATTTTTCGCCCCGCAGGTTGTGCGCTACGCGCTTGCCCCAGGTTTCTCGGAAAAGCCAGAACTTTTTGCGCTGACGGTTTCTCTGCTGCGGATTCAACTTGTGTCGGCGGTGCTGTTCGGCCTGGGTGGATTGATCGTTGGCATTCTTAACGCGCATAAAGTTTTTCTTGTACCCGCGTTGACGCCTGCGATGTATCAGCTTGGGATCATTTTCGGCGCGTTGGTTCTTTCGCCTTCGATGGGAATTTACGGCCTTGCATGGGGAGTGGTGATCGGCTCAGGGTTTTATTTGCTGGTGCAGATTCCAACTTTGATAAAACAACGCGGCGCGTACAGCTTCACGTTTGGATTAGATAACGCTGATGTCCGCAAAGTGATTTTCTTAATGGGTCCCCGTCTGGTTGGCGTGGCGGTGGTGCAATTGAATTTTTGGGTGAACATTCGGCTGGCTTCGGACATGGTCGAAGGGAGTGTAGCCAGCCTTGCATACGGTTTTTCGTTGATGATCATGGCGCAGGCGGCCATTGCTCAATCGGTGGCAATTGCCGCGATGCCTACTTTTTCGGCGCAGCATGCGCTTGGACAAAATGATGAAATGCGCGCTTCATTGGCGTCATCCATGCGCGGGATTCTTTTCATGGCGATTCCTGCCAGCGTGGGGTTGATTCTTCTGCGCGTGCCTTTGGTCTCATTTTTATTTCAACGCGGTAAATTCGATGAGCACGATGTCCAGCTGACTGCCTGGGCATTGCTCTGGTACGCGGCTGGCATTGTGGGTCATTCGGTGATGGAAATTTTGACCCGCGCATTTTATGCGCAGCACGATACCAAAACTCCTGTCATCATTGGCACGATCGCAATGGGATTAAATGTGATCTTCAGCATTGCCTTTGCAAAAGTATTCGAATCCCTCGGCTGGTTTCCCCACGGCGGACTGGCTCTGGCAAACTCACTTGCTACCGCTCTCGAAGCCACAGCCTTGTTTATTGTGATGCGTAAACGCTTGAACGGTATCGAAGGTGGGCATATTTTGCGCGGAGTAATTCCTTCTGCAATCGCTGCGTTCGTGATGGGACTCTGTATTTACGGCTGGCTGTATTTTGGGAACAATTTCAGCGCATGGATTTTGACGCTTGCAAGCGTGGTCATTGGCGGCGGGGTGTATGTGGCCGCGTTGTTCGTTTTGCGCGTGCCTGAGCTGACATATATTATGAACGGGGTGACGAGAAGGTTGAGGCGGAGTTAACATCCTCGCACCGTATGCAAGTGCAGGTGTGACATAATACTCGTTACGGCCAGACCATCCATTGCACAGCGGCTACGATAAGACCCAAAATAATTCCGCCGATCACTTCCAGCGGGGTGTGACCGATGACTTCTTTCAATTCATTTTCATCCCACATGTGACCTTTAAGTAATTCTTCAAACAAAAGGTTGATACGCTCCGCATGCATGCCAGCCTGCCGGCGGACACCAGCGGCATCATGTACAACGATCATGGTAATACCGAGAGCAATTGCAAAGACAGGGGAATCAAACCCATGATACAGCCCTGTGGCAAGCGTTCCTGCCACCATCAACGCCGAATGCGAAGACGGCATCCCTCCCGCCGCAAAGAACATGGCCCACATCCAACGGCGCGAACGCAAATATTCAGTGGGAATCTTCAATGCCTGCGCAAGCAGCCATCCCGTCAACACAGCGATCAAAACTTTATTCAACAACAATTCTTCAAACATCATTCAGATTCTTCCTCAAAGGGGAGAAGCGACTCGCCCACCAGCTTTTGGACTTTGAGTTGGGCAGCCTCAAGATAAGCGCCGCAATGCGCCGCCAATGCCTGACCCCGTTCAAACAGCTTCATTGAATCCTCAAGTAGATTCTGCGAAGCGTCCCCTTCCAGCAATTCAACAATACCTTCGAGTTCAGCGAGGGCCTCCTCGTAGGTAAGTTCCTCAACAGGCTTTTGGATGGATTTAGTTTTTGCCATTAATGCTCCATACTAATTACGTTTTACTTTAAACTCGCCATCACTCACGCGGACGTTCAACTCACCCTGCGCTTGTGAAACTTTGCTAACGACTTTGCCGTCTTTCCTGCGGGTGACGATGGCATATCCGCGGGATAATATACCCTTGGGATTCAAGGCTTGCAAGCGCTTCGATATTCCATCTACGTTCGCGGATTGCAGTTGGATGCGGTAATTCAATGCCGAAAATGCGCGGCGGGAAAGTTCATCGAGGTGCTGGTATTCGGATTGGATTCGTCTTTCGGGGGAAGCATATTTCAGGCGGGATGCCAAAGAGGAGATAAATGCTTTTTGGTCAGCAAGCATGCTGGAGATTAAGAAAGTGAGGCGCGAAGAATAAAACGCGAGTTGTTCCTGAAGATCGTCAATCGTCGTTTGGGTAGCAAGTTCAGCGGCGGCTGTTGGAGTTGGCGCGCGCAAGTCAGCAGCGAAGTCACAAAGGGTGAAGTCGGTTTCATGTCCCACGCCGCTGATGACGGGAGTCTTTGAATCAACAACAGCACGGACAACCTGTTCATCGTTGAATGCCCACAGGTCTTCAATGGAGCCGCCGCCGCGCGCAAGCAGGATGACATCCGGCGATTGGCGATTGAGCGATTGCAAAGCATGTACAAGAGCGGGCGGAGCTTCAAAGCCTTGCACGGGCGAAGCCGCAAGAATGACTTGTGCGAGAGGCAAACGGCGGCGGATGGTGTTGAGCATATCACGCAGTGCCGCGCCGGTTGCGGATGTGACGATGCCGATCTTTTTAGGAAGCGAGGGAATGGGCCGCTTGCGCTCGGGGTCAAAAAGTCCTTCGGTTTCGAGCATGGCTTTCAAGCGCAGGAATTCCTGAAAGAGTACGCCTTCGCCTTTGGGCTGAATGATATTGACGATGAGTTGATATTGTCCCTGCGGCTCATAGACGGCAACCTTGCCATGCACTTCCACGGCGGCGCCTTCCTGAATGTTCGGGCGCGAACGCATGGCGTCTGTTTTCCACATCACACATTTCAATGAAGCGTTCTTGTCTTTGAGCGTGAAATAGATATGCCCCGAGGCGGGACGGGAAAGATTGGAGATCTCCCCTTCCACCCACACATCCTGCAACTCAGGATCGCCCTCCAACAATTTGCGGACACGGAAGGTAAATTGCGAGACAGTGAGATGATTGGAGGAAAAAAGCGTGGGTTGCATCAACCGTAGGATAACTTAAAAAGGATGATGGGTAAAGGATGAATAAAAGTAACAAGAAAAGTAAAGATGGGAGTTTTAGCCTATAATTGGACAAACATAAACTTTTCAACCCAAACTCTTATGAATCACCTTTGGTCACCCTGGCGCATGACATACATTGAAAAAACTGAAAAAGAATCAGGCTGTGTCTTTTGCAATGCACAAGCCAAGGCGGATAATGCCGAGAATCTGATCGCCTTCCGCGGAACGAACGCGTATGTGATCTTGAACCGCTTCCCCTACACCAGCGGGCATTTGATGGTCATTCCATTTGAGCATGTTTCCAATCTGGAAGAATTGAACGCGGAAACCCGTGCCGAGATGATGGAACTTACCTCGCGCTGTACATCTATTTTGCGTGAAGTGTATAAAACTCAATCCTTCAACGTGGGCATCAACATCGGCGAGGCGGCGGGGGCGGGCGTGCTGGGACATGTCCACATTCATATTGTGCCGCGCTGGGCTGGGGACACGAATTTCATGTCCACACTTGGAGAGACGCGTGTTCTGCCCGAAGCCCTGGAAGACACATACAAAAGAGTGAGGGATGGGTTTAGTAAATAGCTTTCAGCGATCAGCTATCAGCTTTTTTGAAATTGGAGATTTATGCTTTGGTTAAAAACAAAAAATAGAGTTGCTGCGTTTTTTAGTGCAACACTGTGCATTCTCGTCGTTATATCATGCGCCGCAAAAAATGATGCAACCCAATTACAAGACACAAATCCATCGCCCTTCCCTCCCACAACCGCACAAATTATTTTGTTGCCAACTGCGTCACCTACGCCGCAAACACTTTCCGCACCTGTAACGCTTGGACCGAATAAAGAAAATTTCCCTGCTGACTACAACCCATTGACCGCGCAGCAAGTCGAAGACCCGAGCCTGCTCCAAATACCTGCCATGCTGGTTTCGATCTCACACTTCCCCACCACGGCGCGTCCGCAGGCAGGCTTGTCTTTTGCGCCGTGGGTCTTTGAGTTTTACATCACCGAAGGCGCAACGCGTTTTCTTTCCGTTTTTTATGGCGAGTATCCCAAGCCCGAAATTCCCGCCACAGGTGATTGCGAAATCCGCGAAGAAATTTTTGCTCAAACTGCAAACATTCTCGGCAGCCGCGTCTGGTTGGATGAAAATAAAAATGGAAGGCAGGAGCCTTTCGAGACTGGCGTTCGCGGCCTGTGTGTCAATCTGTATGATGCGGCAGGTCAACTCATTCAGCAAACATCCACGGATTCGAACGGCTATTACGGCTTCAATGTGGATGCTGGCAAATACATCGTTGAATTCGATATTCCAGATTGGATGAAGTTTACGAGTCAAAACGTCGGGGATGAAAATGCTGATAGCGACGCTGACCAAGTCACAGGGCGGGTCGAGGCGGAAGTAAGCACATCGCTTCTTTATCTGGACGCAGGCTTGATCCCTTCCGAAACCATTCATCCACCTGACGAAGAATCCGCGCAAATGCCCATCGCCGAAGTGGGACCCATCCGCTCGGGACGCATGTTGTACGCAGACCTTGGACGGTTCTTCCGCAGTTCGTGTTTGGTATACGCGTTCGCTTCACCCGAAGTGTTGGACCTGATTCCGCAATGTGTGTTCGTCCCGCATGACGAAGCCAGCGGCGGCGCAATGATGTCGCTTGAACGGATGATGAAGATCGCCGAAGACAACAAACGCCTGACGCCAAGTGACTTTGATTACTCGGGCAATTTGTTTTCGGAAGAAGCGCCAGCAGGCGGCGCGCCCGCGGAACAGATCAACGTGCGCGTGGCGCTGCTCAACCAATCAGGCTGGACGTATGATCCGCTTTCTGAGTCATGGCTGCGTTTTGTGGATGATGCTCTCGTCGAAACTGCCGGTCAACTGCACCCCGCGATAGATAAATTAACGGGTCGACAGTTACAGTTTGATAATGTCATCGTAGTTTTTGCCGAACATGACGTCATCACCCCAACCAACATGGATATTCATCTTGATTTGGGCGATGGCGGGTTTGCCTATCTTTTCCGCGACGGGAAAAAATATGACATCCGCTGGAGTTTGAAAGCCCGTGAGTATGAAAAAGTGACAGGGCGACCCAGACCGATCTACTTCATGGATGCGAACGGAAATCAAATGCCGCTCAAGCCTGGCAACACATGGATATTCGTCGCTACACCATATTCACTGGTCACAGACATGGGCAACGGCATCTGGCAGATGAAATACGTTCCGCCTGAAGGCGCGAAGTAAAATTACCTTTCAGCGCGAGGAAGGTGCTCGCACTGAAAACAAGGAAAACTTATGCATCCCTACGTCATTTCCCTCAAAACCCTCCTCCAACAAAACGCGGATCCTGCCAAAGCAGAGCCGATGAAGAAATACATGCGAAATCAGTTCGAGTATTTGGGAATAAAATCGCCCGAGCTTTCTGCACTGATGAGAGAATTCATCGGTCAGCAGAACCTGCCCCCGCTCGATCAGATGGATGCGATCTCACGTGACCTGTGGTCGCTCCCACAGCGTGAATTTCAATATTCAGCGACAGGTCTACTAGGTAAACTGGAAAATAAACTTGAGCCAGGCATCATCACCACGGTTGAATATTTAATCGTCACCAAATCCTGGTGGGACACGGTGGACACAATTGCAAGCCATACAGTGGGGAGTCTTTTCAAGCGTTTCCCCAATGTAAAGAAAGAGTATCTCAAGAAGTGGCGCAAGTCGGATAATTTCTGGCTGCGCCGCACAACGCTGCTTTTTCAACTCGGCTATAAAAAAGAAACGGAATTTGACCTGCTGTGCGAGATCGTCAAAGAAAACCTCGGTTCGGATGAATTCTTCATCAACAAGGCGATTGGCTGGGCGCTGCGTCAATATGCACACACCAATCCCGCGCCTGTAAAAAAGTTCGTGAAGGCGACAAAGGAATTACATCCATTAAGTCGGCGCGAGGCGTTGAAAAATATCAGGAATTAAGCAACAGGCCGCCCGTTGGCGGCCTGTTGTCTGTTATTGATTCCTCATAAAATCCGCCACCTCGGAGAGACGCGATTTCAAGTGCTCCTTCACCGCAGGCAGGAAATCGCTTTCGTCAATGGCTTGTTTCATACACCATAGCCATTGATCGCGCTCGCGTTCGCCGATGGAAAACGGCATGTGACGCTGGCGCAAGCGTGGATGACCATATTTCTCAATGTACAAAGAAGGTCCTCCCGACCAGCCCGAGAGGAACATAAAGAGTTTCTCGCGCGACTGTTTCAAACTGGCGGCATGCAAAGCGCGGACATCTTTGGCTTCGGGCGAAGAGTCCATCAGGTCATAAAATCGTTCCACAAGAGCACGGACGCCTGTTTCGCCGCCCATCAAATCGTAGAGGGAATTTAAGTTCAAATTGTCCATAGCCGAAATTTTACCTTACCTTGCAAAGGCGCAGTATTCATCCCTACTGTATAATTGCCAAATCAACCATAGGAGAAACTCATGAGCAAAGAAAAAGAAGCCGTGATCTTAAGTGCTGTGCGCACACCCATTGGAAAATTCCAGGGTTCGTTGAGCGGTTTGAATGCCACCAACCTTGGCTCCGTCGCTGTCAAAGCTGCAGTGGAACGCGCAGGCATTGACCCGAAGGAAGTGGAAGAAGTCTTAATGGGAAACGTTGTGCAGGCAGGCGAGGGACAGGCTCCCGCGCGGCAGGCGGCGATCTTTGCAGGCGTGCCAGCCACTGTCAGCGCGACCACGGTTAACAAAGTCTGCGGCTCGGGCTTGAAAGCTGCCATGATGTCTGCCCAGGCCATCCGCGCGGGCGATGCGGATCTCTTCATCGCCGGCGGCATGGAGTCGATGAGCCGCGCTCCATATCTCGTCAGCGGGCGCATGGGCGAGTTGAAATTCGGCAACACGCAAATGACCGACGCCCTGCTCAACGATGGCTTATGGGATCCGTTCGAGAATTGGGGCATGGGCATGGCGGCTGAATTCATCGCGGATGAATATGAAGTGACCCGCGCCGCAATGGATGAGTTCGCGCTTCGCTCTCACCTGAAAGCTGTTGAGGCTCAAGAAGCAGGACGCTTCAAGCTGGAAATCGTTCCTGTCCAAATCCCTGGACGAAAAGGGGAAGTGACGGTCTTCGACAAAGACGAAGGTCCGCGCAAAGACTCCACGCTGGAAGGACTTGCCAAACTCAAACCTGCCTTCAAAGCGGATGGCAAAGTGACTGCTGGCAATGCCTCGTCCATGAATGATGGCGCAGCAGCGGTTGTTGTTTCATCCCGTGCGTATGCCGAAAAGAATGGCATCAAACCTCTTGCTTCAATTACTGGCTACGCGCAGGCAGCTTTAGAGCCGAAATATCTCTTCGCTGCCCCTGCCCATGCCATTCCAAAATTGCTGAAAAAAATAGGTTGGACATTGAAAGATGTTGACCTGATCGAATTAAATGAAGCCTTTGCTGCTCAAGTCCTTGCGGATGGATATGCCCTCGCCGACCAAGGCTGGGACTGGGACAAGGTCAACGTGAATGGCGGCGCCATTGCCCTCGGTCACCCGCTCGGCGCCAGCGGCGCGCGTGTGCTGACCACGTTGATCTACGCCCTGAAAGATCGCGGCTTGAAACGCGGTATCGCTTCGTTATGTCTCGGCGGCGGCGAAGCAGTGGCAATGGCTGTGGAGTTGGAAGGTTAACAGGCCTTTTAAGGATGAAAAAATGAATAAACAGGAACGCAACGAAAAGATCGAACTGTACGGGCGTGGATTTGAGTTATTGAAAGCGGCGCTGGCTGAGGTCCCGCAGGAGGCGATGAAGTGGAAGCCTGAACCCAAAGAGTGGAGCGTCCACGAGATCATCATCCACATCGCGGACAGTGAAACCAATTCCGCACTGCGCGCGCGAAAGTTGATCGTGGAGCCCGGCGGCATGTTGATGGGCTACGATCAGGATAAGTGGGCAGCGGAGTTGAACTATCACGAACACGATCTCGAAGATGCGCTCGAAGCGACCCGCATTGCCCGAAAAACAACCTATGAATTATTGAAGCGTCAGCCAGAGGAAGTGTTCACGCACTGGATCAAACATCCCGAAGTGGAAGGACAATATACCTTTGACAAGTGGATCGATATTTATTCGCGTCACATTCCTGGTCACATTGAGCAGATCAAGAATAATGTAGTGTTGTGGAAAGAAAAAGTCAAATAGTCGGATGGTCGCATCGTCGAGTGGTCAAACCTTTGAATAACAGGAGGAAAGATGAAAATTGAAAAATTTGAGGATATTCGCGCATGGCAACAGGCGCGTGAACTTTCAAACATGGTTTACGACTTGACCGAGCAGGAAAATTTCAGGAAAGACTTTCGTCTGCGTGACCAAATTCAGGGTGCGGCAGGCTCAATCATGCACAACATCGCCGAGGGATTCGATGACGGCTCCGACGTTGAATTTATTCGCTTCCTAAAATATGCCCGACGTTCTGCCAGCGAAGTACAATCCGAAATCTATCTTGCTCTTGACCGAAAATATGTCAGTTCAGAAGATTTTCAAAAAGTGTACGAAATGGCAACTACCGCAAAAAAACCATTAACGCCTTTATCGCCTACTTACGCAAACCCAAGCAAACAGCCTAACTATCTGACCAATTGACTACAAGACTATCCAACTACAAGACCAGCTGACTACAAGACTAGGAGACCATATGACTATTCGACGAATTTTTATCATCGGTGCAGGGACCATGGGCAACGGCATCGCGCAAGTTGCGGCGACATCGGGCTATCAAGTCACCTGCATGGACGTGCAGCCTGCCGCGCTTGAAAAAGCCAAAGTGACCATTGCCAAATCCACGGCGAAGTTGTTGGAAAAAGGGACGCTCACCGCAGAACAAAAAGCCTCGGCAGACGGCATTCAGTTCGTGACGAACGTGGATACGATGAAAGAAGCAGACCTTGTCATCGAAGCCGCGACGGAAAACCCCGAATTGAAATTCAAGATATTCAAAGACATGGACGCCAACGCCCGCGAAGGCGTGATTCTGGCAAGCAACACATCCTCCATTTCCATCACAAAAATTGCCGCAGTGACGAAGCGTCCCGACAAGGTCATCGGAATGCATTTCATGAATCCCGTGCCGTTGATGAAACTGGTCGAAGTCATCCGTGGACTTGGCACTTCCGATGAAACTACAAAGACCATCATGGATCTGTGCAAAGCGCTGGGCAAGGAACCCGTCGAAGCCAACGACTCGCCCGGGTTCATCTCCAACCGCATCCTATGCCCGATGATCAATGAAGCGGTCTTTGCCTTGCAGGAAAATGTCGGCACACCTGAAGCCATTGACCAGGTGATGAAGCTCGGCATGAATCATCCCATGGGGCCGCTCACCTTGGCCGACCTGATCGGCCTGGACGTTGTTCTATTCGTCATGGAAGTCTTGCAAAGGGACTTGGGCGAAGACAAATACCGCCCCGCCTATTTGCTCCGCAAAATGGTGGACGCGGGCTATTTGGGACGAAAGACGGGACGCGGGTTTTACAAGTACTAGGGGCAAGTGAGTAGTGACTAGGGAATAGTTGAGAGTAAAATTGATTCGATAAACCCGACTCATGTCCTCCTCCAAATACGACATTTCAATTCCTGAATTGTTTGCTGAACTTTTTATTGTCGTATTTTGGGGAGGTGCCCCGATAGGGGCGGAGGGGGTCAAAGGAGTTAACCATGCCAAAAGACGACGCATATAAACTAGCCGAACAAAAAATCCAACAAGCCCTGAAATCGGGCGCAACGGAACTTGACCTTCGTAGCATGAAGTTAACCGAATTGCCAGAATCAATCGGTCAACTCAAGCAGTTACGCAAACTTGATCTTGGACGTGACTATTTAAAAGATGATATCGAAAACAACCAACTGACCATCCTGCCAGACTCCCTGGGACAACTCACGCAGTTGACCTCCCTGGATCTCTCCAGCAACCAACTGACGGCACTGCCAGACTCGCTCGGTCAACTCACCCAGTTGACCTCCCTGAATCTCTCCAACAACCAACTGACGGCACTGCCAGACTCGCTCGGTCAACTCACCCAGTTACAAAACCTTCAAATCTTCGCAAACAAAATAACATCAATACCTGAAGCGTTATGTAACTTACACAACCTGATAGTATTTTATCTTGATAATCCGTTAGTTGAATTTCCGCTTGTAATTAGGTATTTCAAAAAATTAGAGAATTTGGGAATCGCTTACTCGAAGTTGAAAAGCGTCCCTGAATGGATTGGGGAATTGACCAATCTACAATGGGTTTCTTTCATCAAGAACGATCTTATAGACCTTCCTTCCTCACTTGTTAAACTCGAGCATTTGAAAACACTTTACATCAGTAACAACCCCCTCAATCCCGCTCTGCAAAGCGCCTACGACGCTGGTCTGGATGAACTCAAAGCCTATCTACGCAGTCTTGAAAACGCGGAGCCGCTCTACGAAGCCAAGCTCGTGCTGGTCGGCGAAGGCAACGTCGGCAAGACCACGTTATTGAAAGCATTGAAAAATGAAAAAGGTGAAGGTGCACCGAAGAAAGATGAAAGAACGACTCACGGGGTCGAGATCGATATTCATGGTTTGAAGTTACCCCACCCAAATAAAGACGGGGTCGAAATCCAACTCAACGCCTGGGATTTCGGCGGGCAGGACGTCTACCGCGTCACGCACCAGTTCTTCTTCAGCCGCCGTTCGCTCTACCTGCTGGTCTGGGAGCCGCGCCGCGGCGTCCAGCAGGGTCAGGTGGAAGACTGGCTGAACATGATCCGCCTGCGGGTTGGCGACGACGCGCGCGTCCTCATCGTCTCCACGCACTACAAAACGGGCGAGCGCATCGCGCGCATCGACCAGCCCGTCTTCAAACAGCAATACGGCGATATGATCGTCGGCTTTCACGAAGTGGACAGCCTCGTCCCCGACGAAACCACAGGCGAGATGGTCGGCATCGCCGAATTGAAAAAGGTAATCGCCGAACACGCCGCAAAACTCGAACAAATGGGGATGGGCTTCAACCGCGACTGGAAAGCCGCCCGCGACGAGTTGCTTGCCCTCCCCGAACCGCGCATCTCTTTCTCGACTTTTAGCGGAGTCTGCGCCGCACGCGGCTTGAGCGGAATCGACACCGAGACCCTCGCCCACCTCATGCACGACCTCGGCTACATCGTCCACTACTCTGACGACGAAAAACTGCGCGACGACGTCATCCTCAAACCCGAATGGCTGACCAAAGCCATCGGCTTCGTGCTCGAAGACCGCAAGACCCAAGAGTTGGATGGCATTCTGCCCGATGATCGCTTGTATCAAGTCTGGCACGACCATTCGTTTAAAGATGAGCCGCGTTATGAAGCGGATGTTTACCCATTTTTCCTGCGTCTCATGGAAAAATACGACGTTTGTTATCGTCTGACAGATGGCAAGGCAAGTCTTGTCGCCCAGCATGTGCCGCAGGTCCGCCCTGAATTACCGTGGCTGCCGGAGCAAAAAACACCCGATAACTTGCGTCGAATTGCCATGGTCTGTTCAATGGAAGACGAGCCCCCCGGCTTGGTTCCGTGGATGATCGTCCGCACCCATGATTACGCCGTCGTACAACCAAATCATCGCCTGCATTGGGATAAAGGCATGTTCTTGAGTCACGGTCTACACGGTGAAGCCATGCTTGAAAAACGCGGGCGTGAGTTTCACATCTATGCTCAATCCGTTTATCCTGAATATTTTATGAACGTACTTCAGGAAACACTGCAAAAATTGATAAAAGACAACTGGCCCGGCTTGGAAGATCGCTACCGTTTTATGGTTCCATGCCCAACCCCCAACTGCAAAGGGAGATTCAATATTCAAGCTCTGCGACAATTCATGTCGAATGGAGTACGGGAATATCCCTGCCAGGAGTGTTTCAAACCTCATCCCATTACCAAACTGCTGTTGGGCTTTGAAGAACGCCCCATTGAAACCCAATTGCGTGAGATCAATGAACGTCTTGCGGGTATGGACAGCCGCATTGCCCATTACTTCTGGGCATCCATGCAGGCCATCGCCGACGAAGCCAAGAACGGTCCGCGCCTGTTTACTTTCCGCTCGCGGAATGCAGGGCTTTCACCCAAGCAACTCTTTGCCTGTCCCATCTCCCTGCAACTTTGGTGCGAAGCAGAGGGCTGTCAGCATCCCGTCATCGAGAAAGACAAAGGCTTTTATGATATTGACCAGCCGCATGATTGGGTCATGCAAATCGCGCCTTATGCAAACTTCGCGCTCGACATCTTGAAAACCATCGCGCCAATGGCAGGGCCAGCCATAAACTCCTTCTTCGGCGCAAAGACCACCGAGACGTGGAAAATTGCCGACCAATTGAGTTTGGCAGGCGCCATCCTCGGCAAAGTACCTGATGAAATTAAAACGCCAGACCGCCCAATGTTACAAAGAGGCATGGTCAGCGAACCCGAACGCTCAGGAATCCTTGCCCTGCACCGCCTGCTGAACCAACTCGACCCCATTCAGGATAAGCTCGGTCTGCACCGCGTCGCCACCTACACGGGCGATTACCGCTGGCTGTGCAAACGTCACTACGATGCGTACCAGCCGAACATTCCCGACGTCATTTCATCGCACAAGTAACTCGTGCTGGCCAGACGTTCACCTGAAAGCAAGGCATGAATCCCCCTGCCTATAACTTTCAATATTGTGATTGACACAAGTGTACTTCCGCTGTAAACTTTAATTACTCCGATGGGGAGTAGCCCCCGAACCGGTTTCGGGTTGGACAGTCGTCATGACGGAAAGAGATTTCCCGGCTGTCTGGATGCAAGCGCAAGACCATCGCCTTCTAGGCGGTGGTCTTTTTATTTTCCACCGCCCCATATCTGATGAATATCCGTCAAACAGAAAGGAGTAACCCCCATGTCCACAAATGCAACATCCGCTCTGCGGAAATATTGGAAACCCGTTCTCGCCACAGGCGCGGGAGGAACATCCATTGCCATCTGGTTCGAGGAAATCATCCTCTTCGGGCTCGATATCATGGTTGTGCTTATCCTGCTTTTGCTGGCTGGACCCATTTATCTTTACAACTACTTTGTGTTCAAATCGGCAACCCCGACTCTAAAAGACAAAACCAAATAAGGAGCTACCTTTAGTTATGGAACAAAACAACTTTTGGCATACCAAAAGCACAGATCAGGCGTTTGCTCAACTTAATAGTACGGGATCAGGCCTCCGTGCGAAGGAGGCGGGGGCACGTCTGGCGCACTATGGTCCAAACGAGATACAGGCCGCGCACCGCGTCTCACCGTGGGAGATTTTATTCGAGCAATTTAAAAATGTATTGATCCTCATTCTACTTGGCGCAACTGCCATTTCATTTTTCCTGGGGCATGGCGTTGAGTCCATCGTCATTGCAGTGATCGTGTTGTTCGCAGTGGGACTTGGTTTTGTGCAGGAGTATCGTGCGGAACGGGCGATTGAAGCATTGCGACAAATGGCAGCGCCTACAGCAACGGTGTTGCGCGATGGCGCCGAAGTAAAAGTTCCCGCCCGTGAGGTGGTGCCCGGCGATGTGGCCATCCTGCACACAGGCGACCGCATCCCTGCCGATGGACGATTAATTGAGTCGATCAACTTGCAGATCGAAGAAGCGGCATTGACCGGCGAATCGGTGCCTGTGGAAAAACACACCGACGCGCTTCCGACTCAAGAGATGCCTGTGGGCGACCGCAAGAACATGGTCTACGCTGGAACCGCCGCCACCTATGGCCGCGGACGCGCCTTGATCGTTGCGACGGGTATGCAGACCGAGTTCGGCAAGATCGCGCAATTGTTACAGACCGTTGAAAGCAGTAAGACGCCGTTGCAGCAAAACCTCGATAAGGTCGGCTCCGTGTTGGCGCGTGCGGCGTTTGTTGTCGTCGCGATCATCGTCGCGCTTGGATTATTGCGCGGTCAGCCCTTCATCGAGATGCTTATCTTCGGTATCGCCTTGGCGGTGGCGGTCGTTCCAGAAGCACTGCCCGCTGTTGTGACCATCTCACTCGCCATTGGCGTACAGAAGATGGTCAAACGCCATGCGTTGATTCGCCGTTTGCCCGCCGTAGAAACGCTTGGCAGTACATCCGTTATTTGTTCCGATAAAACCGGCACGCTCACCAAAGATGAGATGACCGTGCGCAAACTGTACGTCGCGGGCCAGGTCTTTGATGTCAGCGGCTCAGGGTATGAACCTGTCGGTCAATTCTCCAGCGAAGGCAAAGACGCCGCACCGTCGGACGAATTGAAGCAGATGCTCACGGCCGCCACGCTCGCATCCGATGCGACCATTGTCAAAGATGAAACCAGCAATGAAAAGAATGACTGGGATATCAAAGGCGATCCCACCGAAGGTGCGCTCGTCGTCGCAGCAGCCAAGGCCGGGCTTAAGAAAGAAGCGTTGGACAATGCTTATCCACGCACGCAGGAAATTCCGTTCACATCCGAAACCAAGCGCATGACCACCCTCCACAAAATGGAGAAAGGGACAGTGGCGTACACCAAAGGTGCGCCTGAAATTATTTTAGACAACTGCGATTCAATCCTCACTACAAGCGGCATAAAAAAATTGGATGACGCCGCCCGCAAACAGATCGTGGACACGGCTCGCGAATTTGCAAGCCAGGCTCTGCGTGTGCTCGGCATCGCCTCAAAACCGGACGCGGTAATTGAGTCTGCCCAAACAGGCATGACCTTCCTCGGGCTGGCCGGCATGATCGACCCGCCGCGCCCCGAAGCAAAAGAAGCCATTGCCGTTTGTGAAAGCGCAGGCATTCGCGCTGTGATGATCACTGGCGACCATCCGCTCACCGCGCAAGCCGTGGCGCGTGAACTGGGCTTGCTCAAAACCGGACGCGTGGTCACGGGCGCGGAACTCGATGACATCTCCGACGAAGATTTCAAGCGTGAAGTGGAAACCATCGACGTGTACGCGCGCGTTTCCCCTGCTCATAAATTGCGCGTGGTAACAGCGTTGCAAGCCAACGAACATATCGTCGCCATGACCGGTGACGGCGTGAACGACGCCCCCGCCCTCAAGAAAGCGGACATCGGCATTGCAATGGGCATCACAGGCACGGACGTGACCAAAGAAGCCGCCGCCATGACCCTGACCGATGACAATTTCGCCTCCATCGTTGCGGCGGTGGAAGAAGGTCGCGGCGTGTTTGGCAACATCAAAAAATACCTGATGTATTTGCTTTCTTCGAATATCGGTGAAATTGGTTTGATGGCTGGCTCTGCTTTGCTCGGCTTGCCGCTTCCGCTGACCGCTGTGCAGATCCTTTATGTCAACCTCGCCACAGACGGTCTGCCCGCGTTGGCGCTCTCCGTTGACCCTGCGGAAAAAGATTTGATGAAGCGCAAACCGCGCAATCAACGCACAGGCATCTTCACCCGTCCTGTCGTGGCGCTGATGTTGGCAGGCGGTATCTGGTCAACGGTTATCAACCTTGGCTTATTCATCTGGGCTATGAATTCAGGCCGCAGTCAGGAAGAAGCGATGACAATGACCTTCGTCTCGCTGGTGCTGGTGCAGTTCTTCAAAGCCTACAACTTCCGCTCGGACCGCCACTCGGTGCTGAATCGTCCGTTCGAGAACAAGTGGCTAAACGCCGCCATCTTCTGGGAATCCTTGCTGCTGCTGTTGATCGTGTACGTCCCTGCCCTGCATGAGCCGTTCAATACCTTCAGCCTGCCGCTTGTTGATTGGGCGATCATCGGCGCCCTCTCATTGACCATATCCCCCGTGCTTGAGTTCGTCAAATGGATGGAACGTAAGGGTTGGTTCGGCGTGATGGAGTAACCCGCCAGCCCGCATGAATGAAAGGAGAAAAAATGAAACTCCACCTCATGTTCCTGCTCATGGACATTCTTATGCTGCTCGCCTGTGGCTATATTTGGCTGAAAAATGCTTTTATTCTTGCACTGCGATGGCGCTTGAACAATACTAAATCGTAACTAAAGGAGATTACAAATGGCAGTCCAAAAGAAAAAACGTAAACGTGATATCGAAAAGAACTATCCTGTGAACCAGTTTGTAAAAAAACTGCGAAGGCTTGCCGATTGCCTTGAGCAGGGACAGAAATTCCAGATCCAGGTAGCTGGCGAGCGAATCTCGATACCTGCCACTGCGATCATCAACATTGAACATGAGCGTGGTGCCTCCTCAGAAGAAGTGGAGTTCCAACTCAGGTGGCTGCTCAAAAAATAAGTCAAGTAGAAGAAAAGCAATCAGCGGTTAGCAATCAGCTCCAAAGCAAAAAGCTGACCGCTGATAGCTGAACTACAAACTCCCCGCATATCCATCTGCGCGCGGATCACTTCCTCCGCATAGCACACCAGACTCGGCGTCGCGCAAAATAACCTGTCCCCTGCCGAAGAGCGCACGTTCATAACCTGTCACTTCATACAATGGATGTCCCAGCTTTTGAAGGGCGTCCATTGTTTCTTTTGGCATGCCTTCTTCGATGGCAACGCGCCCGCCCGCTTCGTCCACGTCAATACAGAAGCGCGGGAGGTCGAGTGCGGCTTGCGGATCGAGGCGGTTATCAGCCAGGGCGGATAACACTTGCACATGTCCCTGCGGCTGCATGAAACCGCCCATCACGCCATACGAAGCATATAAAGACTCCGTAACCTGCCCTTCGACTGCCACTTCGCCTTCGCTCAGTGTCCGCTCAGGGCGTGTCACCATCGCGGGGATGATGGTGTGATATGGACGTTTTTTCGGCGCAAGCACATTGGGATGATTCGGGTCGAGGCTGAAGTTATGTCCGCGGTTTTGCAGGGTGAAGCCCCAGCCCTTCGGGACGATGCCCGTGCCAAAGCCCATGTAATTGCTGTTGATGAACGAACAGGCATTGCCCATGCCATCCACCACACTCAAATACACCGTGCCCGAAGAATTCACAGGCGTGCCGCGTTTCTGGTCAATCGTCGCGCGCTTCAAATCGATCAGCTTGCGTCTCTCATTTGCATATTCTTTCGAGAGCAATTCCTTCATCGGTATCTTCGAGAACGCAGGGTCACTCACATACCACTTCGCGTCCGCAAACGCGAGACGCATGGCTTCGATCATCAAATGCATCTTTTCGGTCGAGAGCGTCTCCAGCCCCGCGAGGTCAAAACCTTCGAGGATGTTCAACGCGATCAGCGCCGTGATGCCCTGACCGTTCGGCGGACATTCATACACACGCAGTCCGCGATAATCAACGGAAAGTGGACTCTCCCAAGTGGACACATGCGATGCAAGGTCTTCAGCGGACAGGCACCCGCCCGCCTCTTTAATCACGGCGACAATTGATTCTGCAATCGAGCCTTGGTAAAAACCTTGAGCGCCCCGCTCCGCCACGAGTTTAAATGTTTTTGCCAGACCTTTGTTTTGAAAAATTTCACCAGCCTTCGGCGCACGCCCGTCGATGGTCATCTCAATCCCATTCAACGCGGACTTCAACTGCCTGTCCGCGCCGCGTGACCAAAAGTAGGATGTGAGCGGCGCAACGGGAAAGCC
>JACZJB010000191.1 GCA_014860805.1 Anaerolineales bacterium
TAATGTACAATAGCCCAATGGATTGGTTGTCAGGTTCAAAACAGGGACAGGCCAAAAAACTCATTGCTCAACTTGCGGATGGGAACAAGCATGACCAGGCTGCACGTGAGTTGATTGGGATGGGGGCAGATGCCGTGCTGCCGTTGATCGACGCGCTTCAAACCCAGGACTTGAACCTGATTCTGACCTATCAGCATATCCTTGCCCGAATCCCTTCCGCTTTGCCATATCTGATTAAGACTCTTGGAACCGCACATCCTCTCGTGCGTGCTCGCGTTGTGGAAGTCTTGTCGCTCAGCAAAGATAAGAACGCCATTCCTGCCTTGCTGGAAGCCATGAAAAGTGAATTCTTCACCGTCCGTTCACGGGCTGCGTTGGCGCTGGGCAACATCGGCGATACACGAGTTGTCCCCGCTTTGATTCCGCTGCTCAAAGATAGCGATGATGAAGTCCGCATTGCGGCTTGCGTTGCCATCGGCAAATTCCGCGACCCCGCCACATTCGACGAGATCACAAATATTTTGCTGGATGACCCGAAGATCGAAGTGCGTCAGGCGGCCACAAAAGTTTTAGGCGAGACAAAACATCCCGCCGCAATCCCTTTCTTGATGGAGGCGCTGCGAGATTCGTTTTGGTGGTACGAAAAAGAACAATCAGCTCAGGTGTTGTTGACTGCTATTGAAGGAATGGGTCCTGCTGTCGTCGAGCCGCTGCTCGAAGCGTTGGCTGACCGCGAAGTGACCGTCCGCAAATATGCGGCGATAATCTTGGGGGATTTGCGAGATGCCCGCGCAATTGAAGAATTGGGGATGGCCGTCTACGACTTGCACCACGAAGTGAGTCAGGCTGCGGCGGAGGCGCTTGCCAAATTTGGTGCACCAGCTGTCGACTTATTGAGTGGGGCGTTGCGGCATCCCGAGGCGGCAGTTCGTGAACATGCTGTCCTTGGGTTGGGAAAAATCCAGGATGCCCGTGTTGTTCCGCTGTTAATTGAAATGCTGCGCGATTCTGATCGAGTTGTAAAAAAGCAGGCGATTTTGTCTTTGGCGGAATTTAAAGACCCGCGTGCCGATGTGCCGCTCAGGGAGATTGCGAATGACCGCGCTGACCGCGAGCTTGCCATGTTGGCGAAGCAGTTGATCGGATAGCTACGCTTTCCTGCCTTCCATTTCAAAGCCTGGAATGCGGGAGACTCTCTCTACCCAGCGCAGGAACGCATCAAGTAAATAGACCATCGCAAGATAAACCAATGCCACGGCAAGATAAGTACCGATGGGGTCATACGTCTGCGCGGCGATGGATTTGGCTTTTGCCATCAGTTCGGGAACGGCGATCAAGAAGACAACCGCAGTGGATTTCAACAACGAGACAGGTTCATTTGACCAGGCAGGGATGGCTAACCTCAATGCCTGCGGCAGAATGACGTACCAGATGGTTTTCGCGCGTGACATGCCAATGGAACGTCCTGCCATCATTTGACCATCTCCGATGGCAAGCAGTGAACCACGCAGATATTCAGCTTGATAGGCTCCGCTGTTGAGCCCAAGCGCAAGGAAGGCGCACCATTCGCGTGAGAAGGTGATGCCAAGCCCGGGCAGGCCATAATAAATGATGAAGAGTTGCATGAGTAAAGGTGTGCCGCGGAAAAGTTCGATGTAGCCAACGGCCAATCCGCGCACAAATTTATTGCCGTACACCCGCGCCAGTGATGCGAGCAGACCGAGGATAAAGCCCGCGGACAATCCTTCGGCTGTCAGCAACACCGTTATTCCTGCGCCTTTCAGCATATCAGGCAGGAAGCGGACGAAGAATTCATAGAAGGCGATCATTCTACTGCGCCCTTTTCTTTTTCTTTCTTTCCGTAAAGTTCAGTGATCTTCCACAGGAATTCACGCGTGCGGTCATGTTTGGGGTGATAGAACGATTCGTCGGGGGAGCCTTCTTCGACGATGCTGCCTTTTTCCATGAAGACAATTCGGTCGGCCACTTCGCGAGCGAATCCCATTTCATGAGTCACAACGAGCATGGTCATGCGGTCTTTTGCCAGTTTTGCCATCACGCCGAGCACTTCGCCAATTAATTCAGGGTCAAGCGCGGAAGTGGGTTCATCGAAGAGCATGACACGCGGGTCCATGGCGAGGGCGCGCGCAATTGCCACGCGTTGCTGCTGCCCGCCTGAGAGTTGACCTGGATAATGGTCGGCGCGATCTGCCAGACCGACACGGTTGAGTTCTTCCAGCGCCTTTTCTTTGGCTTTCTCCTTCGGCATTTTCTTGACCTTCGTCAGGCCGATCATTACATTATCTAGCGCGGTCAGGTGATTGAAGAGTAGAAAATTTTGGAAGACCATGCCAATTTGCTGGCGGACTTTGTCTTCATCATGACCTTTTGCAGTGATTTCTTGATTATCAAGGAACACCTGTCCACCGTTATGTGAGGTCAGCAGGTTGATGCAGCGCAGCAGGGTGCTTTTGCCTGTTCCACTCGGGCCGATGATGACAATGGTTTCACCCTCATTGACTTTGAGATTAATATCCTTGAAGATAACGTTCTGCCCATAGATCTTGGTCAGGTTGCGAGTCTCTAAAATGGGATTGGTCATGGGAGTCTCCGTTATGGGTGAGTGGGTAATTTTGTTCGCTCAGATAAATAGTCAAGGGCGCGGTTGGTAGCGAAGACCAGGACAAAGTAAATAAGAGCAGCTATCCCGTAGGCAAGAAACGGTTGTTGAGTTGTCGCAGAAAGCTGTTGTGCGCGTCGCAAAATCTCAGGGACGCCGAGCGCGTACACAAGCGAAGAGTCCTTTAAAACGATGGACGCTTCATTCGACCATGGCGGAATGGCGAGGCGCAATGCCTGCGGCAGGACGATGGTTTGGATGGCTTGCAGGCGACTCATGCCAATGGCGCGGGCGGCAGTCATTTGTCCGCCGCCGACAGCAAGCAATGCGCCGCGCAAGATTTCCATCTGGTACGCGCTGCTGACAATTCCCAGCGAAAGCGAACCTGCCCAAAACGGCGTGAGGTTGACGACTTTGCCCGAGAGGATGAAATACAAAATAAATAGCAGAACGATGGGAGGCACGCCTCGCAACAATAAGCTGTAAATTGCTGCAAGCCGATTGGCTATTTTCCCCCCGTAGGTATGGACGAGTGCCATCAAGAGGCCGAGCAAAAGCCCAAACGGCAAAGCGACTAATGTCACACCGATGGTGATGGCAGTTCCCTGAATGATGTAAGAGAAGAAATTGCTCAGCATTATTTATAGAGAGGGGCAGGTGAAAACCTGCCCCTGCATGTTTGTTTATTCGGCGAAGTATTTCACAGCAAGGTCGTCAATGAAACCCTCATCCTGTAATTGCTTGAGGATGTCGTTGATGGCTTTCTGGAGTTCAACGTCGCCATTTGGGATGACGATATTCATCGGTCCACTGGAAAGCACGCCGTTGTAGACGATGGTCAACCCGCCGAGTTCGTCAACAAGTGCTTGCGCAGGGACAAAGTCTGACATAAAGACTTCGATGCGTCCGTTTTGCAGGTCGAGCATGCCCTGGTCGACGCGGTCATAGCGGAAGAGATTCCCTTCGGGAAGTTTGCCCGTCGCAACGAGAGTATCGGTCAGCCAGCCATCCTGAGTGGTGCCAGTCTGCACGCCGACTGTGTAGGAGGCGACATCTTCGGGATTGGTGATCGTGCCAGCAAATCCTTCGGCAACGGTGAAGGCATCCTCGGAGGTGTAATACGCGTCGGAGAAGTCAATCGTCTGGTCGCGTTCTTCGCTGTAGTTGAATGCGGAAATGGATGCATCGATCTTGCCTTCCTGCACGGCGGCGATCAGGCTGTCGAAGGGCATGTCAACCCATTCAAGTTCCACACCCAGGCGTTTGGCGATCTCGGCCATCAGGTCAACATCGAAACCGACTTTGTTGCCGTTCTGATCGACAGATTCAAATGGGGGATAGTCTGCAGAGGTACCGACTTTAATCACACCAGCCTGTTTGATGGCTTCGAGGTGATTGGCGGCGGTGGAACCACCGCATGCGCTGAGCAAAATACTTGCCACAACGAGTAACGAAACAAGAACCACAATGCGCTTCATAAGTGTCCTTTCAAATTCGGTTGTTGAAATGTGAGAAATACCCGCAATACGGGTTGATTTGACTATAGGGTTATTTTGTCTGACAAACAAGTGAATATTGTCACAAATATTGATGCCCCCATATCATGATTTGCTTCAAAAGCTATATAAAATTAAATAGGAGTAATTTACTAAAGTTGGAGATATTTCGCTATGGCGGGTTCGATCTCCGTCAGTTGCTTAATCTCGGAAAATCCGCGGCGGGCACTTGAATCCCCAAAGATGATTAATGGAACCTTCGCAGTTGTGTGTTTGCGGGTGGATAAATCCTCCATGTTGCCATGGTCAGATGTAAGTACGATCAGACCTTCTTCAGCCTGCCACGCTTCGAGCAGCCCTTTCAACACTGAATCAAATGTCTCCAATTGACGTGTTGCCCAGGGCATATCCTGTTTGTGACCCGCGTAATCACTTGCCCAATATTCGAAGAACGAGAAATCGTATTGGCTGGCGAGTTCACCAAGTTTCTTGCCTGCTTTTTCAGCTTCATAAATGGGTGCATCAGGGAAACCAAGAAACTCATGCCAACCTTCACCGGTGAAATCTGCGGAGAGGGCGTTGCCTGCGTAATAATCTTTGTCGGTGAAAAGAGGGATGCCTGCATTCGTCAGCGCAAGAGGGATGGAGGAATAAAGGCGCTTGCCGGAGTCGATCCCGTCAAAATAGCGCGGGGGATAGGCGTTCAGCAACGCGGTCTTTTTGCCAGCTTTGACAGTTTTGGAAAATATCGCCCCGCCGTTCAGATATTGCGCAACTTCGGGATTGGGCTTGGGTCCGTAGTGATAACCCAATTCTGCAGGGATGTTTATGCCTGTCAACAATACAGCCTGTCCCGTGGCGGATTGAGGCAGACCTTTTACGCCGAGATTCGGGTCTGCTGCGATCAATGAAAGATGTTCATTTTCAAATGGCGCAGTGCCGCCGATCAGTTTTTTTCCGCCAAGCAGGGATTCCAAGTGCGGCATATTTGCGCGTGCGAAAGGATTTGTCTCTGGGTTGTCTGCGCCGAGGCCGATACCGTCTAAAAAGAGGAAGAGGATTTTCATAACGAAAGCGAGAGGGGTGAATGAAAATTGAATGGATTTACAATTCTAGATTACAGGTGAAGGCATTTTTGAACCCCGTAACGGTCACTAATTTTTTTGATATAGAAACCATGCCGAGGGG
>JACZJB010000192.1 GCA_014860805.1 Anaerolineales bacterium
ATCTTTGGCATCAGGGTAAGCGGCACAAACTGACCCGAGAACAGAAGGATCAATGCAAAATAAAATTCATGAATGGAATATACGCGCGTTGTCCAAAAGGCGAGCGATGTGATGGCGGCAGAAAGAAGGTAGCCTGTAAAAAATGCCAACAGCATGGCAGGGATGGCGAGCAATACACCTGTCCATGATACACCGCTGAAATCGGGTTTGTACAGGAAGAACAAAATGATCCAGATGGGAATCAACCCCATGATGGTCAACATCTTGAAAGCAATGTTATTGACGAGTCCGTTCGTCAACATGGGGTGAATGGGACGAATCAATTCACCTGAAAGCGAGCCGTCTTGAATTTTGTAGCCGAAAGTGTGAATGACAATATTGCTGGTGATCTGGTCTGCGATCAACAAGACCATGTAATAGGTGGTGAAGTCGTTGGCGGTAAAGCCGTTCACATCCCCTTTGACGTTGGCAATGCTCGTCCACACAGCGAGATAAATAATTGGAGAAACCAGCCAGTACAGCAAATACATCAACAGGTTGGCGCGGTATTGCCACTGTTCCGCCCAGTTGACCTGCCAGAGTCGTTTGACGATAAGTAACATATAAAACTCCTCATGTCGTTGCTTCGTCGCGAAGTTCGCTCCTCGCAACGACATAATCATTATTGATTAAACGCCTGCTCGATGACATCCTCAATCGGCGGATCGGTGATGGTGATGTCGTGGATGGGAAGATCAGCTAAAAGCCTGGAAGTGATGCGTGTCACATCCACCGCTTTGACCTGGATATATTTCTTTTCCGCATCTTCCTCGTTTTGAACTGGCTCGCCATATTTGGAAAGGTCATGGCTATTGGCTTCTGCCAGCAAAACCCCGATCAACTTGAACGGCGCAATCTTCTTGGAGAGATCAGTGATGCCGCCATCATATTTAAGCTGACCATGATGAATGATGATGATGCGTTCGCAAAGCGCAGTTACATCTGCCATGTAGTGACTGGTGAGCAGAACGGTTGCGCCGGTGCGCTTGTTATACTCGCGTAAAAATTCGCGGATGCGTACCTGTCCCGTGATGTCGAGACCGATGGTAGGCTCATCCAGGAACAAAACTTTGGGACGATGCAGCAAGCCCGCGGCAATTTCGCACTTCATCCTTTCACCGAGCGAAAGATTGCGGACAGGCTTTTTCATCAAAGGTTCGAGTTCGAGGAGTTCATCCAACTCTTTGTAGGTCTTTTTATATTCATCCTCAGGGATTCGATAAATGGCTTGATTCAATAAAAACGAATCCGCTGCGGGAATATCCCACGAAAGGCGGTTGCGCTGCCCCATGACCAGCGTCATTGAACGCAGGTACTCGGGCTTGAGTTCCCAGGGCGTAAAGCCGAGCACGTCCGCCTTGCCATTCGTGGGATGCAACAAACCTGAAAGCATTTTGAGCGTTGTGGTTTTACCAGCGCCGTTCGGACCAAGGAAACCGACAATCTCTCCCTGCTCGATCTTAAAATCCACCTGCTGGACTGCTTTCACATCTTTATATTTACGATTAAAAAAACCACGGACTGCCGCGCCGAACCCGCCTTCGCGCTCAGGCACTTGATAGGTCTTGCTCAGTTGTTGGACTGTAATGGTAGGGGGCATAAAATCTCTCCTGGAAGGGAAAGATTTTATCATTAATAGAACAAATTTGCTAGACTAAAATGCAGATACTCGATACCAAATCTCAACGGTCACATGGATGGTTTTATTGTGCTGAATATCCATGCCCAAGCTTGGTTCAGCCGCAGGCATGGGCGCGCGCGATTTCACCATCGCCTGCGCCTGGAACATGACGGGCATTTCTTCATCGAACGCATTTTCAATAAAATCATACACACCCAGCAGCTTCACCCCCAATGACGCCGCAACTTTTTGCGCTTTTATTTTTGCCTTTTCCAGCGCGGCATTCAACCCGCGTTCGCGGGCTTCCTCGTCATTGTATTTCCATTCAATGCGCTCAAGCGCCGCATTCTTTTGCGAGGCGATGATATCCAACATTTCTGCAAATCGATTCAAGTCTTCAAAATGGATTTTGAGACGATAGACCGCGCTGGATGACTTGAGCAGCGCGCCGCTCGCCGTCTCAATGTGGACGCCCTGCAAAGAGACCGCTTCGCTCTTAAGCCCAAAACTGGTCAACGCCTCAACAAGCTGACTCACCTCTTTGGCTTTTTTCATCGCCTCGTTCCCACTGACGATGGATGCGCCTTTGACCGTCACATGTAAATCAGCGTGCGTGGCAAAGATTTCCTCTTTATGGGACGTGGATATTTTTATGGTATCGGGTTTGGATTCCATTATTCCTCTTTATGTTACCGCCAGTTTTTGCTGCGGATACTTCTCGAATTTTTTCTCTTCCATCACTCTGCGGATTCTATCGAAGCCTTCCCAAACATCTGCAAATGAAAGATAGAGCGGAGCAAATCCCAAACGAAGATTATCTGGCGCGCGGAAATCGGGGATGACGTTCATCTCTTCGATGAGAGCGCGGTTGATGCGATAGCCGTCTGCGTGGCGGATGGAGATATGTGAGCCGCGAATGGCAGAGTCAACTGGAGAGCCGAGGGAAAAGCCGAAGGGGACGAGCCAGTTTTCGGTTAAGAAAGAGGCGAAGTCCGTCATCAAAATGGACTTTTTGCGAAGCGCGTCCATGCCTGCCTGAAGCATCGGTTCGAGGGCGGCTTCCATCGTGAGAAGAGAGATCATCGGTTGTGTGCCGACTAAAAAGCGTTGTGCGCCGGGGGCGGGGGTGTAATCGAGGTCGAAATCGAAGGGATTTTTTTGACCCCACCAACCCCAGATGGGCGAGGAAAGTTTTTCTTGAATGCTTTTGTTGACGTATAAAAACGCAGGCGCGCCTGGACCGCCGTTGAGATATTTGTAGGTGCAGCCGATGGCGAAGTCTGCATTGCAATTGTCGAGGTGGACGGGGACGGAGCCGACGGAGTGGCTGAGGTCCCAGAGCACGAGCGCGCCTTTTTTGTGGGCAAGTTCGGTGATGCGTTGTATGTCATACATGTAGCCACTTT
>JACZJB010000193.1 GCA_014860805.1 Anaerolineales bacterium
GAATTGGACATTCCAAGAGAGGAAATGTTTGTTACAACAAAACTCTATCCCGGTAATGAAGCCTGGGGACAAACGCCAAAAACGTATGATTCGACTGTTGAATCATTGGAAGCCAGTTTGGCAAATCTTCAACTAGATTACGTTGACCTGTATCTGATCCATGCCCCCCTCACTAAGGCGCAGCGACTTGAACAATGGAGGGCTTTGGTCGAACTTCAGCAGCAGGGTAAAGCACGCGCAATTGGCGTGAGCAATTACAACGTGGCGCATATTGAAGAGATTAAAGCCGCTGGGCTTCCCCTCCCCGACGCCAACCAGATCGAGCTTCACCCGTGGTCGCAAAAACCGGGTTTGGTCTCATACCTGACCGGGAATGACATTTCCATCATCGCTTATAGCAGCCTCGTACCGCTTTCGAGTTGGCGCGCGGTCGAAGGTCAGGCAAGTGCTAAGACAGAGCAGATGAAAGCCAATGGCGCCGATTCGGCTTCGCCGTTCAAGGCGATGGCAAAGAAATACGGTGTATCAGAGGCGCAAGTCCTCCTGCGCTGGGGCATCCAGAAGAGTTATGCTGTCCTGCCCAAGAGCATCAACGCTGAAAGGATTCGACAGAACTTGGATTTATTCGGCTTTGAAATAGATGATGAGGACATGGCTGCCATTGCAAAGATGGATCGAGGCGATGGCGTTGCCTGGAGTTCGGGAGATCCGACAAAGGAAGATTGAGCAAACGAAAGTGCATCAGCTTATTGTAAATGTCGAAACTGTAATTTTTAGGAGCAAGATGACTGAACTTCACAGCCCAAAATATAATTTGGATAAGGGTTGGCAAGCAATATTGAAAGACCTGAACATCCCGGTTCAGGATGTGTTGCGCTATGCCCAGCTTCCTTTGGATCTGCTGCTCCGCAAAACACCCGCTGTCACAGCGGATGAGTATTTTCGCTTCTGGGATGGGCTGGCTCATGCCTCCAAAAATGAGCCAGCCCTGGCTTTGCGATTGGCTCAAACGATCAGCACCAACCCTATCGCCCCGGCTGCCATTGCTTTCTTGAGTAGCAGCAACTTGAATATAGCTCTCAAACGCACTGCTCATTACAAACCTGTTACAGCCCCGGTGCGCATGAACGTTGAGCAGAATAACCGGCAGACAATCTTGACGTTTGCCGGGTTGCGACCAAACGATTCCCTGCCCAAGCTCTTTGTGGCTTTCGAACTCGTATTCTGGGTCGAGCTTGCTCGTATGGGTACCCGTGAGCAAATTACTCCCGAAATGGTTTATGGCAGCGTTGATTTGCCCAAATTGGATTCATACGAGACGTTTTTGGGGGCACCAATCATCAGGCATGAAGAGGTCAACAGGCTGGTATTCTCCGCAGTAGATGCCCAGAAGCCATTCCTGACCGTCAACCACGCTATGTGGGCTATCCTGGAACCGGCATTCGACAAACGAATGGAAGACCTGCCCCACGGCGCTTCATTCCGGGATCGGGTACGGGCTTGCCTGCTTGAAATGATAGCCAGCGGACAGTACTCCATGCGCTATGTTGCCTCAAAATTAGCCATCAGTAACCGAACCTTGCAACGCCGGCTGGGGGACGAAGGAACAACTTTTCAGAAGGTATTGGATGAGCTGCGGGAGGAATTGGCGCGTCATTACCTTTCCGCAACGGACTATACCAGCTCGGAAATATCCCTTTTGCTGGGGTATGAAGAGCCTAATTCATTTTTTCGGGCGTTCCGTACCTGGACAGGGCAAACCCCTGAAATCGTTCGAGCAAACAGACTTTCGTAAGGAGATGGAACAATGAAATACCGCAAATTAGGACACAGCAATTTGGAAATCTCTGTCATTGGGTTGGGCTGTATGGGAATGTCGGAGTTCTACGGTTCTACCCATGAGGGGGAGGCGATTGCCACTCTCCATCGAGCCATTGAACTGGGAGTTAATTTTTTTGATACGGCGGATGTTTATGGTCCCTGGACAAATGAGATATTAGTCGGTAAAGCGATTGCTGATCGACGGGATAAGGTTGTTGTAGCCACTAAATTTGGTAATATGCGGAATGAAAAGGGGGAGTGGCTAGGTCTTAATGGTCAGCCCGATTATGTGCGCTCGGCTTGTGACGCCTCCCTCAAACGGTTAGGACTGGATCATATCGACCTGTACTATCAGCACCGCGTTGACCCCAATATCCCCATCGAGGAGACCGTCGGTGCGATGGCTGAACTGGTTCAAGCGGGTAAAGTACGCTATTTAGGCTTATCCGAGGCAAACCCAGATATAATCCGGCGGGCACATGCTGTGCATCCGATTAGCGCACTTCAAACTGAATATTCCTTGTGGAGTCGCGAGCCAGAAAAAGAGATTTTAGCAACGACATGTGAGTTAGGGATCAGCTTTGTTGCTTATAGCCCGCTGGGACGAGGTTTTTTGACCGGTCAATTTAAGCAGTTTGAAGATCTGGCTGAAGATGACTGGCGACGAACCAACCCTCGCTTTCGAGGCGAAAACTTCGCCAGGAACCTGGTTCTGGTTGAACGAATTAGCAAGATCGCTCAAAACAAAAATGTTACGCCAGCCCAGTTGGCTCTGGCTTGGGTTTTGGCGCAGAGAGAGGATATTGTCGCCATTCCGGGTACAAAACGCCGCGTCTATTTAGAGCAAAATCTGGGCGCGCTTGATATAACCTTGACTGAGGAAGACCTATCACATATCAATGATGCCTTTCCGGTCGGTGCAGCAGTAGGAACGAGGTATTAGTTTTTATCAACTTTCGCAAAATGCCGTGGTCTGGCGGGTGGTATTGTCGATTTGTTCTTTCATAGCTAGCGAGTCTTCTTATCGGCAAACCACCCAATGATAAACAACAATGCTAAGAGTAGAGAGAAAAATTGGTGAACAATCTCTAGCTGTTTGTACTCGCGCACAAATCGATGTGCTCGATTCACTCAAACGATCTCCACTCAACTTTTCATAATCCACACACGGCACTTCGATGTGGATGTCAATGCGGTCAAGTAAAGGTCCGGAAATGTGTTTTTGATATTTGGTCACCACGGTTTGGGCGCAAGTGCATGGCTTATCAACCGAGCCATAATACCCACATGGGCTGGGATTCATGGCGGTAACAAGTTGGACTCCGAAATTCTCCGATCCAAGAATTCGTTTAGTTTTCCAGCCTCAATGATGATTCCCAATCCTGGCAAATCGAATGCCTCAAGTCTGCCTATGCGGATCCAGGCTCTTATCTGTTTTGACGTGACTTGGCAAACCTGTGCGGCTTGATAAACCGTGAAATAACTACCGCGTGGGATCGAGGTGGGTATGATTTTCGGTTCCCGGTTCTCAATCAGTTCTCTGTCTCCTTTTCTTTCCCGCACTTTTCTGCCGTAGTCAGCGATAAGCCGATAGGCCTTGTTTAGGGCTTGTTTCGCATCTTCTTTGTCGTACGATGAAATAAGTTTCAACAAGTTCTCCTGCGCTGAGAGAAATTCAACAAGGGTTTGTGCTTGTTCTGCGCCAAGTTCTATTTGGTTTTTCAGTACCAACTCTCCTCCTAACTTTGTCGATGGAGTGTTTGTACTGTTGGATGAAAGTTGAAAAGCCGGTGAGCCTATGACTAGACCTTCGGTCTTCCAGATATCATTCCCTTGCAGGTGTTCAAGAAGTTCAAGTACATAACTTGCATATAGATGAGCAACGATGCGGAGGTCTGCATCCCATAGGACAACTCCTCGCCGCTGCCAATCTTGCTGCTGAAGTTGAGTAAGCCATGAGGGAGGGTTCGGTGGGGAGGCGACGTGCCCCTCAAAGTTGAGATGGGTGCCCCATAGGGTTTGATCTAGAACGGTTGAATGATTCTGCATAGGAACCTGCCTGAAGTAATGAATTGACAAGATCAGTATAAAGCAGGCAGGCTCTGGGATCGGGTAGACTGTCGGTAGATAGCAAAAAATGGATTGATTGTTTACGGGAATGTTTTAAACGAAAACACCCCTATACGTGGGGGTGTTTATTCGTTTTTAGCTTTTTGTTCTCTATTTGGCGGGTACAAAATTTTGAGGCCTGAATTTATACCCGTATACCTGATATATACCCTGGTGGGGCAATCGATCTTCGAGTTTGTGTTTAGATCGGCATTGCAAAACCAGCCTTTACTGCTGGTTTTGCTCTGAATCATCTCCCTTGATGCCTTCGCGGAACGAACGGATTGCGCCGCCGATTTCGCCTGCGATCTTGCCGATGCGCCCCACCCCGAAGAGCAGAATGACGATAACAAGAATGATGATCAATTCTGTAGGTCCAAATTTTATAGGCATGATGTATTTCCTTTAGTCGGCTTTGCCGAATTCTTTTACAATGGCGTCCATCACTTCATCCGACACGCCATAGACATGTTCCTCGGTCGGGAACTTTCCATCCAAAACTTCCTGACGATATTGCACAAAAGTTTCATTCATTGACTTGTTGAAGTTTGCATACTTCTTGGCGAACTTCGGCGTAAAGGTATCGAACATACCCAGCACGTCATACGTTACGAGCAGTTGACCCGAACAGCCAGGACCACCGCCAATGCTAATGGTGGGCACGCGCAATTTCTTTGTGATGTATGCCGCCAGTTTGGCAGGCACAGCCTCGAAGATGATCGCGAACGCGCCTGCATCTTGCAATGCCAACGCCTCGGTCATCACTTTGCGGGCGGTTTCGATGGTGCGTCCCTGTGCTTTTAATCCGCCTAATGCGCCCACCGCCTGCGGATGCAGACCGACGTGCCCCATCACAGCGATGCCCATTTGGACGATGGCTTTTGTTTTTTCGATGTGATGCGGCGTCGCTTCGAATTTTACCGCATCTACTTTGGCTTCAGTCACGAAGCGGGCGGCGTTGCGCATGGTCTCTTCGATGCCGTATTGGAAGGAGCCGAACGGCATATCAGCCACCACCATTGTGCGGGCGCAGCCACGCGCCACTGCCGCGCAATGCAAAACCATCATATCCATCGTGGCGTTGAGCGTGTTGGGGTGACCATGCACCACCATTGCTGCCGAATCACCGACCAGGATCATATCGATACCTGCATCGTTGATCTGTTTGGCAACAGGGTAGTCATATGCCGTCAACATGGTGAGCGGTTGTCCTTTTTCGCGCATGGCTTGAATATCGAGTACTGTCAATTTCTTTTGTTCCATGATGTTCTCCTTGATTATTTTTTACGGTTCAGGCTTTTCCACTTGAACCAAAAAGTTTGATCTTCGATTCGACCTGCGCTTGCATGGCAGAAATTACCGTCGTCATCATATCAGTTAACTCTGGCTTCTTCGTATCATCCAAATATTTTTTGGCAGCGGTCATATAAGCGCCGCGCACTTCTGTGTTCACATTAAATTTACACACACCCAGTTCAATCGAACGCGTGATCATTTCATCAGGCAAGCCTGATGTGCCGTGCAGCACCAGCGGCAGGTTAATGCGTTTGCCAATTTCCTCCAGCCGCCCAAAATCCAGTTTTGGTTCCGATGCATATTTTCCATGCACATTCCCGATACAGACCGCCAGTGCATCTACGCCTGTTTGTTGAATAAAATCAACCGCCAGGTCGGGGTCGGTCAAAAGCGCTTCATACTCTGCAACCGTCAAACCATCTTCTGTGCCGCTCAAGCGACCAAGTTCCGCTTCGACCGCGCATCCCTTTGTATGCGCGAGTTTCGCCATTCGTTTTGTGAAGGATATGTTTTCCGCATAGGATAAATGCGAGCCATCAGCCATAACGGATGACATGCCCGCCTCCAAAGCGGACCGAATGTCCTGCTCGGCTGAAGAATGATCCAAATGCACGCTGACAGCGACTCCTGCGGAACGCGCCGCCTCAACACATAACGCCACCAGCGGAGTGCCCCCCATCTCCAATGCCTTCGGGTGGATTTGCAACATAACGGGGCTCTTCAACGCCTCTGCCGCGCGGATCACCGCTTGCACGCCTTGCAGGTCGTACACATTGAATGCGCCAATTGCGTATTTTTCTTTTTGTGCATCACGGAGAAGTTGGGAAGTGGAAGCCAGCATATCTCAGTCCTTTGCCAGTCTTTTTTGAAGGTCTGCAAGCGCATTCTCATCGCCAACATTGCCAGGAAAAACAATATACGACATGCCAGGATAACGGCTTTCCGCACCCAATTGCCAGACAGGCACGCCCGCCAATGCCTGCCCCAAGACCAATGCGCGTTTGATGTTTAGCCCTTTGGTGGCAACATCGCTGGAGGTGATTCCGCCTTTTGCAATAATGTATCTAGGCTGTGTTTCAATGTTGCGCACAATGGAAATTAAACTATTTGATATCAGGCTGCCAATGGAAAGATTGGACGCCGCATCACTGCCTTTGACAAGTTCGCGGCTGGTGTATATGACAACATCTTTTCCGCTTTTTATATAGAGGTTCGCCAGATCGGTCGTGCGCATGACTTCGACATCGCGCATTGCGTTGTCAAGTAAATGTTCGATCTTGACTTCAATGCGTTCAATTGCTGTATTCGTGAGCAATGCCTTTAATTGAGCAGTCGTTTTTGGCACATACGAGCCGACAATGATCAACCCGCCGTGTCCATTCTCAACGACCAATTCTTCTTTATTGAGCAACTCCCGTTTTTGAATCCCTGCGCGGATCTGCACAAAGGATGCGGCGGTACGTGGCAGGAATGTGCAGCCTTGCGCTTCAGCTTCGAGCAAGCCAAGGATGAATACTTCCATATCACGGTAGGAAGCGCAATTCACAGCCACGGCAGAGGCTTCTCGAACGGCGACCAGTTTCGCGGTTACGCGTGAAGCGCCGCCCATTCGCAAGTCATCCAATGTAATGGTGGTCACATCCTGCGCGGAGATACGTCCCCCTGTCTTTTCATCCACCCATTGTTTGAGGTTTGAATGTTTGTAGCCGAAGGCGGCATCTTGTGCGTAGGATGTTTGCGCGGCGGGAATCAGATTTTCACCTTCGGCAACGTAGTGAATATCGTTTATGGTGTAACGCCCGCCTTCGAGAAAAAACGGCGCAATAATGTAGGGCTTTGATGCGAGCCCAAGTGTTTCGGCAAGCGCATCCACTTCGCCCGGGAAATGACCGCGCAGGGTCGAGTCGCTTCGGCTTATCACTTCGACGTGTGCCGCCGTGTTTGCACATGCTTGTTTGAGATTATTACCGATCTCGCGATGGAGTTTTTGAGATTCTTCGAGTGTGAGGCTGCGCGAGTTCGTGAGAATATAAAAAGCGGGTGCATCGGAGGTCAGTTCTTTTTCGAGCGATTGCACAGACCATTCGGTAAGGACAACGATATTATGAACCGTTTGCGTGCCCGTCGGGTCATCGTCAAGGACGACGACCTTGCGTGAATCCTTTTTGATGCGTTCCTGTATTTCAGGAATCAGATCATTCGCCGCTTCGTTGGGAAGGGAGAAAAGGATATCGTGCTTGCGGACGGGCGTTTCGGTTGTCATATCAGCTGTTATTTCGGATTGTACACGTCGGGGTTGACGCAGTGCGGCAAGCGTTCACCTTTCAATCCGGCAATCAGGTTATTTGCGGCAAGCCGTGCCATATCATCGCGAGTCTTTTCGCTGGCACTGGCGATATGTGGGGCGATAACGCAGTTCTCGAGCGTGAGAAGGGGTGAGTCCATTGGCAGGGGTTCGGGGTCGGTTACGTCCAATGCGGCGGCGAAGATCTGATTGGATTTCAACGCCTGATACAGGGCATCCTGATCTACGACAGGTCCGCGGGAGGTGTTCACCAATATTGCATTGGATTTCATCTTTCCAAGAAAGTCGGCGTTGACCATGTGGCGCGTGGAATCATTCAACGGCGTGTGCAGTGAGACAAAATCAGACTCGCGCAAAAGTTGATCGAGCGAGTCAACGGGTGTTGCGCCATGTTCAGGTGCAGAATCGCGATCGTAGTAGATCACGCGCATGTCGAAACCCGCCGCGCGTTTGGCAACGGCACGACCGATGCGTCCAAAACCTACGAGTCCCAACGTCTTGTTGACAAAGTCTGCGCCCAGCAAAATGGACGGACCCCACGTTTTCCATTTACCCGCGCGCAGATAGCGTTCGGCTTCTGGCACGCGCCGCGCGGCAGACATTAGCAGGGCAAATGTAAAATCAGCAGTGGCATCGGTGAGGATGCCAGGCGTGTTGCCGACAGGGATACGACGGGCGGTGGCGTCTGGCACAACCACATTGTCGAAACCAACCGCATGGTTGCTGACTACTTTCAGCTGCGAACCCGCCGCGTCAAGCAATTCGCCGTCAATGCGGTCGGTGAGCAGGCAGAGTAAGCCATCCACGCCGCGCACTTTTTCGAGCATTACTTCACGGGAGGGGGGCAGGTCGCCCTGCCATACTTCAGCGTCGCAAAAGTCGTTGACGAGTGTCAGCCCTGCGTCCCGAATGATGCGTGTGACGAATACCTTTGGCTTTGCCATTCGGATTAAGCTTCTCCTTTTGCCATTTGATTATTGAAGGCATGTTTGCGGTCCAAAACTTTTTGAGCGGCTTGCATGATGTGCGGAAAGGTCAATCCGTATTTATCAATGACTTCATAATACGGACCCGATTCGGCGAACGTGTCGCGCACGCCAATCCGCTGCATGGGAATGGGATCATTCTCCACCAACAACTCGGCGACTGCGCTTCCCAACCCGCCAAAGATGACATTGTTCTCGGCGGTGACGATACAGCCTGTTTCGCGCGCCGCTTTTAACACCGCTTCTTCGTCAAGCGGCTTGATGGTGTGACAATCCAACACGCGCGCCTCAATTCCCTGACCTGATAACTGCGCGGCGGCGACCAGGGCGTGTGCCACCAGATCGCGATTGGCAATGATGGTCAGGTCACTGCCTTCGCGGACAGTGACCATCCTGCCGATCTCAAACGGATAATCGGACGTATAAAGATAAGGCACGGGATCGCGTGTCAGCGAGAGATACACAGGTCCATCGTATTCCGCCATGGCATGGACTGCCATTTTCGTCGTGACATGGTCTGCAGGCGCGATCACACAAGAACCTGCGATGGTGCGGATGATCGAAAGGTCTTCCTGTGCCTGATGGGTGACGCCGTCCGGTCCCGGTGTGATGCCGCTATGGCTGGCGGCGATCTTCACATTGAGATGCGGGTAATGTACGCTGTTACGCACCTGGTCCAACGCGCGCATGCTTAGGAACATGGCATAGCCTGAAGCAAACGGGATCAGCCCAGTGGTCGCCATGCCCGCCGCCGCTGCCATCATATTTTGCTCAGCAATGCCGAAGTTAAAGGAGCGATGCGGATATTTTTTCGCGAACTCGTTGGTCTTGAGCGACTTACCCACATCTACATCCAGCACAACAACTTTTGGATTGATCTCGGCAACTTCAAATAAAGCTTCCGAATAAGAGTAACGCGTGGCATGTTTTTTTGTAGTCTTGAAAAAATCAGAATTTAATAATACCGATTCGACTTCAGGCAGTAGAAAATGATACGGGGAAATCATATCAACGCCCCTTCCACTTCACGGATTGCCTGCTCATACTGTTCAGCGTTGGGGGCGGCGCCATGCCACGCAGGGACATTCTCCATGAACGAAACGCCCTTGCCTTTAACGGTGTCGGCAATGATGATGGTCGGAATTCCCTTGATCGTCGCGGCTTCTTCCAACGCATCCACCACCGCCTGCATATCGTGCCCATTGATACAGATCGTGTTCCAGCCGAAAGCCTGCCATTTTTCCTGCACCTGCCCAAGCGGCATGGTGTTCTCTACGAAATCATCGTTTTGAATGCGATTCAGGTCAAGGATAACCGTCATGTTATCTAACTTCCATTTCGCGGCAGACATCGCCGCTTCCCACACGGAACCTTCCTGCATTTCACCGTCGCCAATTACGACCCATACATGAAAGTCTTTCTTTTGAAAGCGTGCGCCGAGCGCCATGCCCACGCCCGCACAGATCCCCTGTCCGAGCGAGCCAACGGTCATATCCACGCCTGGAGTTTTCTTCATATCCGCATGACCTTGCAAAATGCTGTTCAATTTCCGTAGGGTGCCAAGATGGGAACGATCATAATATCCACGGTTGGCAAGCGCTGCATACCAAACGGGACAGGCATGCCCCTTGGATAAAATGAAGCGGTCGCGGTCTTCCCACTCAGGGTTGGTCGGGTCAATACGCATGATTCGAAAATACAAGGCGGCAAGAATATCCGTTGCAGAGAGCGACCCGCCTGGGTGCCCCGCCTGCGCTTCGTAGATCATGTACAAAATATCCTTCCGCATTTGCACAGCGACTCGTTTTAACTCAGGTACGGATAAAGATTTTGAAACATCCAAATCATTCATTAGGTTCGAAAATTTCCTTCTATGTAAAATAAAGGGGCAGGCATTGCCTACCCCGAAACGATGGACTGTAATTTATCCAGCGCGTCCACGGGGTCGCCTTCGCGGATAATGCGGCGCAATTCTTCGCGCCCGATCTTATCCACCACTTTGAGCGCCCAGTTAATACTGCGAAAAGTGGATGAAAATGTCTTGACCGAATCAATGCGGAACGGCGCCACATCCGAGGTGATCCAGTTATTGTAGCCAAGTTCATCAAGATAGAACATGAACTCGACAAAATCCCAGACATTGATCGAACCGGGGATCATGTCCCAATCCCAATTGCGATAATTATCATTGACATGCACAAGGAAAAGCTTGTTCGCCTGTGCCAGTAAACTTGCCGCCCACGCCGTGCCTTCACCCGCCAGTAAGGCATGACCAGTATCCATCGTCACACCCACGTTCGGCATGTTCACCTGTAAACAGGCAGCCAATGTCGTGCCCGCATTGGGAATAATTACCTTATGACGCGGCTCCGATTGTTTATATTCCATGCTGACTTTCACATCCGAACGATACGCCGCAGCTTCACCAATGCCGTCGAGCATCCACTTCCATGCCTTCGGGTAATCGGTCTCGAATGCATAATCGTACCCATCCGAAAGCGGGCAACACGTGATCATATTCGTACCCAGATCAGCTGCAATATCCATGGATGTCTTCATGTATAGCACCGCTTCTTTACGAACACCTGCATCTTTATGGGTGAGTCCACCCAAATGAAAAATCTTATCTGTCTTGATGTTCACATTTACGGTCGAACATTCAAGCTTATGTTTCTTCAACAATTCCTTTGTAACATTCACATCCGCGAAATCGAACGGGTAGACCAGTTCAAGTCCCTGAATACCTTCGATCCGTGAGGCTACATCGAACTTCGCTGCAATATCGCGCTGTTCGCCATAACTGGCAAAGCGGTCGTTGAGTTTTCCAAGAAACCCCAGAATGACAGAATATTTGAACGTTGACATAATGAAACAAACCCTTTCTTTGATGGATGAAAAACCGCTTCGACCTTAACCGAAAACGGATGTTGTTCGCTCAGCCTTTGACCGCCCCCGCGGTCATTCCCTTTACATAATACTCAAGGAAGAACGAATATAGAATTGCGATTGGGACAGACCCAAGCAGCGCTGCCGCCATCAGCGAGCCCCAGAAATAAACATCCGCAAGCACCAACTGGCTTACGATACCAGTAGGCAGTGTCTTGATGGCTTCAGTCTGCGCAAGTGTAAGTGCGTAGACGAATTCATTCCAGGAGAGCGTGAAAGCGAACAACGCGGCAGAGATAATGCCCGGCAGCATGATCGGCAGAATGATCATGCGTAGAGCTTGCAAACGCGTGGCGCCGTCCACCATGGCGCTTTCTTCAAGTTCCCTGGGTATCCCTTTGAAATATCCCATCAATAGCCACGTACAGAAGGGAATCAGGAAGGTGGGGTAGGTGATCATCAGCGCGATCTGCTTGTCGAACAAACCTAGGCTTCGGATGACGTATGCCAACGGCAGGAAGATTAGCGTAGTGGGCACAAGGTACGTGATAAATATGGTCAGTCCGAGAGTCCGCGAGCCGCGAAAGCGAAGACGTGCCAGAGAATAAGCCGCAAGGGTGCCGATCACAATGGACACGGCGGTCGAAACGGTTGCCACCAACGCACTATTCTTTAACCACAATAAAAACCGTGTATTCTCAAATAAGTAGACGTAATGCTCAAGTGTCGGTTTTAATAATTGCATGGGCGGTTGCGCAGTATCATACAGTTCTGAATCGGGTTTGATGGAAGTGATGAACATCCAGTAGAACGGGAACAACAGGATAACAATAAAGAATAACAGTCCAAAGGTAACAACGATCCCTTTTGTGATTTTGCGAATGCGGAGGCTGGATTGCATGATCGGTCTCTGCTCCTAGTCTTGGTTCTGGAGATAACGTAACTGAAGTATCACAGCGATCACAAGGATCGGGAACATAAAGAGGGAAATGGCTGCGCCTTCGCCTAATCTGCCAGCTAGAATGGCGGTTTGGTGGGTGAGTGTGGCAAACAAGTGGGTGCTGTTCACTGGACCGCCGCGGGTGAGAACATAAACGATCTGGAAATCTGCAAAGGTTTGGACGATCGAGAACAGGGTTACTACGGCGGTTACAGGCATCAATAAAGGAAATGTTACATTCCAGAATTTACTCCATGAACTTGCTCCATCAATATCGGCGGCTTCGTAGAGTTCCTGCGGAATGGATTGAAGACCCGCCAGCAAGGAGATGCCGAAAAACGGAATTCCACGCCAAATGTTGACCAGTTGCACGGAAAACATGGCAGTGGCTGGGGTGCCGAGCCAGATGATTTTCTCCTGAATCAACCCCCAGTCCAGAAGGAAGCGGTTGAGAATGCTGAACTGTGAGTCGAACATCCATAAGAATCCCAATGCACTTAAGGATGTCGGCACGATCCAAGGGAGTAGTAGTATCCCGCGGAAAAAATTCTTGAATATCTTGACTTCATCCAACACCAATGCCATGAGCAGTCCCAGTACCAGTTTAAAAAAGACGGATACCAGGGCGTAATTGAAGGTGTTGATGGTTGTGCGTTGGAAGATGCTGTCTTTGAATAATTTCGTAAAGTTTGCGAACCAGATAAAATTCCCCGTATCAGAACGGGCGATAATTTTGTCAGTCATGGAAAGCCAGATCGCAACACAGAACGGATAGGCGATCAGCAGCAACAGGATCAATACCGCAGGAGCAACGAGCGCTGGTCCAAGTATTTTTTCCTGGTTAAACCATATACTGAATTGCTCAAGCTTCGATATTTTTTTAGTTTCGGCTGTTAGGGGCGATTGCATCCGATTCTCCGCAAACTGGGTTGATGGGGTGAGGCAGACATTGTCTGCTTCACCCCATTGTCGTGCCTGATTTAGGCTTTGTAACTTTCTTCGAGGAGCGCTTTTGCGGTGGCAATTGCGTCGTCGACAGAGGCAAGCCCGCCACAGACGCTAGCGAACATATCCACAACGACCCATTTGGCGTAGGCATCGGTGCCGCCGCGGAAGTTATTGCTTGGGTATCCCGGCAGATGAGATGTATCGGCGTAGTCTTTGAAGGGAGCCAGTTTGGCTGTGGTGTTCCAAGGCATTAGCAGGTCGTCCTTGACACCTTTAAGGGTCGGGAAGACAAAACCCAAATTGGGGTTCACCCACGGAGTCAGTTGTTCTCTCTCGTTGAGGTAGGTGAGCAAGGCTTTGGCCGCATCAATATTCTTCGAGAAGGAGAAGATGGCGGAGGACATGAATTCGGCGTACGTTACGCGCCCAGCGGGACCTTCGGGGTAAACGAAGTGATCCGTCACTTCGTGCAGATTCTTCTCGACTTCCTTGCCTTCCGCATCCTTGGTCTTGTACTTGGTGCTCTGGTTGCGGGCGGCGCCCCAAATTGTGGAGGCGTTGTTGGTCGCCGAGATGGCGCTGGCGAGGAAAGCACGGTTGTTAGATGCATCATCGTAGGACAGGGTGTCGGCGGGCATTACGGAAAACAGCCTCTGCATGTATTCGATCGCGGCGCGGGTTTCGGCGGAGTCGATGGTGACTGTTTTGCCGTCTGCGGCGACGTCCGACGCTCCATGCGACCAGAGCACGGAGTAGTTGAAATCGTTGCCATCGCCGACTGCATGACCGAGCGGGAACGCAATAGGAGGCAGACCGGCATCAACCAGCGCTTTACCGACCTCATAAAGTTCCTCCCATGTTTTGGGAACCGATGCGCCAATGGTCGCGAAATGATCGGTACGATAGGAGATTGCGTGAGGAGCGAAGAAGCGCGGCACCGAGAGCCAGGTGCCGTTCACTTTGCAGGCTTCCTCTGCGGCGGTATAGAAGCCGCCATAGCGCGAGCCGAGGTCATCACAGACATCGCTGACATCCGCCAGCTTTTCGGCGAACAAATGTGCTGAACCCTGGTTGATTTCGATGATGTCGGGACCGGCGCCTGTCTCAGCGGCAGTGGCTGCAATGGTCTGCAGATCGTTCATGGAGGTGATGTCAACTTCGACTGGGATGTTGTTCTTCTGCCCCCAATCTTCCACAATAACTTTGAGAATTTCGTTGCCCTGCGGCATGAATGCCGCGCGCAACTTCATGGTCAATTTGCCTTCGACGCTCAATGGTTTTGCCATGGCTTCGGTTGCTGCAGTGACAGCCTCGGTCGCGGCGGAAGTTGCAACTGCTGTAGCGGCAGGCTCAGGGGCACAGGAAGCGAGTCCGGCTGCAATACCCGTTGCAGTAGCCCCCGTTGCAAGCATCAATTTGATGAAATCACGGCGGGAAAGTTTTCCATTTTGCAGGCGATTGGTGAGGTCTTTTCGTTCCTTCATGATATTGCTCCTCCGATTAGAATTTTGTTATTTGATATGAACCGGTTTGGTTATTAGAAATATGTTATTTTATTCATCTACCTCCTTCAGGCTCGCTTGTACCAAGGAATTCCCCCAATGTTTGGCAGCATTCCAAAGCAACTCGTTCGCTGATCTGCAATGTGAGTAATTTGGCGGCATCGATATCGCTGCGCTTGATTGCTTCCAAGATCTGGATATGGTCACGCACCACGGTCTCTGGCGTGTAATCTGACATTTTGCGAAAACGGACATTCAACAGCATCTGACTCTGGGCATGTTGCTCGTACCAGGACTTCAATAAACGGGAATGTTTTGCCTTCGAAACGATAAATTCATGGAACTGCATATCCAGCCCGGCAAGGTTTTCATAATCTTCGCTAGCAATGGCATTTTTTTGTTGTGCAATAAGATCTTGTAAAGCCACAAAATCATCCACTCCCATGTTCGGAAGCGCCCACTCAAACGCCATGCATTCCAGATTGGCGCGCATACTGAACACTTCTTTTACATCATGAGCAGAAAATGACACCACAAATACCCGCCTGTTTGTATGCCGCACCAAAAGCCCTTCCTGTTCAAGCTTCTTGATCGCCTCCCGAATGGGGATGCGGCTGACATTCATCTGCTTTGCAACCTCAGTCTCGTTCAAATGTGATCCAGGCGCGAAATTCCCACCAATGATCGCGTTTCGCAAGCGGCTGGTAATCTCATCTTCGACCGTACGTTGCTTTAATTCTGGAAAAACGAAGTTATCCATGTATTTCACCTGTTTACATATTATTGTATACTGTATACAGTATACAATAATCTTACAAAAAATCAAGCCCTGATTTGATACAATTTAGGAGAAAAATTGAAGAAAATAAATCCTGCATCCCTAAAAACGCACTCTTTTGGGCACAAAATAGGTCAAATTCTGTCCACAGCCTTGCGAGCAGTCGAACCTGGGCAGGCTATTCGCCGCTTTGTGTATCTGGAGGGCGCACTCCTCCACATCGCAGAGAAAACCTATGGCCTAGACTCATTGGAGCGCGTCACCGTTTTGGGGTTGGGAAAAGCGACCCAAGCCATGGCAGAGTCGCTATTAGACATTCTCCCGCCTCACATCCCGACCCGCGGCTTGCTCATTCCAAAACAAGCCTTTCCCTCCTCTGAGGCAGGGTTCGAAGTCTGCGCGGGCGGTCATCCTGTCCCCAACCAAAACAGTCTCATTGCAGGCAACAAAGCTCTCGAACTTGTATCAAGCCTCACCGAACGCGACCTGCTCATCTGTCTCATCTCTGGTGGCGGCTCGGCATTGATGACATCGCCCCATCCCAAAATCGGACTCGAAAACATGCAGGCGCTCACCAAAGCCTTGTTATCCTGCGGCGCACGCATCGACGAGATCAACACCCTGCGCCGCCATCTGGATCAAGTAAAAGGCGGCAGGATCGCTGAATCAGCCGTCCCTGCGAAAGTGGCGGGGTTGATCCTGTCCGATGTTGTTGGTAATTCGTTAGAGGCTATCGCGTCGGGTCCGACTGCACCCGATCCGTCCACAAAGGCAGACGCGTTGAACATCCTGAAAAAATATCAACTCGCCGAAAAAATCCCGACAAGTATCGTAACTTATTTGGAAAATGCAACTGAAACGCCGAAACCAAACGCCCCGCTCTTTTCGCGCGTGCAAAATGTATTGATCGGCAGTAATTATCTTGCCGCGCAGGCTGGGCTTGAAGAAGCGAAGTCGCTTGGCTTTCACACAAAATTTATCGGCGATACCTGGCAGGGGGAAGCGCGTGAGACTGCGGGCAAACTTTGCACTTTTTTGCAGGAGGATTTTCCGCGCCCATTCTGTATGATTGCAGGCGGCGAGACGACTGTCACACTGCGCGGCAATGGTTGCGGTGGACGCAACCAAGAACTTGCCCTTGCCGCTGCCCACGAACTGGATGGATTACATGATGCGATGCTGATTACTCTTGCCACAGACGGGGAGGATGGTCCGACAGATGCCGCGGGCGCAGTCGTCACAGACAGGACGCTGCAACGCGCCAATACGCTTGGGCTGCATTATGAGTCATTCCTGGCAAACAACGACTCGTATGCATTCTTTAAAAGACTCGACGATTTGATCGATACTGGTCCCACCGGCACGAATGTCAACGATCTCACTTTTTTATTTGGGTTTTAGTCAATAGCGCCATGCCTGCGTGAAATGCAGGAGACCGTATTGCCGCAATGCCATCCCCGCAGCAAACTCTGAAACACCCCGCGCAACCTGCAGGTAAACGAAAAATCCCCGGCAACGAAAAGCAGGCGATTGTGACATGACGGACAAAGAGTGTTGTTTAGATGAAGGGGTTTGCAATAGTACGTTTTTAGCTCCCTGTCCATATAGAGGATCAGGATGTGGTATGTATTAAATGTGGTTCAACGTGGGTCGGAACTTATACCCGTATACCAGATATGTACCCCGCCGGGCAGATTCGCTTGCGGTTGTGAGTGAGAAAAATTACGGTCTCGACTAAATATTTGCAACTTCGACCGTTGCAATTTTGGCCGGAACATACTCTTAACTACAAAACAACGAATAGCATGATGATGTTAGCTCAGAGTAGCACCGGGTGATGCCTGGCAGATGTAAATTTCAGGGTGGAGACCTGTTTTCGCTTCATACCCAGCCGAGAGTCGGTTCGCAAAATCCTCAACTTTCTCTATGCTGACGAGGTTTACCGTACAGCCGCCAAAGCCTGCACCGGTGAGACGCGCGCCATAACAGCCTGGCAGGGATTGTGCCACCTGTACCATCACGTCCAATTCAGAGATGGAGACTTCATACAGGTTTCGCAGGCTGTCATGACATTCGTTGAGTAATCTTCCAAATTGCTGGATATGGCCATTTTCCAAAAAGGGAATGGAAAGTTGTGTCCGTTCGATTTCTTCCACAACATGACGCGCACGTTTATGAACCTGTTCTGGCAAGTGAGAAGCAAATTGATTAAAGGTCTCCAGATTTACATCCCGCAAGGATTTGATGTCTGGCACAAACTTTTTCAATAAACGGACGGCTTCTTCGCAATCTGCGCGGCGGCTGTTATATTCCCCGGAGGTTAATGTGCGGCGCTTTGTTGTATCAGCGATGACGATGGCAGTGTTTTTAGGGAGGGGTAACGTGCGCCATTCCAATGAACGGCAATCAAGCAAAAGCAGTCGGTTTTCTTCTCCACAAGCGCTGGCGAATTGATCCATGATTCCGCAGTTGACCCCCACGTATTGGTTCTCGGCTTTTTGACCGAGCAGGGCACGTTCCATCGGTGGGAGAAACCATCCACCCAGAGTTTGCCATGCGAACGCGAATGCCATCTCTACTGAGGCGGATGAACTCAAGCCAGAGCCCTGTGGTACATCGGATGTGTACGCGCCGTTGAGCGCAGGTGTGTTTAATTGCGTTTCGCCCAATGCCCACATTACCCCGGCAGGATAAAGCGCCCAAGATGGCAATGACCTGCCAGCCGTGTCGGTTTTGGCAGAAAGCGTTTCGGGTGTGAACAAAGTCTCTTCGGACAAGTCCACAGCCACGAGCGTGGTTTGAGGCGTTTGACTGGGAGAGCATGCAAGCCACGTGGCGCGGTCAATGGCGATGGGGAGGACGAATCCATCGTTGTAATCCACATGTTCGCCTAACAGATTCACACGCCCCGGTGCGCGGACGATGTAGTCAGGGTCGTATCCAAATCGTTCCCTAAATTTTTCAGTTACTTTTTCTCGAAGATTCATAGTGTGTTTCGTTGTTTGTAATGAATTGCAGGCAAGCTGTGCAGGCGTTCGGCGGCGGCTTCGGGCGTGATGTCACGTTGGGGCATGGCAAGCATCTCAAACCCAACCATGAATTTTTTGACTGTGGCAGAGCGCAATAGTGGCGGGTAAAAGTGCGCGTGTAAGACCCATTCAGGATGTGGATTGCCATCGGCAGGCGCTTGATGAAAACCCATCGAATAGGGA
>JACZJB010000194.1 GCA_014860805.1 Anaerolineales bacterium
GGTGCAATTGACCCACACCGAACCCGCCTTGATCTTGCTCGCCACATCGAGCGCGAGGTTGATGTTATCGCTCCAGACACTCGCCGCGAGACCATAGCGCGTGTTGTTCGCAAGTTCGATGGCTTCGCTCGGCGTGCGGAACGTGAGCGAGACCAGCACGGGTCCGAAAATTTCTTCCTGCACCGTTGCGGCGGCGGGGTCAAGCCCCGTGATGAGCGTGGGTTTATAAAACAGCCCATTTTCGGGCAGCGCGATATTCGGCTGAAAACATTCGCCGCCTTCGGCAATGCCCGTCTTCACCCACCCATCGATCGTGTCCCATTGGCTTTGGTCAACGATCGCGCCCATGTCAATCGACTTATCAAGCGGGTCGCCCACACGCATGTGTTGCATTCTATTTTTTAATTTTTGGATAAACTTCGCTGCGACATTTTCCTGCACGATCAGCCTTGACCCTGCGCAACAAACCTGACCCTGATTAAACCAAATCGCATCGACCACGCCTTCAACTGCTCCATCCAAATCAGCATCGTCAAACACGACGAATGGACTCTTGCCACCAAGTTCGAGCGAAAGTTTTTTCCCTGAGCCAGCCGTCTGCTTGCGCAGCGTGCGCCCGACATCGGTAGAACCCGTGAAGGCGATCTTATCCACATCAGGATGTGTAACGATCATCGAGCCCGCGCTGCTGCTTCCAGTAATGACATTCACCACGCCAGCAGGCAGACCTGCTTCGGCGACAATTTCTGCGAACAACAACGCTGTGAGTCTTGTGTACGAAGCAGGCTTAAGCACAACCGTGTTGCCCATCGCAATCGCAGGCGCGATCTTCCATGCCAGCATCAACAGCGGGAAATTCCACGGGATGATCTGCCCGACCACACCAACCGATTGATAATCGCTCAGTTCAGTTTCCATCAACTGCGCCCAGCCCGCATAATAATAAAAGTGACGCGCCAACAAAGGCACATCAATATCGCGTGATTCACGAATTGGCTTGCCGTTATCCATAGACTCGAGCACAGCCAACAAGCGCGAATGTTTCTGAAGATTGCGCGCAATCGCATACAGATAACGCGCGCGCACCACTCCAGGAGTCTTGCTCCACGATTTGAACGCTTCCCGCGCCGCAGCCACCGCCGCATCGACTTCTTTTTGTCCAGCCTGGGTGGTCTCGGCTAATAACTCGCCATTCGCAGGGTTGTACGAAGGATAGAACTTCGCCCCTTTCGGCGTCACCCATTCGTTGTTGATGAACAAGCCGAACTTGCGTCCATGCTCATCCAGCCACGCTTTGACAGCATCAGGCGCTTCGGGCGCGGGTCCGTATTCCATGGTGTTGAAGATTTCAAGTATTTTTGACATAGTAACATCCTATCTCGGTGGTCGAGTAGCCTTGAGCGTTCTTTGCGAAAGGCGTATCGAGACCACACATTTCAGGTCAACTTTTTATTTTAGGTTTACTTGTTGTCTTTGGTCTCGATACGGCGGACGAATGCCGCCTACTCGACCAACGGTTTGCTTTGAAAATTTTATTTATTCCATACTCGGTGGTCGAGTAGCGACGAGCGCTCTTTGCGAGAAGCATATCGAGGTCACACATTCCAAACCAACTTTTCATTTTATTTTTACTACCATCTTTGGTCTCGGTACGGCGGACGAGCACCGCCTACTCGACCAACGGGATTAGCCATTATTTTGATTTTTCTGAAACTTCTTCTTTGCCAGAGGCGGAAGCATTTCGTTGTTGCCATTGATCAAAGCTTCCCGTTTCGCTCTGCCCCAATTTTGAACCTGCTTCTCTCGATAATATGCATCGGAAACTCGGTCATATTCTTCGCCATAAACCAACTTTACAGGAAGCCGTCCAGATGTGTATCGTGAACCTTTCCCTGATTGATGTTGCATGATTCGCAGGTCAAGATTTTTTGTCGAACCTACGTAATAAGAGCCATCAGAACATTCAAGAATATACATCCATGCCATAAATCTTTATTCCAGTTATATGCGGTGGTCGAGTAGCCCCGAATGCTCTTTGAGGGGCATATCGAGACCACAAATTCCAAGTACACCTTTTATTTCTTATATGCATCTAACTGATGGTCTCGATACGGCGGCAAAAGCACGCCGCCTACTCGACCATCGGGGTGCTTATCCCATCGGCATGTGATGCTTCGCCGCGTAGTGACCTGTGATGTAGTGATACAACTGCCGCTCGATATCGGTCAACAGACTGCTCGCGCCAATGCGGAATAGGTCATTCTTCAGCCATTCGTCGCCGAGTTCTTCTTTCATCAACGATTGCCACGCCATTGCCTGCTTCGCGGAGCTGATTCCGCCCGCGGGTTTGAAACCGACTTTGTAGCCGAAGCGGTCGAGATAATCGCGGATGGCACGCGTCATCACCAGGCTGAATTCCAACGTGGCGTTGACCGTTTCCTTGCCTGTGGATGTCTTGATAAAGTCCGAGCCTGCCATCATGGAAACCAAACTGGCTTGATAAACCTGTTTGAGCGAACCGAGGTCGCCTGTGGCGAGGATGGTCTTCATGTGCGCGTCACCGCAGGCTTTGCGAAACTGCTGCAACTCGTCGTACATCGCCGCCCAATCGCCAGTGAGAACATAATTACGGGCGATGACCACATCAATTTCTTTTGCGCCCGCTTCCACGGCTTGCTCAATTTCTTGAATGCGTTGTGGCAGAGGAGTCTGTCCCGCAGGAAAACCTGTCGCGACAGAGGCAACTGGAATGGTAAAGCCTTGAAGCGCATGGACTGCATCCGCAACACGGTTGGGGTACACACATACCGCGCCGACGGTGATCCGCTCGCCATCGAGTCCAAGTTTTTCCATCATATCGGGGCGCAGCGGTTGTTTGGCTTTGGCACACAGACGATGAACTCTACCAGGCGTGTCGTCGCCTGCAAGGGTGGTCAGGTCAATATTGGTGATGGCGCGCAAGAGCCAGGCCGCCTGCCAATCCTTTTTCACGGTGCGGCGGCCTGTGAGAGTGGCGGTACGCCGCTCCACTGCGCTCTTGTTGACATGTGCGCCCATCACCCAATCAAGGTCAAGGGGCGTGCCGGGGTTACGAGTGTGATTTGAAGTCATGGAATAAACCTTATTTTGGTTGCTTAAACATGCAAAAATTGTCAGACATTTCTAATTAAATATATCACAGTCAGATGATGCAAATACAATATGAATTGCCCCGCTTTTTTACTCAATTTTATTTGATGACACCATCCGCAAGCCACTCGATCTCCTTCGCTGTGCGGCCAGCATTCCAGGCATCCACAACCTGCAAAAGAAGATCTGACATTTCATAGCGCAGAGACTCAATCACCCCGGCGTAACGCTTATACGCCAAATAATTATGATGCGTGCTGCTTAATTCCTTATGGACCGATTTCAACAACGCAAGTGCAAGATCTGCAGTCAAATCCTCTTTTCCATTCAACAAAGTCTGAAAAAACGACAGCTTATCCTCAAGCGTGGCTTCACGAAACAAATCCTTATAATTCAACAATGTAGGCATTCGACCTTTTCAAAAATCCTAACTCACAATGGAATCTTATTTTGTAAAATCATTTACATGAACTCGACATGTCTGACAATATTATACAGCGAATAAAGCCAGGCGGAAATGAATGCTATACTTGCGAAAATCCCGGCACTTTGGAAACAAGGAGATATATGAAATCCATCCTTTCACCGGCAACAGAAGAATACGCTCCATTTTACGCAGATTACATCCAACGCGCGCAAGCCAGAGGGGATGTAATCGCCGCTTTGCCAAAACAAATCGACGAGATCCGATCTGCGCTGGAGAAATTGACAGATACACAGGCACGCTTCCGCAACGGACTTGCCGAATGGTCCATCAAGGAAATTGTCAGCCATCTGATAGATGCCGAGCGCGTCTTCTCGTACCGACTGCTGCGAATTTCACGCAATGACAAAACTCCGCTGCCCGGTTTCGAGCAGGTAGATTACGTCCGTGAAGCGGGTGCGGATGAGCTTGCACTCGAAGACTTACTTGCCGAGTTTGAATATTTGCGCCGCGCAAACATCCTTGCCGTAAAAAATATCAGCGAAGAATCTGCTGCGCGGGTCGGAACAGCCAGCAGCGCGGCGGTGAGCGCCCGAGCCTTGATCTTTATGCTGGTGGGACACGTCGAACATCATATGGCAAGTCTGCGCGAAAAATATCTTCCATCACTCACCTAGGAGCATCATGGCGTCATATTCGATCCCTGCAAAACGAGAAACGATCCTTACACAGCACGGCGTCGCCCGCAACGATGAATACTACTGGATGCGCGACCGTGAAGACCCTGAAGTTATCAAGTTTTTAGAAGCTGAAAACAAATATTTGGAAGAAACCCTGAGTCACATCAAACCGCTGCAGGAAATCCTCTTTCAGGAAATGAAGGGGCGCATTCAGGAAGTGGATAGCAGCGTCCCTGAAGAATTTGAAAATTATTTTTATTACACACGCACCGAAGCGAAAAAACAATACCCTATTTATTGCCGCAAGAAAGGTTCGCTTGAAGCGCCCGAAGAGATCCTGCTGGATCAGAACATTCTTGCGGAAGGAAATGAGTTTTGCAGCGTCAGTGCTTTCAGCATCAGTCCCGACCAGACCAAACTTGCCTATTCTATAGACCTCGAAGGCGCGGAAGTCTATACGGTCTACATCAAAGACTTGATTACCGGGGAACTTTTCCCTGAACAGATCCAGCGGGCACACGGGAATGTTTATTATTCAACCGGAGTCGAATGGGCAAAAGACAACAAAACCATTTACTACCTGACGCTGGACGAATACCACCGCGCCGACAAGTTATTCCGCCACACACTTGGAACAAATCCAAGTGAAGATACCCTGCTTTTTCACGAACAAGATGATACCTTCGTACTTTCCCTGCACAAGTCACGCAGTAAAGACTATTTGATGCTCTTTCACTACAACACGCTTGCCCAGGAAATGCGCTTCATACGGACCGATCAGCCTGATGCCGACCTCAAACTGATTCAGCCCCGTCAGCTTGGACTCGAATACTATGCCGGGCATCACGGTGACTCCTTCTACATCATCACCAACAAAGACGCCCACAACTACAAACTGGTCAAGGCGCCCATCTCGGCTCCAGGCATAGAGAACTGGCAGGATGTCATCCCCAATCGCAAGGATGTTCTCCTGGAACATTTTGATTTGTTCAAGAATCACATCGTGCTGCACGAGCGTAAAAATGGAATCAAGCAATTACGCATCTGCAAAATCAATGATGTCGGCAAGTCTTTCTATGTCAAGTTCCCGGACCCGACATACGAAGCGGCAGTCGAAACCAACCTTGAATTCAAATCAAAGCATGTACGCGTCAAATATTCGTCTCTTGTCACTCCATTCACTGTTGCAAGCATTGACATGGACACAGGCGAATGGAAAACCCTGAAGGAAGATCAGATCCCAAATGGATACGACAGAACACAATACGTCACGGAATTGATCTTCGCCAACGCGCCTGATGGAAAACAAGTTCCAATGTCCATTGCCTACCGAAAAGACCTGCAAAAAAATGGGCGGAATCCCACTCTGCTGTATGGCTACGGCGCGTACGGAGCCTCCAGTGACGCACACTTCAACGCAAACATCATCAGCATTCTCGACCGTGGATTCGTCTTTGCCATTGGACATGTCCGCGGCGGAATGGAAATGGGCCGCACCTGGTACGACGAAGGCAGGTTGCTGAATAAAAAAAATTCCTTTACCGATTTCATTGCCTGCGCCGAGCATCTGGTCAAGGAAGGTTTTACTTCGCCGGAAAAACTGGCCATCATCGGCAGTTCCGCTGGCGGTCTGTTAGTGGGAGCAAGTATGATCATGCGTCCAGACCTCTTCAAAGTGGTGATCTGCAAGGTCCCGTTTTTGGACGTGATCACCAGCATGAGCGACCCGACCATCCCATTGACCACACTGGAATACGACCAATGGGGCAACCCTGAGGAAAAGGATGCTTTTGATTACATGCTTTCTTATTCTCCCTATGACAATATCAAACCCGTGGAATACCCTCACTTGCTTCTGACAACGGGTTACAACGATCCGCGCGTGGCATACTGGGAACCCGCCAAGTTCCTGGCTAGGATACGGGATATCAAGAAAGGTGACAATCTTGCCATGCTTCAGACCAATTTCAGCGCAGGTCACGCTGGCGCCAGCGGACGGTACGACTGGCTCAAGGAAAATGTGCTGGATTTTGCATTTCTGATCGATAAGTTGACATAAATTGGTGATTGAAAACCAAAAATAAAAGTTCTATAATCTTCGTATATTTATCGGTAAAAGGAGATGATATGGAACGCTACATGATCGAATCCCCGC
>JACZJB010000195.1 GCA_014860805.1 Anaerolineales bacterium
ATTGATCATTTGTAATGATATTAAGGAAACGGAGAGACGAAAGTGCAACAGAAGACGTACTATCCGAAAGCCGCTGAAATTCAGCGCAACTGGGTTGTAATTAATGCAGAAGGGCAGACCCTTGGCCGTTTGGCTGCGCAAGTTGCGCGGGTTCTGCTTGGAAAGCACAAACCTACCTTCACGCCCGGCGTGGAGATGGGTGATTTTGTAGTGGTGGTCAATGCCCAGAAGGTAAGTGTAACTGGAACAAAAACCCACTCCAAGCTTGAATCCAAGATCTATTACAGTCATTCGGGTTATCCCGGCGGTTTGAAGAGCATTTCTCTTCGCGACCAGCTTGCGACATACCCCGATCGTGCTTTGCGCGACGCTGTGTGGGGCATGCTCCCGCACAACCGCATGGGACGTGCCGTGCTCAAGCGCCTTAAGATTTATGCTGGTCCCGACCATCCCCACGCGGTACAAGCCCCGCAAGTTTTGGAATAAAGAGGTAAGTGAATATGGCTCAATATTATGAAGGCATTGGACGTCGCAAGGAAAGCACTGCCCGCGTGCGCCTCACGACTGGCTCCGGCAAAATGGTTGTCAACGAAAAAGACGGCGCGGTATATTTCCCCCGCCTCGGCGACCTCGATGACATTCTGCGCCCATTCAGCGCGGTCGGTCAGGAAGCAAGCAAATATGATGTTTCTGTCATCGTCAGCGGCGGTGGCACCACAGGTCAGACAGAAGCGGTGCGTCTCGGCGTTGCCCGCGCGCTCCAGATCATCAATGCAGAGTGGACGTCTGCTCTGCGCAAGAAGGGCTTGCTCACCCGCGATGCCCGCGTGAAGGAACGTAAAAAGCCAGGTCTCAAGAAAGCCCGCAAGGCTCCTACGTACACCAAACGTTAATTCGTTGTTGTTTAGATCGTTCCAGCGTAATGCGTGATACACTTTTGTGCACGCATTACGTTTTGCTTTAAGGATATTGAACCATGGATCTTTCCCTCGTCACCTCCACTTTTGATACGCTGCGCCTCCCCCCGCCCTCAAAGTTGACCCTGCTCGACGCTCAGGAATTTTCATCCGCACATTTTCCTCCCACCCCGCCCGATGTGGACACGTTGATTCTTGGCATTGATTCGCACGAACTGGCAACGCAGGTACGAACAGTGCTGCAGGCAAATTACCCCAACGAGCATGGAATTTTTCTGGTGGACGATGGAAAGAAAAAAGAAGAAAGACTGGAAGCTTTAGGTTCAGGTGATTATTCTTTTTCAACCTGTTTGTACATTCCATCCCTGGGGAAAGGGACATCCTTTGAAGCCTTTGCTGAGATTGTAGCTCACCTCCGTGCTCCGGACGGCTGTCCGTGGGATAAGGAGCAGACTCACCAAACCCTGCGCAAGCATTTGCTCGAAGAATCCTACGAGGCGCTTTCCGCCATTGACGCAAATGATGCGGCTGGCATGCGCGAGGAATTTGGCGATCTCCTCCTGCAAATTGTGCTGAATGCCCAGATCGCCAGTGAGACTAAAAATTTTTCCATGCGAGAAATTGTCCATGGAATATATGACAAGATCGTCCGCCGCCACCCGCATGTGTTTGGAGATGTCAAATTAGACGGCGTGGATGGGGTTTTGCAAAACTGGGAAAAATTGAAAGAAAAGGAAAGAGGCGGAAAAAAAGATGACAAGGGATTGCTGGATGGAGTCCCCTCAATTCTCCCTGCTTTGAATCAAGCACAGGAATATCAAGACCGCGCCGCCCGTGTGGGTTTTGACTGGCCCGAGATCGAAGGTGTGTTGGATAAGATCCGTGAGGAAATTGAAGAGATCAAACAGGCACAAAATATCGAAGAAGTGACTTCCGAGTTGGGTGACTTGTTCTTTGTTCTGGTTAACCTTGCCCGTTGGCGCAAAGTGGATGCCGAGTCCGCGCTGCGGGAGGCTAACTTCAAATTCAAGAAACGCTTCGGTTATGTGGAAAAGAGTGCGAAAAATCAGGGGCGTAATTTATCTGATATGACCCTGGAAGAGATGGATGCCTTTTGGATCGAAGCTAAAAAGCTGGGTTTATGACACTTTCTCGGTCCCCGAAACTTTTCGGGGATTTTTTTGTTTTAAGGAGCAAGTTCCACATTTCACAAAACGGTTGTATAATCCCGCATTGAACATTTTTTACGGCGAAAGCCGTTCAAATTATTTACTCAAGGAGAGAGTATTATGCATATTAACTTCGCTATGTGGCGGAAAGCCTCCTGGCAACTCATCAAGATGGATGACAAAAAAGAGTGGGACGCGCTTGATGTTGTCTCCAAATGGCTGATTGCTACACGTTCCGCAGTGACCCTCGTCACTGTTTATTCCTGCGTGATCGCGGGAATTCTTGCCGCTCGTGACGGGCACTTTGACTGGCTGACGTTCCTGATCGTCACCCTGGGTCTGTTCATTGCTCACGGTACCAACAACATTCTCAACGATTACACAGATTACAACCGCGGCGTGGACAAGGATAACTACTTCCGCACACAGTACGGTGTACATCCGCTCGTCCAAAAATTTTGGGACAATGCCACTTCGATGCGTTGGTTCGTTGCCAGCGGCATCCTCGCCACGTTGGCAGGCATCTATGCCTTGTTCTATACGAATTTCTCCGCAACGACCATCGGCTTGTTTGCCTTTGGCGCAGTAGTACTTCTTGCCTACACCTATCCTTTCAAATATTGGGGTCTTGGCGAGTTCGCCATTTTCCTAATCTGGGGACCTATCATGATCGCAGGCGTGTACTTTGTGCTCGCCGGGTCCTGGAATTGGAATGTCGTCCTTGCGGGTGTTCCTTTTGGCTTGAGCGTTGCCAGCATTAACGTCGCCAAACACATTGACAAGTATGATGATGACAAAGCCAAAGGCGTTGGCACCTTCCCAGTGCGCGTGGGTGAAGCTGTTGCCCGCCGCGTGGATCAGATCGCCATCGTTCTCATCTATCTGGTGATCGCGTACCTCGTTTTCGTGCCGCGCTATTTCACCCCCGCCATGCTGATCGTTTTCCTTGCTTACAAGGAAGCGCTTACCATCATTGGCGTACTGAACAAGCCGAAACCTGCGCAGGCTCCAGAAGGCTGGCCCGCCTGGCCCGTTTGGTTCTCGGGCTTTGCCTTCCAGCACAACCGCAAATTCGGCGGCTACCTCATCCTCGGCCTCATCATCGACGCTTTGTTGCGCGCGTTCCTGCCGCAGTTCTGGCCTGGGCTCTTCTAAATTAAACTTAAGTCAGAAATTTCCAACCATGCGGGTTCGGGGTTTTCCAAGACTCCGAACCCGATTTTTCCATCTGGGGGAAAGGCTGCAAATTGATTGTCGATCCAGATGACCAGTCCCAGCGGCGGATTCGGACTGACCAGCGACTCAAACACGAGAACATCATCTACATACCAGGCCGCGCGCTTCAAACTCCACTCGAGCCTGTATCCATGCCATTGAGTGACATCCACGCTGAGAGTGGATGAATCCTCGGCGATGACTTTGCTTAATAATTTTCTTGTCATTTTGCGGGCGAATGGTAGCGCAAATCCCGCAGGAAATAACAAGGGATGAAATCTGGGCGAACGAAACGATTGAGCTAAAAACCCCTGTGCAGGTTTGTCATTTGTAAAGGATAAATAATTCTGCTGTGATGCGCCGAAGAACCAAACGGCATTTGGTAAGGTTGGCAATTGCCAGCGCCTTCCCCCAAACCCAAGTGACATTCCGAACGGATCGTTCCACAACCCAAAGCCCCATGTTCCGGGGAGGGAGAGGCTTGACGTTTTTGCACGCAGGCTCAAAGTTAAGGAATGATGCGGAAACTTCCTGCGCGGGAGTCCGAAGTAGTCATCGATCTGGGCAAAACGATAGCTGAAAGAATCTCCCGCTGGAATTTTCAGGAGATATCCGTTTTCTGTCTTATCAATGCTTGCGTTGGGAGTTGTTCTTGCTTTCATTTAGTTCCTGTTGACCAGCCAAATGCCGAAGAGGATTATCGCGCCGCCGAATATCGAAGCAAGAGTGACCTGCTCTTTAAGAACGATTGATGCAACAACCATGCTCGCCAGCGGCTCGATAAAAAGGAATGCGCCTGTTTGCGCAGAAGGAAGCTGGGCAAGCGCATCGAACCAGGCGATGTATGCAAGGCCCGTTGTGAAGAGACCTAGAAAAATCAGAGCCCACCAGCCGCGTGAATCAAGCAGCGCGATCTCGGTGTAGTTTTTGCCTGCGAAAAATGCGGCGGATGTGATCAACCAGCCGATGGTCATGACCCAAAACGTCAATCGTGTGGATGGGTGAGTTTTCAACCCATGCCGCGAGAGGATGGAAAAAACAGCCCAGTTGACAGAGCTGATAAGGATGAGAAAATCGCCTGCTGTGCCAAAGTTGCCAATGGAGATGCTGGCAAAATCCCCTTTGCTGACCACGACTAGCACGCCGATCATGGCCAATCCAATCCCAGCTGATTGGATGAGGTTGAGTTTTTCCTTGAGAACCAGCCAGCCGAGAACTGCGATAAAAGCGGGCGATGTGGCGACGATCCATGCGGTGGTGGTGGCTTGCGCGGTTTTCAAGCCATTGGATTGCAGCCACTGGTGGAATGAAATTCCCAGAAAGCCAAGCAGCGTGAAGTACAGCCATTCCCTTCCTTTTGGGAAGGCAAATTGTTTGCGCATGGCGACCGCCACGAAAAGAATGGGAATCCCCATTGCAAAGCGGAGCCACACCACCGCGATAGGGGAGATTTGCCCGACGGCGATCTTCGTGGCGATGAACGATGCACCCCAGACAACAACCGCAAAGAGGGCTTCAAGATATGGAATAAGTTTTAATTTTGCCATGGGCGAATTATATCAATTCACTTTTTCGCGGTTATCCATCGGGTATAATATCCACTTCGGAGGCACTACTTTATGGAAATAACCTGGTTCGGACATTCATGTTTTCGTCTCACAGAGCGCAATTACGCCACAGTGGTGACGGATCCATTCGACCACAAAGCGGTCGGCTACGACGCGCTGAAGCTTAAGGCTGAGATCGTCACCATCAGCCATGATGCACCCGGTCATAACAACAGTGACGCAGTCAAGGGCAGCACTCACGTCATCACTGGCGCGGGAGAATTCGAGATCGGTGAAGTATTTATCACCGCCGTGCAGACCAGCGGAGCAGGAAGCAAGAAGAGCAAGGACAAGGTCCGCAACACCTTGTATGTGTTTGATTATGACGGCATCACTGTGGCCCATCTTGGCGACATGCAGGAGATCCCTCCCCAAAGCGAAGTGGAGGCGCTTGGAACGGTCAACGTGCTTCTTATTCCAGTTGGAGGCGGAAGCGCTCTTAATGCTGCCAAGGCTGCGGAGGTTGTCAGCCTGCTTGAGCCGAATTTGGTCGTGCCCATGCATTATTCCACACCCGATGCCAAATTGAGCCTCGACTCACTGAATAAGTTCTTAAAGGAAATGGGCCTTGGCAAAACCGAATCGCAGCCTTCCTTAAAGGTGACTCGTTCAAGCCTGCCCGACGAAACAAAAGTTGTTGTACTGGATTACCAAAAAGGATAGTGCCCGCAGGGCAGAACATGTCAGTAAAAGTAATCATGACGTGGGACATCGCCGCTGAGCGCGATCAGGAATATTTTGAATTCATCATTGGTGAGTTCGTGCCAGGCGTCCAGCGCCTGGGCTTGCAGCCTGCTGAAGCATGGGCAACGATTTACGGCTCATATCCACAAATTCAGGTAGGCCTGCTCGCCACAGATGTTCCCCAGGCACGCCGTATCCTTGCTTCGGCAGATTGGATCCTCTTGCAGGAAAAACTCTTTGGCTATGTAAAAAATTATTCACACAAGATCGTGCCTGTCCGCACAGGGTTTCAGTTCTAAAAATCGGAAGTTATCTTTGTATTTATGAGTTTTAGAATCTTATGAAGACTTCCCGTACCGCTTCAAATTTCTGGCCGTGGTTTTTCTTCGCCACGGCCTTTCAGTTCCTGCTGGCGGTTTTTGCATTGCTTCTTGTTCCATCAGAAGGTGGGCTTTCCGTTGCGCGAACTACTCTGCTTGCCATCCTGTTTCTCTTCTTCTTTGCAGGGCTGTATTTTGGATTTATTGCCCGCCGCGATCCCCTTCGCTTTGATCAACTTGCCAGCACGCCGGTCATTCTTTCCTCGACGCTTCTTTCTCTTGTTTCAGGTTTGCTGCTGTTTCTTTTACGTTATCTCGACCCTGATAGATTTTTTCCATATTACGAACGTTTGAGCCCCTTATTGTGGTGTTTTTTTGCAATCAGCGCCGAGGCAGCATTCTTTCTATTGTTTATAAAAAACGGAATTCAAAAACAGAATCTACTCAAGGTTAAACCCGTCTATCGATCTGCTCTTTTCCCAATTGGCATTTTGCTTGTTGTATTTTTTTTCGTAGCTATTACAAAGATTGGGGTAAAAGCGGATACGGGATACTGGGGTGAACCCGGTGTAGCGATACAAGGCTGGCAGTTTATACTTTCCATCGTTGTTGGTATCTTTATACTGTTTACCGTCACTTCCGAAGTGTCCAAAAAAATAAGCATAGTAAATGTTCTTCTGCCGCTGGCGCTTTACGCAACAGCTGTAATTCTCTGGCTTGGTGTTCCTTTGGAAGTGCTCGCAAACAGTTTTTACTCCCCTATTTCACCGCCCGCAAATATCCCGTTCCCATACTCGGATGCGGGATTCTACGATTACCTTTCCCAAAGCCTGCTTATTGGCGCGGACTATTTTGACAGCATCCCCCCCCGCCCTTTATATGTGGTGTTCCTTGCTATTTTACACATTCTCTTTGGACAAAATTATCCTGCCATCATCACTGCACAGACATTTATCCTGGCTTTTTTCCCTGTCACACTGTACTTTCTAGGAAAAAAACTTCATACGCCAGCGGCTGGTGTGACAGTAGCCTTGTTCGCCATCTTTCGTGAACTGGTAGGCTTATGGATTTCATCCAATACTCGCGTGGTAAATTCGAAAATCCTTACCACAGATTTTCCTACAGCCATGGGGATCGCTCTGATGTGCCTTGTTGCCATTTGGTGGTTGGAGAGACGGGACGTCAAATCTACATTTGTGGCAGGTGGAGCATTTGGTCTGCTATTGTTGTTTCGCACTCAATCCCTGTTCATACTGCCAGCCTTGTTTGTATTAGCTTGGTTTGCCTACCAGCGTAAAACAAAAGAATGGATCCTTGCTGGTATCACCTTTGGGGTGATGATGGTAATCACCGTTTTACCATGGCTTATTCATAATTACACCATCTCGGGGAAACTATCCTTTGACGACCCCCAACAGGTTGCAATTATCTACAGCCAATACTCCTTTGCAGGAAACCTTGATATAAGTCTGTTTGACCCTGAAAAAGATAGTATTGGTCAGCGCATCATTTCTTTTACCCGAGAAAATCCTGAATATGTTGCCACGTTTTTTACTGCACACTTTTTAAACACGGAGATCGGCGGATTGCTTTCACTTCCATTGATAAAGGAATTTTCCGGTTTGTACGCCCCCATAAATCTATATTGGGTGGAATGGAACGGTGTGCTTGAGTGGTACAACCTCATATTGGTTATTGTTTATCTTATAGTTCTGGGAGTGGGGCTGGGGGCGGCCTGGCATAGAATGAGATGGCTTTCCCTTGTACCCCTTGTTTTTAATATTGGTTATGCTGTTGCAAACGGTATTGCCAGGTTTTCCAGTTGGCGTTACAACCTGCCTGTGGATTGGGTTATTTACTTTTATTTTGCGATTGGTGTCATTGAAAT